>JAYVEG010000335.1:0-22066 GCA_043748985.1 Rhodospirillales bacterium
GGGGTGGGAGGAGGTCGCAGCCGGCTATGGCGCGGATGAGGTTGGCTTGTTGGTGGAAGGTTGCGGTGAGGGCGATGAGTTCGCGGATGATGGCCCAGAAGCGGTTGGTGAAGCGGGTGCGTTCGACCCAGGGGCGGTTGGGGGTGTGGGCGATGGTCTGAAGGGTGGGGAACAGGGTGTCGGCCATGCCGTAGATGGCCGCCAGGAGAAGGTCCAGGAGGCGGCGCTGCATCGCGGGAGGGGTGGTGTTCGCCATGATCTATTAGGACACTATTCCCTTGTTCAAGTCAAGGGGTAGCGTTGGTATGCGAGCGATCGGGCTGCGAGGCGGGCTGACTAGGCGGGCGTTCCTATTCGGCCGCTTCGGGCGACTTATCCCTCGAAGGGGTCGCGCATCAGGATCGTGTCGTCCCGTTCCGGGCTTGTGGACAGCAGGGTCACCGGGGTTTCGACCAACTCCTCGATGCGGCGGACGTATTTGATCGCCTGGGCCGGCAGCTCTCCCCAGGTTCGCGCGCCGCGGGTGCTGTCTTTCCAGCCCTCGATGGTTTCGTAGACCGGTTTTGCTTCGCGCTGCGCCGCCTGGCCGGCCGGGAGGTGGGCGAAGCGCTGTCCGCCGATCTCGTAGCCTACGCCGATTTGCAGCGTTTCCAGGCCGTCGAGCACGTCGAGCTTCGTCAAAGCGAGCCCCTGGACGCCGCCGACCTTGCAGGCCTGGCGGACCAGTGCGGCATCGAACCAGCCGCAGCGGCGCGGCCGGCCGGTGACCGTGCCGAACTCATGGCCGCGGGTGCCCAGCAGCTTGCCGGTTTCGTCGAACAGCTCGGTCGGGAAGGGTCCGCTGCCGACGCGGGTGGTGTATGCCTTGGCGATACCGAGCACGAAGCCGACCGATGCCGGGCCGATGCCGGAGCCGCCTGCGGCGGTGGCGGCGATGGTGTTGCTGCTGGTGACGAAGGGGTAGGTGCCGTGGTCGACGTCGAGCATCACGGCCTGCGCGCCCTCGAAGAGGATTCGGGTGCCGGCGCGGCGGGCCTGGTCGAGCCGTTCCCAGACCGGCTCCACATGGGGCAGGATGCGGGGGGCGAGTGCCATCAGCCAGTCCAGCATGGCCTGCTTTTCGACGGGGGGGGCGCCCAGGCCGGTCAGGAGCGTGTTGTGGTGCAGCAGCAGCTCGTCGAGCTTGTCCGAGAGCGTGTCGGGCTCGGCCAGGTCGCACATGCGGATGGCGCGGCGGCCGACCTTGTCCTCGTAGGCGGGGCCGATGCCGCGGCCGGTGGTGCCGATTTTCTTCTCGCCGCGGGCGGCTTCGCGCGCGCGGTCCAGCGCGCCATGGACGGGGAGGATCAGCACCGCGTTTTCTGCGATGCGCAGCGTGTCCGGACCGACGGCCAGGCCCTGCGCGCGCACCCGGTCCATTTCGGCCAGCAGCGCCTCTGGGTCGATCACGACGCCGTTGCCGATGATGCCGAGCTTGCCGCGGACGAGGCCGCTGGGCAGGAGGCTGAGTCGATAGGTCTGGTTGCCGACCACCAGCGTGTGGCCGGCGTTGTGGCCGCCCTGGAAGCGCACGACGATCTCGGCGCGGCTGGCGAGCCAGTCCACCACCTTGCCCTTGCCCTCGTCGCCCCATTGCGCGCCGATCACGCAGACATTGGCCATTTAGCTCTCCAGCTTTAGGGGCACGGCGGCGCCGTCCCGCAGAATATGGGTGCAGCCCAGCCGGGCTGCCTCGTGCAGCGGTGCGTCGGCCGGGCCCAGGGCCGTGATCGTCGCATAGCCCTCGGCCCGCAATGCGGCGCCGGCCTGGTCCGCCGCCCCCCAGGGCAGGAAGGCCCGTGGTCGCACCGGGGCTGGCGGACAGACCCGCAGGATCGCGTCCGGAAACAGGCTCAGCCCCGTCGCCGCCTCTTCGCCCGAGACATACCGGCCGCCGCGGCCCAGCATTTCAGCGCGGCTTTGTGAGTATACGGTCAGGCAGAGGCCGGTGTGATAGCGATAACCGCGGAATTCGAGGGGATCGAGGGTCAGCCGCAGGGCTGGCGCGCGTGCCCGCACGACGGCCACCGCGTCGCGCAGACGGGTGCGCATCGCGGCCGGCACCGGGCCGAGCACCGCCGCCTGCAGCACTTTCAGAGCCGGCTCGACCGGTCCTGCCGACAGCAGCAGGTCGGTCAGCAATCCTGCGATCGCGCCGCCATGTTCGGCGACCGCCGCACTGTCCTTGCGGTCGAGCGCATGGGTGAGAGCGATACGCGCCGCGCCTGTGATGGCCGCTTCGTCCAGCAGGGCCGACGCCAGGCGCGGCATCGTCAGGTCGACGCTGATCCGGCTGACGCCCAGCGCCTCCAGCGCTTCGGCGGCCAGCAGCACCATCTCGGCATCTGCCGTCGCGGTATCGGGGCCGATCAGCTCGATCCCTGCCTGCTCCACCTGGCGGTTCGGGTCGATCTGGCTGCCCTGCACGCGCAGGCAGGGGCCGGCGTAGCTCAGCCGGAGGGGCCGGGGGCGTCCTGCCAGGCGGGTGCCGGCGATGCGGGCCACCTGCGGCGTCATATCCGCCCGCAGGCCGAGCATGCGGTGCGTGTCGGGGTCCATCAGGCGGAAGGTCTGCTCGTTCATCGCCGTACCCGTGCCTGCCAGGAGGCCGTCCACGAACTCGACCAGCGGCGGCTTCACGCGCTCGTAGCCGTGGCTGTGGAACACCTTCATCAGACGGCCGACCGCGATGGCCTCTGCTTCTGCCTCGGGGGGGAGGAGGTCGACGAGGCCGGTTGGCAGCAGGGCCGGGTTGGGGACGGGATCTTCGGTCATGGCGCGGGGGTCATAGAGTGGAACGCCCAATCCAGCCAGGGCAGCAGGGCGGCGATGTCGCTGGTTTCGACCGTTGCGCCGCCCCAGATTCGCAGGCCCGGGCCGGAATCGCGGTGGGCTACCACGTCGAAGGCCACGCCCTCCGCCTCCAGCGCTGCCGTCATGCGCTTGACCACGGCCCATTGCGCGTCCACGGGCAGCGCCACGAACCAGGGTGCGACGATCGTCAGGCAGATCGCCGTGCAGGACCGGCTGGCTGGATCCTGTGCCAGGAATGCCGCCCAACCGCTGCGTGCGACCCAGGCCGTGACCGCTGCCAGGTTGGCCTCGCTGCGGGCCACCAGGCCGTCGATCCCGCCGACACCTTCGGCCCAGCGGAGGCCGTCCACCGCGTCCTCGACGCACAGCATCGAGGGTGTGTTGATCGTATCGCCCCTGAAGATGCCGGCGTTCAGCTTGCCGCCGCTGGTCAGGCGGAACACTTTCGGCAGCGGCCATTCCGGGACGTGGCTTTCCAGGCGTGCCACGGCGCGCGGGGACAAGGCCAGCATGCCGTGCGCGGCCTCGCCGCCGAGGACCTTCTGCCAGGACCAGGTGACCACATCGAGGCGGTCCCATGGCAGGTGCATGGCGAACGCGGCGGAGGTGGCGTCGCAGATGACCAGGCCGTCGCGCGCCGGGTCGATGAAGTCGCCGGATGGCATCCGGACGCCGGAGGTGGTGCCGTTCCAGGTCAGCACCAGGTCGTGCGACGGCTCGACGGCCGCGAGGTCGGGCAGGCGTCCATACGGTGCCTCCAGGACCCGGGTTCCGACGAGGCGCAACTGCTTCACCACGTCCTGCGCCCAGGTTTTGGAGAACGTCTCGAACGCGAAGATGTCCACTGGACGCGGCCCCAGCAGCGACCACATCGCCATTTCGAACGCACCGGTATCGGACCCGGGAACCACCCCCAGGACCCAGTCGGCCGGCAGTTCCAGGACGGCGCGGGAGCGGTCGATCACCTCCGCGATGCGCGCCTTCGGTCCTGCGGCGCGGTGGCTGCGGCCCAGCCACGCGCCGTCCAGAGCGGCCAGCGACCAGCCCGGACGTTTCGCGCATGGTCCGGACCCGAATCGCGGGTTTGCCGGCCGGGGCCCTGGCCGTTCGTTCATGCCCGTCGTCACTGCGCCACCCTGGTCCATCGCCCCGTCCAACCCACTCACCACGGCTACCTTGATGCGGCCCGCGACGGCATTCCGCAAGCCGCGCCACCGACACCCCGGCATGCACGCGGGGTTCATCGATGCGATCGGGCGGGCATGCCGAAAATCCGGGGAACTCATCCCGTGCCGAGCCCCTGTTATCGGCCAGAACCGAGAGCGACCGGGAGATCGACATTTGCCGCCCGATAGATTGGACTTGAAAGGTGTCGCCGTGTCCCGCTTTTCAGCGCGCCGGTGACCGAGCGCGAGGGTCTCGTCGTCTTTATGTATCTGCACCACGAGTCGGTCCGCGAGTGACCGACGGACGAACTGACCTTCGTGCGCGAGGCGGCCGACGCGGCCCGCACCAGCCGCCCGGGTCTGAAGGTGCATACCCGGCTATGCCGAGAGCGCCGTTCTCAGCCACGGGCACCTGGGTCCCGGCATGCACGTCGTGACCAAGCCCTTCGCCATGGACCAACTCGGGACCCGCATCCGCGATCTCATCGCCACCTGGCCCGCGCCCGCGGATTGGGGTGGCGAGGGTTGGTGCAGTGGGTCCAAACCGTGGCACGATCCGCGGGCAAGTCGCTCCCACGCCACCCTACGTCGCTCCCGATCAACACGAGACCTGCCCCAGCCCCGAGCGTCGGCGCTTCAACACAGGTGAGGCCGCCATGCGATCGTTGCTCCTTATCCTCGCGACACTCATGGCCGGCTCGCCCGCTTTGGCGGAAGACACGCTGGCCGCCATCAAGGCGCGCGGCACGCTGATCGTGGGGGTCAAGAACGACTATAAGCCGTGGGGCTTCCTGGACCCTTCCGGCAAGATCGTCGGGCTTGAGGAAGACCTCATCAGCGATATTGCGAGCCGGCTGGGCGTGACGACGGAGCTGATCCCTGTGACCGCGGCCAACCGTATGGAGTTCCTGCGCGGCGGGCGGATCGACATGGTGATCGCGACGATGGGCGACACCGCCGAGCGTCGGAAGGTCATCGGCATGGTGGAGCCGAACTACTACGCGGGGGGCACCAACATCATGGCGCCGCCGTCGGCGAAGTTCGCCAAGTGGGAGGATTTGCGCGGCCGCAAGGTGTGTGCGGTGCAGGGTGCGTATTACAACCGCCGGGTCTCGCAGCTGTATGGGCCGGAGCTGGTGGTGTTTCCCGCGGTGCCCGACGCGCTCAATGCGCTTGCCGGCGGCAACTGCGCGGCGTTCCTGTTCGACGACACGCTGATCCAGTCGACCCTGTCGGGCAACGACCCGAAATGGGCGGGGTACACGATGCCGCTGCAATCCGAGGACCCGCAGCTTTGGGCGATCGGGGTTCGCCTCGACGACACGGCGGGCCCGTTCGGCGTTCTACTGCACGATATGTCAGTGGGTTGGCACAAATCCGGCAAGCTGCTGGAGTTGGAGAAGAAGTGGGGAATTTCCGCGAGCCCCTACCTTGTGGAGATGCACGAGAAGCTTTCCAAATAATGGATGGGATCGTCGTGCTGGACGGGGTCGAGGCCCGGTTCGGCGCGAACCA
This sequence comes from Rhodospirillales bacterium, assembly GCA_043748985.1. Taxonomy (GTDB): domain Bacteria; phylum Pseudomonadota; class Alphaproteobacteria; order Acetobacterales; family Acetobacteraceae; genus JBBROS01. The sequence continues at coordinate 5,535 of JAYVEG010000335.1, forward strand.
CGTGCTGCGCGGCGTATCGTTTTCGGTACGGCGGGGGGAGACCGTTTGCATCATAGGGCCGTCCGGGTCCGGCAAGAGCACGCTGCTTCGGTGCATCAACGGCCTGGTTCCGTGCAGCGCCGGGAGCATCCGGCTGGCCGGCCGCAGCGTGACCGACCCGAAGCTGGACCGCATCGCGCTGCGGCGTGACGTGGGCATCGTATTCCAGCAGTATAACCTGTTTCCGCACCGCACGGCGCTGCAGAACGTCATGATGGCACCAATCCATGTCCTGAAGCAGGACCGTGCCGATGTTCGTACGCGCGCCGAGGGGCTGCTTGCCAAGGTCGGCCTGTCGGACAAGGCGGGCCACTACCCCGGCGAGCTGTCTGGTGGGCAGCAGCAGCGTGTTGCGATCGCGCGGGCGCTGGCCATGAACCCGAAGGTCATGCTGTTCGACGAGGTGACTGCGGCACTGGACCCGGAGACGAAGAAAGAGGTGCTTCTCACGATCCAGGCCTTGGCGGCGGAGGGCATGACCTGCATTCTTGTCACGCATGAGATGGGGTTTGCGCGGCGCGTGGCCGACCATGTGTATTTCACCGATGGCGGCCTGCTGGTCGAGGACGGGCCGCCCGAGAAATTGTTCGGCGCCCCGGCTGAATCCCGCACCCGCGACTTCCTCGACAAGGTACTCTGATGACTTTCCGTGATCCTGTTTCCATTGCCGGCGCAGAGCTTCCGATCGAGGAACGCGTCGAGCTTCTTGTGATCGGCGGCGGGCATGCCGGGCTTGCCGCCGCGTTGGCTGCCGCCGAGCGCGGGGTGCGGGTGATGGTGATCGACGAGAACCCGGTTCCCGCCGAGACCATGGGCGACGACATCCCGCACTTCTTCGGCGGGCGCATGACGGGCGCGGCGCGAAACCGCGGTGCCATGACGGAGGCGTTCATCGCCAGCGACCCCGCCATCGAACGGGCCTTCGATGCCGGCGTGGATCTTCGCCTCGGCACGATCTGCTGGGGTCTGTATGCCAACGGGCCCAGCGTCGGTTATCTTCCAGGGCCGGTGGCGGGGGTCGCCGATGACAGCCGATCCTGGCTGATCCAGGCGGACCGGATCATCGTTGCCACCGGGCGGCGGGACATGGGGCTCGCCTTCGACGGGTGGGCGCAGCCGGGTGTTATGGGCATGGAGGCGGCGACCTTGCTGGCTGGCCGCTATGGCGCGCTCGATGCACGCCGGGCCGTCGTTTTGGGGACGACCGCCGAGGCCATTGCCGGCGCGACCGCCCTGGCCGCTGCCGGGGTGACCATTGCCGCGATCGTCGAGCCTGGGGGGAGTGCCCTGGAACATCCCGGCGCGCACCCTTGTCTGACCGACCACCACGTGCTGCGCGCCGAAGGTGGCCCGGACGGCGTCACGGCCCTGATCCTTCGCGGGCCCGGCGGCGAGACGCGCATTGCGTGCGACACCGTTATCCTTGCCGTCGGGACCATCCCGCTGATCGAGCTGCTCGACAGCGCAACCTGCCGTATCGGCTACGATCCCGATCGGGGCGGGCATGTGCCGGTGCTCGACCCGGCGGGGCGGACCACCGTCGCGGCGATCTCGGCCGCTGGCGACTGCGCCGGCATCTGGCCCGCCAAGAGCCGCGATCCCGGCATTGCGGCTACGGAGGGTCGTCGCGCTGCGCTGATTGAAAGCGGGCCGGCAGCGCCCGCCGCGGCCTATGACCCGGCGACCTATCGGCTCGACTGGGTGCGTAGCGCCGTTCTTGGGGCGGGGAGCGATCCCTGCGTCTGCCAGTGCGAGGACGTCACCGCCCGCGAGATCCTCGAAATTCGGCCGCCGCGGTATCTCGATGCCAAGCCCAGGCTGCGCAATGACACCGACCTTGCGAGCCTGCTTGGGAATGGGCCGCCCAATCCGGACCAGGTCAAGCGGTTGACGCGGGCGGGGATGGGGCTTTGCCAGGGACGGCGGTGCCGCGACCAGGTGGCGGCGCTGCTGGCCATTGCGAGTGACCGTCCGCTTGGCGAGATTCCGCTTGCCACCCATCGTGCGCCGGTGCGCCCGATCCCGCTCAGCCGCGCGGCGCCCACTGGCGAAGACCCCGGCGTGCGCGAACACTGGGACGTGTGGTTCGGGATGAAATCGCAATACCGGGCGCATTGGGACCTTCCGGCCAAGTACACCGCCGCGTCCCGCAACGACGGCACGCGAGGCAGCGAATGACCGGTTCGGGTGCGGACGTCATCGTCATCGGCGGTGGTGCGACGGGGCTGTCGGCGGCCTGGTGGATGGCGCGGGATGGCGTCGATGTGATGGTGATGGACAAGGGGTTGGTGGCCTGGGAGGCGTCCGGGCGCAACGGGGGCGGGTGCAGTCACCATTTCAGCCCGCTGTTCCGGGAGGAGCAGCGGCTTTGGCCGCAGATGGACGAGCTGCTCGGCTATCCGACCGAGTTCCAGCGGCATCGCATCCGGATCGCCCGTTCTGCCGAGCAATGGGCCGTCTACCAGCTTGGTCCGTCGAACGCCGCCCGGCAGGGGTTCAAGACGGACGTTCTCGACGCCCAGCAGATCGCCGAGCTGGTTCCGCTGGCCGGCCCGGATTGCTATGCGGGGCACCTGTATCATTGGGGAGGGCATGCCAATCCCCATCGGACCGTGCAGGCCTATGCCTGGGCGCTGCAGGACCTTGGCGGCCGGGTTCGCCAGCATACGGCCGTCGAGGGGTTCGAGACGGCGAATGGCCGTGTGACCGCGGTGGTCACGGACCAGGGTGTTTTCAGGTGCCAGAAGCTGGTGATCGCCGCCGGGCCGCAGACCCGGCGGTTGGCCCGCATGCTGGGGACGGACGTGCCGATGGTCGCGGCGCGGGCGGAGATGATCGTGACGGAGCCCCTGCCGCTGATGCCGCTGGGTGGGGTGGACGGGAACGGGCTTTATGGGCGGCAGACGCTTCGCGGCAACCTTGCCTATGGCGGGGGGCCGCATGAATGGCTGGATGTGTCCACCAACACGGTGCCGCCGCGGGCGAGCACGCCGCTGATGCAGAACATCGGGGCGCGGCTGGCCGAGCTGCTGCCGCGTGCGGCCCATGCGCGGATCATCCGCAGCTGGGCGGGCATCGTGGAGAACACGCCCGATGGGCGGCCGGTGATGGATTTCCTGCCGACGGCGCCCAATGCGCTGGTTGCCAGTCTTTCCAGCATCGGGTTCGGCCTTTCGCCTGCGACCGGCCATGCGATCCGGGACCTGGTTCTGGACGGCGCCTGCGGGTTTGCCGATGTCACGTCGTTCGGGCTGGGCCGTTTCAGCGAGTTGGAGCCGGATTGGCAGGAGCAGCAGGGGTGGCAGACCGCCTGATTTGAGCGGGCTGCCACACCACACCTGACGCGGTTATTTGGCGGGTTTGCGCGCACGCTGGCACTTCGGTGGTGCGCGGATCGGCGTGAATGGCCGGGCCAGGCGTGGGCATGACGTTCAGTCGTCGCGGTGCACGCGTTCCATGCGCTCGTGACGCTCCTGCGCTTCCAGCGACATCGTTGCGATTGGGCGGGCCTCAAGGCGCTTCAGGCTGATCGGTTCGTCCGATTCCTCGCAGTAGCCGTAGGTGCCGTTGTCGATGCGGTTCAAGGCCTGGTCGATCTTCGAGACGAGCTTGCGGGCGCGATCGCGGGTGCGGAGTTCGATGGCGCGGTCGGTTTCGACGCTGGCGCGGTCCGTGACGTCGGCCTCGTGGATGCCGCCTTCGGAGAGGCTTGCGAGGGTGCCATCCGCCTCACGCAGGAGGTCTGCCCGCCAGCGGAGCAGCTTTTGGCGGAAGAACTCGACCTGAATCGGGTTCATAAACTCTTCCGCGTCCGAGGGCCGATAGTCGGGGGGCAGCGTGATCATCATTCGCGGCGATCCTCAGCGTGGCCTCACTTTGCGTTGACCGCAGAGCGATAGTTCCGGGCTTATATCGAGGCGATGGAGTGTCGCCAAGGGGTTGATGCAAGCTGTCAACAGTCTGTCGCAAAGCAGGCTGCCACTGTCACCCACGCGCCGCAGCCCGGCCGCGCGCCAGTTCCACCGCCACGCGCACCTGGATCGCCCGTTGCACGGCAGCCAGGCGGGGGTCTGCCGCATCCGGTGTTGCCCGCACCAACGATGCCAGCTGCTCCAGCGCGCCGTCTGCCGAGCCGTCGCCAAGGGCCAGGCGCTGCAACGCCGCCAGCGCTGCCAGCATCGCCTGGCCATGCCGCCGGGCGTCGCGGTCCGCGACCTGGCCTTCTTCCTCCTCCTGTAAGGCCAGCATCGACGGCGTGCACACCGGGCCCACGCCCCCCGCGGGCGCCAGCCCTGCCCCACCTTCCGGGACCTGAAACCCGGCATTGCCACGCGCCCGGTTCTGCGCCGGCCGCACTATCCCGACACTGCCAACCTGCCCCACCTGGAACGTCACCCGGCCTCTCCTTTGCTGCCGCCCGGCAGCTTTTGCCGATCTTTGGATCCTGAGAACCCAGTAAACCCGGGCTGTCGGCCGTGGCACATGGCTTGCGGAGAAGCCAGGGCACAGGAGGCACCATGGACCGGCAAGCGTTAACAACCTGGAAATCCGGCGTTTGTCTGGTCGCCGCTCTGATCGCGGTTGTGGTCGCAATCGTTCCTGCCCATGCGCAGGTCCGCATCAAGGACATCGCCGACGTCGAGGGGGTCCGCGAGAACCAGCTCGTCGGCTATGGCCTTGTCGTCGGTCTGAACGGCACCGGGGACCGGCTCGACAGCGCCGTCTTCACCCGTCAGTCGCTGATCGGGATGCTCGAGCGGCTTGGCGTCAACACCCGAGACCAGGAGGCCAAGCTGCAGACCAAGAACGTTGCGGCCGTGATGGTCACGGCAAGCCTGCCGGCGTTTGCGCGCAGCGGCAGCCGGATCGATGTCAGTGTCTCCGCCCTGGGCGACGCGAAGGACCTTACCGGCGGAACCCTTCTCGTCACGCCCCTGCTTGGCGCCGACGGCGAGGTGTACGCGGTGTCGCAGGGGACGCTTGCGACCGGCGCCATCTCTGCGAAGGGTCAAGGGGCCTCCGTCACCCGCAACATCCCCACCGCGGCCAAGATCTCCAACGGCGCCACCGTCGAGCGCGAAGTCCCGTATCAGTTCGGGCAGACCCGAGCCGGCACGCCCGCCGGCGCGATTCCCGCCCTTCGCCTCGGTCTGCGCAACCCGGACCTTACCACTGCACGTCGCATGGCGGACGTCATCAACGCGACGATCGGCGGCGGCGCGCGTGCCATCGATCCGCGCACCGTGACCATCCCCCTGTCGGGCCGCGACCCTCTCGATGTCCTTGCCCGCATCGAAGATCTGCGCGTCACCCCCGACAGCCCTGCGACCGTCGTCATCGACGAGGCCAGCGGCACCATCGTCATGGGCGCCAACGTGCGTATCAGCACCGTTGCCATCGCCCAGGGCAACCTGACCATCCGGGTTTCGGAAACGCCCGAGGTGAGCCAGCCCGGGCCCCTTTCGAATGGCCAGACCGTCGTGACGCCCCGCACCAACATCCAGGTCGACACCCAGTCGGACCGCCGCCTCGGCATCCTTCAGGGGGGCGTCACGCTGCGTGATCTCGTTGGCTCCCTCAACAGCCTCGGCGTGGGGCCCCGCGACATGATCAGCATCCTTCAATCCATCAAGGCGGCGGGCGCCCTCCAGGCCGACCTGGTGCTGCGGTGAACACCATCCTGGCGGCCGCCGCGCCGCAAACGAGCCTGCCCTCCGCCCAGGTGGCGAAGATCGCTGCCACCGCGAAGCAGTTCGAGGCGATGGCGCTGACAGAATTGCTGACTCCCATCTTCAACACCGTCGACACTGCGCACGGGCTGTTCGGTGGCGGCGAGGCGGAGGCCGCCTGGAAACCGATGCTCACCAACGAACTGGCCAAGGGCATCGCCGCGCATGGCGGCCTTGGCCTCGCCCGCCCCGTCATGGCCCAGATGATCCGCATCCAGGAGAACGCGAAATGACCCCCAACGACGCCGCCCGCAGCCTCGCCGCGCTGCTGCGTGAAGAGAACGCCCACCTGCTCAACAACGACGCCGCCGCCGCCGCGCGGTGCGTCAGCGACAAGCAGGCCGCGATCGCCGCGTTCCAGGCAGCACTGCCCGGCAACCTTGCGGCCATCCGCATCGAGCCCGCCGTGGCGACCGACCTGCGCGGCCTTGTCCAGCAGAACCGGACGCTGCTTGCCGCGGCGATCGAAACACAGGGGCGCATCCTTGCCATGGTCGCCCATGCCGCGCGGCGCACCCAACCCGGCCCGGTGCGCTATGCCGCCACGGGCACCCACCGGACCGAGCTTACCACCATGGCGCTCCAGCTTCGGGCATGATGGCGAGGGGGTGCGGTCGAGCGGCAGGGCTGGCGAGAACCAGTTCGCACAGAGGGCACCGAGAGGAAGAGGAGGATACGAGGAGCGATTTGCTTTCGTTCCGTTTCCTTCGTGATCGGTGAAACATCGTTTTGTGAGGCGCTGCGCGCTTCTGGCACAAGCGGCACCGGTCGTTGATCGCCGGGCGATACGACGGTGCGGTGCCGAGAGGCATAGCAGCCTACAAGTCCGCTGCTTTTTGGTGCCGTGCGTTGGCGGGCGCCACCCTGTTGCCGGCCGCCTCGGCGTGGTACTGACATCGCCATGCACTTCGTCTTTCTCACCCCGTCGCCGGACCCGGCCGGCGGTGGCAGCCGCTTCAACGCCGGGCTGATCCCTGCGCTTCGCGCGGCTGGGCATACCGTCGATCTCCGTCACGACGCCGCAGCGCTTCCCCACGGCGCACGCCCCATGGTCGACGGGCTTCTGCTCCCGGACCTCGAACCCCACGCTGATTGGCTCGTCGCGGCGGACGCTGCCGTCGTTGTCCACCATGTCGGCGCCCGCGCCGGCCGGGATGCCGCCGCGCGCGACGGCGTTCATGCGGCGGAGCAACGGCTGCTGCCGCGGTTCCGCCGGGTCATCGCGACGAGCGATCCGGTGGCGGCGCGCCTTGCCGCCGACTATGGTTTGGACCGGCCGCCGGTCCTGCTGCCCGGGCAGCCCGACCTTCCACGCAGCCGGGCCTCGGCCCGTCCACCGACACATATCCTGGCTGCCGGGGTGCTGACGCGACGCAAGGGTCATGACCGGCTGCTGCAGGCCCTTGGCCGCCTTACCGATCTCGACTGGACCCTGACCATCGCCGGGGACGCCGGGCGTGAGCCTGTCCATGCGCACGCCCTTGCCGCGCTGGTCGACGAGTTGGCGCTGGGCGGGCGGGTCACCCTGCTGGCCGATCCGACCGACGCTGCGCTTGAGTCCGAATGGGCTCGGGCCGGGCTTTTTGCGCTCGCCCCTTCCTGGGAGGGCCATCCCGCCGGGATTGCCGAAGCCCTTCGCCGCGGCATCCCGGTCGTCGCGACCACGGTCGGCGGCATCCCTGCCACGGTGCCCTCGACTGCTGGCATTCTTTGCCCGCCCGACGACCCCATCACCTTTTCCAAATGTCTTCGTCGTGCCGTGTTCGACCACGCGCTTCGCGCCACCCTGGCCGAGGGAGCCTGGCAGGCCGGGCTTGCGATGCCCGGGTGGCCGCAACAGGCGCGTGCCTTTCTTGCCCTTATCCAGGATTAGACGAATGCCCCTTCTAGGCTGCATCGCCGACGACTTCACAGGTGCCACCGACCTTGCCAGCATGCTCGTGCGCAACGGGATGAGCACGACGCAGCTCATCGGTGTCCCGGTTGCGGACGCTCCGGTCCCGGACGCCGCCGCCATCGTCGTGGCGTTGAAGTCTCGGACCATCGCGCCGGGCGACGCGGTCCGGCAGAGCCTTGCGGCGCTGGCCTGGTTGCAGCAGGCCGGGTGCCGGCAGTTTTTGTTCAAGTATTGCTCCACCTTCGACAGCACCGACGATGGCAACATCGGGCCCGTTGCGGACGCGCTCATCGATGCGCTGGGATGCGGCTTCGCGATCGCCTGCCCTGCCTTTCCCACCAACGGGCGGACCGTCTACCAGGGCCATCTGTTCGTGAACCAGGTGCTGCTCAACGAGAGCGGCATGCAGGACCATCCGCTGACGCCGATGCGTGATTCGAACCTTGTCCGTGTCCTTTCCCGCCAGACCGAGGGCGGCGTTGGCCTCATTAGCTTCGCCACCGTCGATCAGGGTGCCGGCGCGATCCGTACTTCGCTTTCGGCGCTGCGCGAACAGGGGCGTCGTTACGCCATCGTCGATGCGACCGCGGACCGCCATCTGGTCGCGATGGGGGAGGCCACCGCCAACCATGCGCTGATCACCGGGGGGTCCGGTGTTGCCATGGGCCTGCCGGAGAACTTCCGTCGTGCCGGGCTGCTGGACAGCACGGAGGCTGGCGCACTTCCGGTCATTGCCGGCCACGCCGCCGTGCTGGCTGGCTCTTGCTCGCGGGCCACGCTGTTCCAGATCGGGGCTGCGCGGGACCGCCTGCCTACGCTCGAGCTCGATGCGCTTGCCACACCCGACGCCGCTGCCCTTGCGGCACAGGCACTCGGTTGGGCCGAGGGCAGGCTGTCCGACACGCCCGTCGTGATTGCGGCGAGCGCGCCGCCGGACAAGGTCGCGGCGCTGCAGGCGAAGCTTGGCCGCGACGCTGCCGGGGCGCTGGTGGAGGAGACGATGGCGCGCATCGCGATCGGGCTCGTTGACGCCGGGGTACGCCGCCTGGTGGTGGCCGGCGGCGAGACCAGCGGCGCCGTTGTGGGTGCGCTGGGCATCCAGCGGCTCAGCATCGGCCAGGAGATCGATCCCGGCGTGCCGTGGACGCTTGCGGAGGGCGCCGGGCCGCCGATGCTCGTCGCGCTCAAGAGCGGCAATTTTGGTGGGCGCGACTTCTTCCTGAACGCCTTCGAGACGGCACCGCAATGACCGAGGATGAGACGCGCGATCTGCTTGTCGCGCTCGCGGCCAGCCTGTTCGCCCGCGGCTACTCCGTCGGCAGCGCTGGGAACATCAGTGTACGCCTTTCCGATGGCTACCTGATGACGCCCACCAACTCATGTCTTGGCCGCCTCGATGCCGCCGGGATCAGCAAGCTCGACCTTAGCTTCGCCCATATCGGCGGGGACAGGCCCTCGAAAGAGGTGTTCATGCACAAGGCTGTCTACCAGGCTCGGCCGGATGCGGGTGCGGTCGTCCATCTTCATTCCACCATGGCTACGGCGATCGCGTGCCTGCCGGACGTCGATCCTGACAATCCTATTCCGCCGCTGACGCCCTACTTCGTCATGCGCGTGGGGCGGCGGCTTCCGGTCATTCCGTATTACCGGCCTGGTGATCCGGCGATGGGGCCCGCCATCCATGCCGCGGCGAGGACCGCGTCGGCGCTTCTGCTGGCCAATCACGGGCCTGTCGTCAGCGGCAAGACGCTGACCGACGCCGTTTATGCCGCGGAGGAGCTAGAGGAGGCCGCAAAGCTGGCGCTTCTTCTTCGCAGCAGCCAGACGCGCATTCTTACGCCGGCGCAGGTCGAGGATCTTCTCGCCACGTTCAGCTAGAGGCGGCGAGGATCGGGGCCGCTGCGGCGGATCAACCCGCAACCCCAGAAACCAGAATGGCCTGCACCTGGTTGGGCGCAGGCCAATCTGTGGTGGACCGAAGCCCGCGTCTGCCGGACAGCCTGGTTTTCAGTTGGCCGGGCCAGAGGGTGCCGAAGTGGTTTTCTTCGGCTTGGCGGCGGCCTTCGGGGCCGGCGTTTTGGGAGCGGCGGCCGCAGCCTTATTTGCGCCAGCCTTCTTCGGTGTGGGGGCAGCTGCCTTCGGAGCAGCCGCCTTCTTGGCGGGCGCAGCCTTGGCAGCGGTGGCCTTCGGTGCGGCGACGGCCTTGGCCGATGCTGCGGCGGGCGTGGCCGTCGCCTTCAGGGTCGTAGCCTTCGGGGCCGTAGCCTTCGGGGCCGTAGCCTTCGGGGCCGCAGACTTCGGGGCCGCAGCCTTCGGGGCCGCAGCCTTCGGGGCCGCAACCTTCGGGGCCGCAATCTTCGGGGCCGCAATCTTCGGGGCCGCAGCTTTAGCGGCCGCCTTCGGGGCCGGGACCGCGGGGGTTGCGACAGCGGGAGCTGCAACCTTCGCCGCCGCAGCCTTCTTGGCCGGTGCCGGCTTTGCGGTCGCAGCCTTCGGGGCGGCAGCCTTCGGCGCTGTAGCCGGGGTGGCCGCAGCCTTTGGAGCTATGGTCTTGGAAGCCGCAGCCTTCGGGGCTGCGACCTTCGGGGCTGTGACCTTCGAGGCTGCGAGCTTTGGGGCCGCAGACTTCGGGGCCGCAGCTTTTGGGTCGGCAGACTTCAGGGCAGCAGACTTCGGGGCCACAGACTTCGGGGCCGCAGACTTCGGGGCCGCAGACTTCGGAGCCGCAGACTTCGGGGCCGCAGACTTCGGGGCTGCAGACTTCGGGGCCACAGACTTCGGGGCCACAGACTTCGGGGCCACAGCTTTCAGGGCCACAACTTTCGCGGGCGCCGTAGTGACCGCAGTCTTCATCGGCGCAGCCTTTGCCTTCGCGGCTGGGGGCGCGGCACCGTTGGCCTTCGCCGTCTTTTTCGGGGCCGTGGCCGGCATGGCCTGGCCCCGCTTCGTCTTAATGTGGTCGGTCATTTCCATGTCCTCCTTGAGCGATCGTGCACGCATGCCAACGTGGGCGGTTGCGGTGCGGTTCGCCGAGAGAGTTCCTTTTTCAAAACGATCTCGGCGCTCCGTGCGGCACGCTCTCTCTGCAGCTCGTTTGCCGCGAATCGATAACGTGCACACCCCAACCGCTGTCACGCGACGGACGTATCCGTGTCAATCAAAACCAGCACAGGAAGTAATGACGGACCGCAAATCACGCTGTTTTGCCGTCCGCCCTTTCCCGCGGGACCCGCCTGCCCCGGCCCGGCCGCGAAACGCTACCGTTCCGAGATCGGCACGAAAGCCCGATCCTCGGGTCCGGTATAGTTCGCAGCCGGACGGATCAGCTTGTTGTCCACACGCTGCTCCATCACGTGCGCGGCCCATCCCGACGTCCGGCTGATCACGAAGATCGGGGTGAACATGGCGGTCGGGATCCGCATCTGGCTGTAGGCCACCGCGCTGAACCAATCGAGGTTCGCGAACATCTTCTTCAGCGACCACATCGTGGTTTCGATACGGTCTGCGACAGTCCATGTCAGGGTGTCGCCGGCCGCATCCGACAGCCGCTTTGCCACCTGCTTGATCACGGCATTGCGCGGGTCTGCGACGGTATAGACGGCATGGCCGAAGCCGATGATCACCTGCTTGGCCTCGACCCGTTGGCGGATGTCGGCCTCGGCCGCGTCGGCGCTTGGGTAGCGCTGCTGGATCTCCAGGGCGACCTCGTTCGCGCCGCCGTGCTTCGGGCCGCGCAGCGCGCCGATTCCGGCAACGATCGCGGAGTACATGTCGGCGCCTGTGCCGGCCACCACGCGGGCGGCGAAGGTGCTCGCGTTGAACTCGTGCTCGGCATACAGCACGAGGCTTGTGTGCATCGCGCGCACCCATTCGGCCGAGGGCGGTTCGCCGTGCAGGAGGTGCAGGAAATGGCCGCCGATGGTGTCGTCGTCGGTCTCGACATCGATTTCGCGACCGTTATGGGACCAGTGATACCAATACAGCAGGATCGAGCCGCCGCAGGCCATGATGCGGTCGGCGATGTCGCGCGCCCCGGCGACGCTGTGGTCCTCCTTTTCCGGGAGCGCGCAGCCCAGCGCGCTGATGCCGGTGCGCATGACGTCCATGGGATGCGTGGCTGCCGGCAGCGCTTCCAGCACATGGCGGACGGCGAGCGGCAGGCCGCGCAGGGCCTTCAGCTTGGCCTTGTAGGCCTTGAGCTGTGCGGCCGTCGGCAGGGTCTCGTGGACGAGCAGGTAGGCGATTTCCTCGAACTGGCACTGCTCGGCGATATCGAGGATGTCGTAGCCGCGGTAGTGCAGGTCGTTGCCGCTATGGCCCACGGTGCAGAGTGCGGTGCTGCCGGCGGCGACGCCGGCGAGTGCGACGCCCTTCTTGGCCTTCTTCTCGGGTGCGGTCGTTTCGGACATGGATGCCTCCGGGGCGTCGCTTAAGAAGATTCAACATGGAGACCACGGAGGACACAGAGAAGATTGTTCCCCATGCCGTCCGGGCGCCCCGCCCATCGTGCCTAGAAGATGCCTTCGGCGCCGGCTTTCACGGTGCCGGCGGGCATTGCGACGTGCAGGCGGTGCAGCTCACCTGCAGGCAGCGTCGGGAGTGCTTCGCAGGCCGCCAGGAAGCGGGCTGCCTCGGCCGCGTCGATCAGCCCCTCGGTCATCGAACGGAACTTGCCGATGTAGTCGGCGCGCTTCCACGGCGTGGCCCCCAGCGGATGGGCATTGGCCACCGCCATGCTGTCGTCGACGGTGGTGCCGTCCTTCATCTTGATGATGATGCGACCGCCGAAGGCGAGCTGGTTGTGGTCCTTGGCGTGATAGCGGGCGGTCCAGGCCGGGTCCTCGACGGTGTGGATCTTGTGCCACAGCGCGACCGTGTCGGGGCGCTGCGCCCGCTCTGGCGCGTAGCTGCGGACGTGGTGCCAGGCGCCGTCCTGGAGGGCCACTGCGACGATGTACATGATGCTATGATCCAGCGTTTCACGCGAGGCGTGCGGGTCCATTTTCTGCGGGTCGTTGGCGCCGGTGCCGATGACGTTGTGGGTGTGATGGCTGGTTTCGATCATGATCTCGTCGACCGCGTTCCAGTCCTTGACCTGCTTTCCCATTCGGAATGCGAGGTCGATCAGCGCCTGGCTCTGATATTCCGCCGAGTGCTGTTTCGTGTAGCTGTCCATGATCGCGCGCTTGGCCTCGCCGGGGCCGGGCAGCGGGACGTGATATTCCGCGGTCGGGCCGTCGAGCATCCAGGCGATGACGCTGTCTTCGCCCTCGTAGATCGGGCTGGGTGCGCCCTCGCCGCGCATGACGCGGTCGACGGCCTCGATGGCGAGCTTGCCGGCGTGGGCGGGCGCGTAGGCTTTCCAGCTGCTGATCTCGCCCTTGCGGCTTTGGCGGGTGGTGAAGCTTACGTGCACTGCCTGCTGGACGGCCTGGTAGATGGTTGCGGTATCGAGCTTCAGCAGGGTCCCGATACCGGCGGCCTGGGCGGGGCAGAGATGGGCGATGTGGTCGATCTTGTGCTCGTGCAGACAGATCGCCTTCACCAGGTCGATATGGATTTCGTAGCCGGTCGCCAGGCCGCGCAGCAGCTGCGCGCCATCGCAGCCCAGCTGCTGTGCGACGGCCAGGATGGGGGGGATGTTGTCGCCGGGGTGGCTGTAGTCGGCCGCCAGGAAGGTGTCGTGCATGTCGAGCTCGCGCACTGCCGTGCCGTTCGCCCAGGCGGCCCATTCCGGGCTGACGCGGACGCCCTCGTTCATGCCGAACACGGTCGCGCCGGCCCGGCGGGGTGCGGCGGGATGCGCCAGGGCCATGTCACGCGCGCTCATGCAGGGGTGCCGGTTGACGCTTGCGATCGCGACGGCTGCATTGTCGATCACGCGGTTGACGATCATCTCCGCCGTTTCGGCAGGCACCGCGACCGCATCGGCCGCGACGGCGGCGATCTTCCAGGCCAGCTGGTCTTCCCGCAGCAGTCGAGCCTTGGACGGATGGACGCGGACCTCATGCATTTGCATCGGGATTTCCTCTGGCTTGGCGCTTGTTGCCGCCGGTCATAGGATCGCCACGCGCCCCCGGCAAGTGGGGGCCAACCACCAGACAGGCAGGCCAGACCCCTTGCAAACATCAGCCTTCGACCGCGTCGTCCTCGGCGACCTCGTCACACCCACAGGCCTTCGTCCCGGGGGGTATGTCGCCATCCGCGGCGAGACCATCGCCGCGATCGGCGAAGGCCAGCCGCCGCCGGCCGCGATCGTCACCGACCACAGGGGAAAGCTGGTGCTGCCCGGGCTGGTGGATGGGCATATGCACACCGGGAGCAGCATCGGGTTTCCCGGCATCGAGGGGGCCACGCGGAGTGCGGCGGCCGGCGGGATCACGACCTGCGTCGACATGCCCTATGACGTGCCGCACAGCATCCACACCGCGGAGCTGCTGGCGGAGAAGATCGGCTGGGTGAACCGCACCGCCCATGTCGATGTCGCGCTGTATGGGACCATCCGCAAGACGGGGGGGCTGGATGCGATACCCGAGCTTGCCGCGGCGGGGATCACGGCGTTCAAGCTCAGCACCTATGAATACGACCCCGTCCGGTTCCCGCGGATCGACCATCCGACCATGGTCGATGCTTTCGCGTTGATCGCCGACACCGGGCTGCCGGTTGCGGTGCACAACGAGGATCAGGAGCTGGTTGAGCGGCTGACCGCCGACGCGCGGGCCGCCGGGCACACGGGGGCGATCTGGCATGCGCGGACACGGCCGCCATTGGCCGAGACGATGGCGGATCTGGAGATCTTCGAGATCGGGCTGCAGACCGGCGCCCATGTGCACATCGCCCATTCGTCGCTGGCGCGCGGCTTCGACATCGCAGCGCTTTATCGCGGCATGGGCATGCAGGCGACCGGGGAGGCCTGCATCCAATACCTGTGCATGACCGAGGCGGATCTTGTCCGGCTTGGGGGCCGTGGCAAGTGCAACCCGCCGTTCCGGTCCGAGGCGGAGGTCGAACGGATGTGGGACGCGCTGCTGGCCGACAAGATCAGCAGCGTCAGCACCGACCACGCGCCCTGGCCTGCCGACCGCAAGGGCGACCCCGACATCTTCAAGTGTGGCGCCGGGCTGACGGGACTGCAGAGTTTTGCGCCGTTGATGTTCACCCTGCTGGATGAGCGGGGGCTTCCGCCGACGCTGATGGCCGAGTATTGCGCCCGGCGTCCGGCTGCGCTGCACGGCCTGTCGCGCAAGGGGGCCATCCGGCTTGGCGCCGACGCCGATCTGCTGGTGCTGGAGCCCGCCCGTTATCGGTTCGACGAAGCCAGCATCGAGGATCGTCCGGAGATGCGCTGGTCGCCCTATCACGGCCGCGACATGCGTGCGCGCGTTGCCGAGACCATTCTGCGTGGCCAGACGATCTGGGACGGCGCCACCGTTCGCGCGACACCGGGCACGGGCCGCTTTGTTCGAAGGGACACCATCTGATGCCACGCATCCTCCGCATCGCCGCCGCCCAGATGGGTCCCAACCAGCGCACCGACAGCCGTGCGACCATCCTTGCGCGGATGCTCGTTCTGCTGGAGGACGCAGCCCGGCAGGGTGCCGTGCTCGTCGTGTTCCCGGAATTGGCCTTCACCACGTTCTTTCCCCGCTGGCTGCTGACCGACGCCGAGCGTGACGCCTATTTCGAGCCCGCGATGCCGAACCTGGCCGTGCAGCCCCTGTTCGACCGCGCGCGCGCGTTGAAGGTCGGGTTCTATGTCGGCTATGCGGAACTGACGCCCGACGGGCAGCGGTTCAACAGCGCCATCCTGGTCGACCGGGATGGGGCCACGATCGGCGTGTATCGGAAGATCCACCTTCCCGGGTCCGTCGAACCCCGCGCCGACGCCCGCTTCCAGCAACTGGAAAAGCGCTACTTCGAATACGGCGATCGCGGCTTTCCTGTCTTCCGTGCCATGGGCGGTCTGCTGGGCATGTTGATCTGTAACGACCGGCGGTGGCCCGAGGCGTGGCGCGTTCTGGCGCTGCAAGGAGTCGAGCTGGTCTGCGTCGGCTACAACAGTGCTGCCTACGACCCCAACGGCGGTAGCACCGAGGACGGCAGCCTGCGGACCTTCCACTCGCAGCTTGCTGCCCAGTCCAACGCCTACATGAACGCCAGCTGGGCCGTCGCCGTCGCGAAGGCCGGGAACGAGGACGGGTCCGGCCTGATCGGCGGCTCGTGCATCGTCGATCCGAACGGTGTCATCGTTGCCGCAGCGAAGACGCTGGGGGACGAGCTGGTCATCGCCGATTGCGACCTCGACCTGTGCCGCCAGGGCAAGGACAAGATGTTCAACTTCGCTGCCCATAGAAGGCCGCAATGGTATGGCCCCATCACGTCCCAGACAGGCGTCGAGGAACCACGATGAAGGCACTCGCATTGGCAGCAACCGGCATGGCCCTCGCCGGCTGTACCGTGCCCACGTACTACCTGGCCACGCCGAGCCCCATCGTCATCGCGCCCCCGCCCCTGCTCACGCCCTACACCGCGCCGAACGGCGGCTATCAACCGGTGCCGCTGCCCTATGCGGAGCCCGAGCCGCCTCCGCCCGAAACAGTGCCCTCCGACCCGGCCACCTACGAGACCCCGAACGTCCTGCTGCAGCCCTTGCCCGACACGGTCGAGACCCCGCCCCCGGAGCCGGGACGCCCGGCGATCGTTCAGGCGCCGCCGCCGCCCGACCCCGGCGGCGCGGTCCCGATGATGGGATTCCGACCGATGAAGGGGCAGAAGGTCCCGACGCCATGAGGAGCATTCCGGTCATCCTCGCAATACTCCTGCTCGCGGGCTGCGCCACCACGCCGCCGCCCCGCTCGTTGGTCCAT
>JAYVEG010000336.1:0-8033 GCA_043748985.1 Rhodospirillales bacterium
TCGCGGATGATGACGTAGCCGCGGTCGCCGGCCTGTTCGATGAGGGTGTCGCCGAAGTGTTCGTGCGGCCAGACCATGGCGCTGCCGGAGCAGGCGATGGCGAGGGGACGTTCGGCGATGGGGTGGCCGGCGCTGTCGTGGAGGATGAGGGTGGTTGTGGAGCGGGGGTGCCAGGCGGCGGAGGCGGGGTAGATGACGCAGGCGAAGGAGCGGCGGGATTTCATGCCGAGTTTCAGGAAGAGGCGGGTGGAGAGGCCGGGGGGCGGGCCGGCGTAGCTTTGGGGCTCGTCCTTGTAGGTCATGGCGGTGTTGTAGATGTGGGCGCCGAAGCTGCTTTCGGCGGCGTGGGGGCTGGTGCGGCTTTCGTAGCGGACGAGGCAGTGGAGCCAGCCGTCGGCTTCGCCGCCGTCGCGGAAGTCGTAGGCGAGTTCGGCGTGGCCTTCGTCGAAGTTGATGGTGGCGCCGCTGGGGGCGCCGAGGTCGGCGAGGTCGAGGGCGAGGTCGTGGTCGCGGGGGAGGTTGCCGAGGAAGCGTTCGGCGACGAGGCGGCCGTCGGGGTCGAAGACGTCGATGCGGATGGGGAGCGAGGATTGGCGCTCGGCCATGGGGGTGGGGAGGACGATGCTGCGGAATTTTCCGCGTGGCAGGATGGGGAAGGGGAGAAGGTAGCCGCGGCCGAGGAGGTTCGAGAGGGTTCGGATGCCGGGATCGGGCTTGAGGTCGGCGCGTTCGACGTTGAGGTGGGCGATGCGGGTGCGGCCGGCCTCGGTGATCTCGTAGCGGGGTCGGACGACGTGGCGGCCGGTGCGCAGCTCGATCTGGGCGGGCCAGTGGAGGCCGGGGAGCATGCCTTCGACGTCGATGGCGACGCTGGCGTATGGGGCGACGTCCTGATCCAGTGGGACGGGACGGCCGGCGCCCATTCGGTCGAGCGTGACGGTACCGGCGGGGATGGGGGCGGCGTGGCTGTTCTGCAACCAGAGGACGACGCGCTCGTGCGGCTTGGGGGCGGGCATGCCGGCGTAGCGGTCGCTGGGCCAGGCGTTGGCGTCGTGGGTGCAGGAGAGGGATTTCTCGGTGCCGGTGCCGTAGGTGTCCAGCGCGTATTTGACGACGTCGTGGCCGGCGGCGCCGATGGCGTGGATGAAGAGTTGGCCCTCGAAGGCGGGGAGGGCGAAGCGGGCGCGGACGGCGCGGCTGTCGATGGCGAGGCCTGCGGCGCCGGGGGGCACGGGTTCTTCCCATTCCGCCAGCACGCTGCCGTCTGCCCCGAACAGACGCAGCCAGAGGCGCATGGGGCCGGCGCCATAGCCGGTCCAGTAGTTGGCTGTGACCAGGCGGGTGTGCAGGCCGCGTGTGGCATCGCCGGTGTCGCGGAAGAAGGCGTGGTTGGTGGCGAAGTTCAGACGGTCCAGATAGTGGCGCGGGTTCGACAGCATGGCGTCGGGCAGCCGCGCCTCGTCGAGCGTGAGCACCTGCATGCCGGGCGGCACCTGGGGGGCGATGCGGGCGGCGATGCGGCCGGCGTCGAACGCGGTCACCAAGAGGGTCGTGGCCTTGGAGTGGGGCAGGTCCACCAGTGCTGTGGCCGAGAGCCCGGCGCGGGGGGCGCCGATCTGCTGGACGTCGTGGACGTAGACCTCGGCGGCGGGGGGCATGGCCGGGTTCAGGGCCCAGAGGGCGTCGGCGACTCCGTCGGGGTCGTAGACGGCGAGGCTGCCGGCGGCCTTCAGGCGTGCCGCGAGGGCGGCGGTCTTTTCGGCGGCCAGTGGGTGGGCGAAGGCCTTGTAGAGGACGTTGCCGCCGGCGCGGGCGTCGAAGGTCTGGATGTTCAGCATGGGCATGGTCTAGCGCAAAGCGGCACCCTCACCCAATCCTCTCCGGCAGGCGGAAGCGGGCTTTAAAGGGAAAGGCGGTGGCGGATTTCCTCGCCGGCCATTTTGGTGTCGTCGAGGGGGGCGGTGTCCCAGGTTTCGAGGCGGCCGGCGAAGGGGCGGATGCGGCCGTCCCGGATGAGGAGTTCGTTGAACAGGCGGATGCGGCGGGACTTTCCGGGGAGCGGTGCGAGGAGGACCGGGGCGGATGTCGCGACGGCCTCGGACACCATCGAGACGCTGTCCTCGGTGACGATGATGGCGTCGGCGAGGGCGAGGAGGCCGTAGTAGGGGTTCTCGCCGGTCATGTTCCACATCCAGCCGCCGAGGGGGCGGATGGCAGCCAGGGCGGCCTGGGCCTCGGGCGCGGTACGGCGGGACGGGGTGAGGGCGAGGCCGATGCGGTCGGTGCGCATCATCTTCATCAGCTGGGATGCGAGTGCCTGCGCGACCGGGGCGTCGAGGCGGAAGCGTCCGTTGCTGCCGCCGACCAGGACGGCGACGAGGGGGCGGGGAAGGTCGGCGAAGCGGGGGGCCCAGAGGGCGGCGGCCTGTGCGAGGCGGGAGGGGGTGACGCGGTGGAGCGCGGTGCGGGTGACGACGACGTTGGGGCCGGTGAGGCCGTCATGGCGATTGACGACGACCACGTCGAACTTACCGGGGTCGATGCGGGGATGCTGGATTTGGACCACTGGGCGGGCGGGGTTGCGCAGGCGGGCTGCGACGACGGCCGCGGTTCCGCCTGCGGCCATGATGACGCCGTCGGGCACGGGCGGCAGGCGCACGGCTGCCAGGGGATCGGGCCAGAGCCGGGCGGTGATCCAGGACCATGGGGGACGAGGCGTGAGCGGCAGCAGGTTCGGATCGAGCCCTGCTGCCTCTGCGAGGCCGATCGCCTGGGATTGCAGGCCGGCGAGCGGCTCGGTCAGGATCGTCACTGGCAGGCGGCCGGGGCGAGGGTGGGACCCGGCCAAGCTTTCCGACGACATGGCGGGAATGGGTGCGTCACTCATTTCGGCAGGAGCCGTCCGCCGATAATCCTTGGGACTTCGACGGCATAATAATCCATGAACCAGTGCCGTATAGCATGTGGTCAAGCCTGCTATTGAACGTGAGTCCGATCAAGACGGGATGAAGGAGGTTGAAATGTCCGTCGGTCAATAAAAACGCGCAGTAGATGGCGACGAGTAGTGTGTAGGCTGTCAGCAACACATGATCTGGTGCCCGCAGCAGCTTTTTCATGTGAATGACTGTGCGCAGCTTGTCATGGCAGATGACGAATGTCGTTCTGCTCGGCTGTTTGGCAGGATGAGCTGTCCGGGGGCGGGGCTTGTGACATGGCGCCCTCGGGGTGTGGGTAGGGTTCGATTGTTACCGAGGCGCCGGCGCCGTGCGTTCCGCACCCGCTTAGAACAGGCTGGAGAAGATGCCCTGGCGCTTGCGCTGGATGATGGGGGTGTTTCCGGCGGCCGGGCTTTGGCCGAGGGCGGCGTTCTGGCGGAGGCGGGCGGCTTCTCGGGCCGGGTCGACCTGGGTGCCGGGGGGCGGGGCGGATTGCCAGAACATCAGGCGGTCGGTGAAGCTGCGGCTGGGGGTGTCGAGGGCGGCCTCGCTGTCGACGCGGCTGCGGATGTCGGTGGGCGCGGCGCGGCCGGCGGCGGAGACGAGGGCCTGCTGACCGGGGGAGTTGGCGCTGCGGCCGACGGGGTTGAGCGCGGCATCCGGCACGAGGGCGGCTTCGGCCTGTTGCTGCTGGGTGAGTTCCTGCGGGCGGGTGGCGCCGGGGCGCGGGGGACGGAGGGAGAGATCGGGGGGCATGGACAGCGGCGCGCGGGTGGTGACCTGGAATTCATCCGGGGCGTCGCGCGTCAGACCGAATGTGCGCGTCAGTTCGTCGCCGGAGCAGGCGGCGAGGCCGAGCACGCAGGGCAGAACCAGCAGGAACCGTTTATTCATGTGGCACTCTCTACTGCCGGACGCCTGGGGCCTGCAAGCGGGGACGCGCGGGGCGCACGCCGTCCAGCAGGAGCGCGGCGACGCCGCAGACGATGGCGGCGTCGGCGATGTTGAAGACGTACCAGGACCAGCCGAAGGCGTGGGCGTGGATGAAGTCGATGACGGCGCCGAAGCGGAGGCGATCGATGATGTTGCCGACGGCGCCGCCCGCGATGGCGCCGAGGGCGATGGCCACGAGGGTCGATTCGGCGCGGGCGAGCCAGATGCCGAGGAGCACGACGACCGCCAGCGCGACCCCGGCCAGGATCCATGGCCCTGCCGCGGTGTCCTGGTGGAACAGGCCGAACGTGACACCCTGGTTCCAGACCATTGTGAGGTTGAGGACGGGGAGGAGTTCGACGGAGCCGCGCTCGGGCAGGTGGAAGATTTCGAGGATCCACCACTTGCTGGCCTGGTCGATGACCAGGACCAGGAGGGCGGCGAGGATGCCCCAGCGTGCCTTCATTCGGCGGCGGCCTGCTCGGCCGGGTTCCCCGCGACGACGGCTGTGCAGCGGAGACAGAGGCCGGCGTGCTGGGTGCCGACCTCGGGCAGGACGCGCCAGCAGCGGGCGCATTTATCCCCGGCGGCGCGGGTGACGGCCAGGGTTTCGCCTGGCGTTGCATCGGAGACGATGGCGACCTCGGCCCAGCCGGCGGGATCGAGCAGGGACGTGTCGGCAGGTGGCAGCACAAGGGCGGCCTGCAGCGAGGAGCCGATCAGCTTGGCGGCGCGGGCTTCTTCCAGGGCCGTCGTCATTGCGCTGCGGGCGGTGCGGATGGCGGTCCATTTGGCTGCCAGGTCCGTGTCCATCCAGGCTTTGGGGATCGTGGGGAAGGCCTGCAGGTGGATGCTGTCGTCTTCGGAGGGGAAGCGGGCGAGCCAGGCTTCTTCTGCGGTGAAGCAGAGGACGGGGGCGAGCCAGGCGGTCAGACAGCGGTGGAGGGTGTCGAGGACGGTTCGGGCGGCGCGGCGCTTGGGGCTGTCCGGGGCGTCGCAGTAGATGCTGTCCTTGCGGACGTCGAAGTAGAAGGCGCTGAGGTCGGCGGAGCAGAAATTGTGCAGTTCCGGGTAGACGCCGGTCCAGTCGTGGGTTTCGAGGGCGCGGCGCATGCTTGTGTCGAGTTCGGCGAGGCGGTGGAGCACCCAGCGTTCGAGTTCGGGCATTTCGGAGGGCTCGACCCGCTCGGTGTCGGAGAAGCCGTCAAGGCTGCCGAGGAGCCAGCGGAGGGTATTGCGGAGGCGGCGGTAGAGTTCGGCCTGCTGCTTGAGGATTTCGGGGCCGATGCGGAGGTCTTCGGAGACGTCGGAGTTGACGACCCAGAGGCGGAGGATGTCGGCGCCGAGCTTATCGGTGACTTCCTGGGGGGCGGTTACGTTGCCGAGGGACTTGCTCATCTTGCGGCCGGTTTCGTCGAGGACGAAGCCGTGGGTGAGGACGGCCTTGAAGGGGGCGCGGCCGCGGGTGCCGATCGCTTCCAGCAGGCTGGATTGGAACCAGCCGCGGTGCTGGTCCGATCCTTCGAGGTAGAGGTCGGCGGGCCAGGGTTCGCCGCGGTCCTCGAGGGCGAAGCCGTGGGTGCTGCCGCTCTCGAACCAGACGTCGACGATGTCCATGACCTGTTCGTAGTGGGACGCGTCGCGGTCGTTGCCGAGGAAGCGGCTGGCCGGGCTGACGTACCAGGCGTCGGCGCCTTCGGATTTGAAGGCGTCGACGATGCGGGCGACGACGGCCGGGTCGCGGAGGGGTTCGTTGGTGCGGCGGTCGACGAAGACGGGGATGGGGACGCCCCAGGCGCGTTGGCGGCTGATGCACCAGTCGGGGCGGCCGGCGACCATGGCGTTGATGCGGTTGCGGCCGGCCTCGGGGATGAAGGCGGTTTCGGCGATGGCTTCGAGGGCGCGGGCGCGGATTTGCTCAGGTCCGTCCATGCGGATGAACCATTGCGGGGTGGCGCGGTAGATGACGGGGGCCTTGCTGCGCCAGGAGTGGGGGTAGGCGTGGAGCAGGGTGCCGCGGGCGAGCAGGCCACCGGCGGCCGCGATGGCGTCGGCGACGGGTTTTGCCGATTTGAAGACGTGGAGGCCGGCGAAGAGGGGGGTCTGGGCCGAGTAGGTGCCGTCGGCTTGCACCAGCTCCGTGATCTCGACGCCGTATTCGCGGGCCAGGGCAAAATCTTCTTCGCCGTGGGCGGGCGCGATGTGGACGAAGCCGGTGCCCTGCTCGGTCGTGACGTAGTCTGCCGGGAGCAGGCGGGCGTCATGATCAAAACCTTGGCCGCGGAGGGGGTGGGCGGCGATGGCGCCTTCGAACTCGGCGCCTTTATAGATGTGATCGACGTGGTGCAGGGTAATCCCGGCAGCCTTTGCGACTTCGGGGACCAGGGCCAGGGCGATGAGCAGGCGCTCGCCAGGGCGGGCGAGGCTGTCTTCGGCGACGGCGTCGACGCGGACCAGGGCGTAGTCGATGTCGGGACCATAGGCGAGCGCGCGGTTGGCCGGCATGGTCCAGGGCGTGGTGGTCCAGATGACGACCGAGGCGTTTGCGACCGGGCCGGACAGGAGGGGAAATTTTACGAACACCGTGTCGCTGGTGCGGTCGTGGTATTCGATCTCGGCCTCGGCGAGCGCCGTTTTTTCGACGGGCGACCACATGACGGGGCGGAGGCCGCGGTAGAGGGCGCCGTTCAGGAGGAACTTGCAGATTTCGCCGGCGATGGCGGCTTCGCTGGAGAAGTCCATGGTGGCGTAGCGGCCGGCCCAGTCGCCGGTGACGCCCAGGCGTCGGAACTCGTCGGACTGGATCGACATCCAACCGTTGGAATAGGCGCGGCATTCGGCGCGGAAGTCCAGGACCGGGACGGCGTCCTTGTCGCGGCCGGTCTTGCGGTATTCCTCCTCGACCTTCCATTCGATGGGCAGGCCGTGGGTGTCCCAGCCGGGGATGTAGTTCACGTCCTGGCCGGCCATGCGGTGGGCGCGCATGACGACGTCCTTCAGGATGCGGTTCAGGGCGTGGCCGATGTGGAGGTGGCCATTCGAGTAGATGGGGCCGTCGTGGAGGACGAATTCTGGGCGGCCCTTGGCGGCGGCGCGGGTTCGGTTCCAGAGGTCGATGCGCTCCCACCTGGCGAGCAGGTCGGGTTCACGCTTCGGCAGGTCGCCGCGCATGGGAAAGGGCGTGTTGGGGAGGAAGATGGGGAACTTGGGTTCTGTTGTGGATTTGGGGGCGGTCATGACGGGGTTCCGTGCGGCGGGCGGATGGAGGGAGGCGATTACGGGCCGGCCCGCGATCAGGGGGCCGTGGGCGTAATTCGCGCGCGGGGGAGCTTCGTCATGGATGGGTTATGCGGAGGCCGGGTGCCTGGGGTCAAGCGGGCAGGTTAGCCGTCGAGCCGCGAGCCGCGCATGGCCAGCATGTCCGGCCGCGGATGCGCCATGCCGGTTCGGCGGGCCGCTTATAAGCCATCGGCGCATGTCGGGGCTGTCAGATCTCCTCGTTTGCAAGCATCGCCCGGGCCAGCTCGGCATCGAGTGCGATCTGGGTCTTCAGCTCGTCGAAGGAGGCGAACTTCTTTTCGCCGCGGAGGAATCCGTGCAGGGCGACGGCGACGTCCTGGCCGTAGATGTCGCCGGACCAGTCGAAGAGGTGGGCCTCGACGCGGCTTTCGGAGCCTTCGTTGACGGTGGGGCGGCGGCCGATATTGGCGACGCCGGGAACGATCGTTCCGTCGGCCAGCGTGACCGTGACGGCGTAGACGCCTCGGGCGGGCTCGAGGTGGCGGCCGAGGGGGACGTTTGCGGTGGGGAAGCCGATGGTGCGGCCGCGCTTGTCGCCGTGGCTGACGGGGCCACGGATGGTCCAGGGGCGGCCCAGTTCGGCGGTGGCGCGCTCGGGGTAGCCGTCCTGCAGCAGGCGGCGGATGCGGGTGGCGCTGAGGGCGCCTTGGGCGTCTGCGAGTTTCTGCACGAGGGTCAGGCCGATGCCCAGCGCCTCTGCGCGGTTGGCCAGGAACGTCGCGTCGCCGCCGCGGCGGTGGCCGAAGGCGAAATCAGCACCGCATGCCAGGTGGGCTGCGCCCACGCCGTGGTGCAGCACCTGGTCGACGAAGGCGGCGGCCGGAAGGGCAGAGAGGGCCTGGTCGAACCGTAGTTCGTAGAGGA
>JAYVEG010000337.1:0-2354 GCA_043748985.1 Rhodospirillales bacterium
CCGGCGCCGTTCATGTCGGGCACGCGGGCGCGGGCGAGGACGAGGTCTCGAATGGTGAGGTTGTCGGCGCGGCCGATTAGGATGGCCTTGCCGGCGCAGGTGCGGTCGGTGATGACGGTCGTGGGGCCTTCGCCCTGGATGGTGAGGTCAGGCACACCGATGCTGGCGCACTCGTAGTATTCGCCGGGACCGAGGTGGATCGTATCGCCGGGCTCGGCCTTCTCGACGGCTTCGATCAGGCCGTGAACGGGTTTGCCTTCACCGACCTCGATCGTGCGGGCTGCTCCCGGGTGGGGGGCGAGGAGCAGAAGAAGGATCGCCGAAAGCGTTCGCGCGCTACCTGCCTGGGCGAGTGCTGATCGGGCGGCCCGGATGGTCGTGTCTGGCACGACCACGACGGTTCCGCCGACCACCGGCTCAGCGGGTGACCTTGCCGTCGCCATCGAGGGGCTTGATGTTGCCACTGAACGTGTTGCCCGCAAGCATGGCATCGGTTGCGGACAGGTTGCGCATGAAGATCGTGGTCCAGGTGCCGTCGTTGCGGACCTTGTTGTTTTCGAGCGTGAGCTCGCGCGTGGGTTGGCCGATGCCCTCGGCGCCGACCAGGATCATGGCGCTGTGGTTTTCAGCTGCGACGCCCTTCTGGAAGGTGTTGTCCTTGACGACCAGGTCGCCGCCGTTGGGGATGTCGATCTCGTAGCTGGCGGTGCCTTCCTTGCCGTCCTGGATGGTGCAGCCGACGACTTCGGTGCGCTGAGCGCGGGATTTGATGTGGTGTCCCTGCTTGGTGCCGACGAAGGTGGAGTTTTCGATGCGCGCGAGGACGGCGTTGTTGATGTAGACGCCGTGCGAGCAGCCCCCTCCGTTGACACAGGTGCCGTTGCGCTCGAAGTAGCTGTTCTTGATCGTGATGGTGCCGGGTTCGCCAGGGGTCGAGAGGATGCCGTTCTGGTTGTTGACGAAGCGGACGCCGTCGACGGTCAGGTTGGCGGCTTCGTTGCGGATGCCGGCGCCGTTGCCGTCAGGAACCCGGGCGCGGGCCAGCGTCAGGTTGCGGATGGTGGTGTCGCTGCCGCTTATGACGAGCATGCCCTTGCCGGCGCAGGCCTTGTCGGTGATCTGGATCTTGCTGGCGTCGCCGACGCCTTCGATGACGAGCTTGTTGGCGCGGACCATGGCGCAATCGAAGTATTCGCCCTCGCCGATGCGAACGGTGTCGCCGGGCTTGGCGGCGTTGATGGCGTCGGAGGGGAGCTTGAATTCCTTACCCTGGCCGACCTCGAGCGTGCGGGCCTGCGCGCCGACTGCGGGGGCGAGGAGGACGAGTGCGAGAATGAGGGTGCGGGTGGCGGCCATTGGCGGCTCCTTGGGATGGGACGGACCCTAGCGCAGGTGCCGTTGGGTCACAATTATCGGCGAATCGTGCAGGCCGTGGGTGGGATTCAGTTGGGGCGGGATGGTGGCGGATCGTTGTCAGCCGCGCATTGCGTAAAGGTGGGGAATGGCTTCCACGAGGAGGCCCAGGGACAGGGTGGCGGCAAGGAGGGTGGCTCCTAGGCTGAGCCTGGATGGGATGCGGAGGGCGAGGGCGGCGGTGGCGAGGGCGGCGAGGGCGAAGGGGAGGAGGAAGTAGCGGCCCTGGACGCCCTGAACGGTGTCGCCGTCGGGAGGGGTGAAGCCGATGGTGAAGGCGGCGATGACGAGCAGGGCGTATGCGATCGCGAGGATGGCGAGGGCTGCTGCTGCGGGTTTGTCGGGGCGAGGCGAGGGGTTGGCTGGGATGGCGAGGACGATGGCGGCGAGCATGGCGGCGTCGGCCCAGGCTGGGCCGGAGATGATGAGGTAGGGGGGGGCGTGGCCGCCGAAGCGGCTGTCGGCGTCCTGCCACCAAAGCCAGGACCACGCCTGGAGGGAGCGGACGAGGAAGCCCAGGGCATCGATAGGGTGGGTGACGAAGCGGGCGAGCATTGCTGCCGGGTCGGCGCCTGTTTTCCAGTATTCGCCGGGAACAAAGGGGTAGGCGGCGGACCAGAGCGCAGCGATCAGGGCGGCGGCTGCAATGCAGGCGAGGCGGAAGACCCAGGCGCGGGTCGGGGTGCGGAAGGCTGTGCGGGGGACAAGCAGAACGATGGGGGTGACGATGACGAGGATGGGCTTGAGCAAAGCCAGCGCCAGGCAGAGGGCGGCAATGGTCGCCAATGCCAGGTGGGCGCGGATGGAGTTGGTGCGCAGGCGGAGGACAAGGGTCGCGAGCAAAAGGGGCAAGGTAACGTTCAGCGGGTCGGCGCTGAGGGTGCCGGCGACATGCAGCATGCCGGGCAGGGTCGTTGCCAGCAGGACGCCGCGGCGACCGC
>JAYVEG010000338.1:0-2350 GCA_043748985.1 Rhodospirillales bacterium
CAACACGACGATGTCCCCGCCCATCTCGCGCAGGCAGGCAAGCAGGCCGGTGCGCAGCGGATTGAGCCCGACGCTGTCCAGACGCAGCACCGAACCCTCGACCAGCAGCGCGGCCACGATGGGGAAGGCGGCCGAGGATGGGTCGCCGGGCACCACGACGTCGGCGGCCAACAGTTCCGGCTGACCGCGCAGGGTGATGACGCGCCCCGCACCGTCCACCGCCACGCTCACGTCGGCGCCGAAATGACGCAGCATGTTCTCGCTGTGGTCGCGCGTGGCGGCGGGTTCGATCACGGTGGTGATGCCGGGCGCGTTGAGGCCGCAGAGCAGGATGGCCGACTTCACCTGGGCGGAGGCCACCGGCAGGCGGTATTCCAGTGGCAGGGCGTCGGGGGCACCATGGATCGCCAGCGGCAGGCGGCCGCCCGAACGGGATTCGAAACGCGCGCCGCAAGCCGAGAGCGGCTCCGTCACCCGCCGCATCGGACGCCGGCGCAGGCTCGCATCCCCGGTCATGACAGCGAAGCCCGGGCTGCTCGCGAGAATGCCGGCGAGCAGCCGCGCCGCGGTGCCGGAATTGCCCATGTCGAGCACGTCCTCGGGCTCGCGCAGGCCGCCGACGCCCCGCCCGATCACGCGCCAGCCATCAGCGGCTTGGGTGATCTCGGCCCCCAGCGCCCGCATGGCCGCCGCCGTGCTCAGCACGTCCTCGCCCTCCAGCAGGCCGGTGATGCGGGTTTCGCCGAGCGCCAGCGCCCCGAACATGAGGGCGCGGTGGCTGATCGACTTGTCGCCGGGCACTTTGAAGTGGCCCGTCAGCGGCGCTGTGGGGCGGCTGGCGGCGATCGAGCAGGGGTCTGGAATCATGACGGGCGCGATTAGCATGGGTGCCCACGGTTTGACAGCGGACGGGCGCGATGGCATGGGGCCGCCTCCCCCGAATGAGGCCTCGATGGTTAAGCCTGAACTCGGCACCAAGCGCGTTTGCGTCAACAGCGCCGCCAAATTTTACGATCTGGGCAAGGTGCCCGCGGTCTGCCCGAAATGCGACACGGAACAGCCGGCAGAGCAGCCGCGCATCCGTCGCGGCGGCGGCAACGTGGCCGAGGAGAAGCGCCGCGCCAAGGTCATCCCGGTGCCCGGCACCGACGAGGCCGAAGCCGAGCCCGAAGCGGCCGAGGACGAAGCCGTGGAAGACGTGCTCGACGACGCCGCCGACCTCGACGACGAGGACCCCGAGGCGATCGCCGAGGTCGAGGTGGACAGCGAGCGGGGCGAGGAGGAGCGGTAGTCTCGCTTCTCCCTCCGCTTCGGGCTTGGTGGCCCCGCCTCCCCTCCCGCAGGGGGGAGAGGAGAAGGCTAGATTCTCCCCGTCAGCCTTAGTGCCGCAATGATGCCGATGTCGTACGGCATCGCCACTACCTCCCGCAGCCGCCAGAACCAGCGTTTGCGAAAGCTTGTCGCGGTTGGAAGCGGCGGTGGCGGGCAGCTCCGCGCCGGCAATCCGGCCAGCCGGAGCAGGGCCAGGCAGCGCGGCAGGTGATAGGCGCTGCTGGCCGCGTAGACCGGACCGTCATGGCCACGCAGCAGCCGCGCCCCGGCCCGCACCGATGAGAGCGTGTCTGTCCCGGTCTCCTCCAGCCAGATGTCGTCGGCCGGCACGTCGAACCCGGCCAGGAGCCCGGCCATGACGGACGCCTCGGACGCGCAATGCTGGCCCCTGGCGCCGGTCGGGACATAGAGCGGCCGATCCAGGCGCGCCCCGAGAGCGGCGGCGGCGGCCACCCGGCGCAGCAGCGTGTCGCTGGCCGTGCCGTCCGGCCGCACCGCCGCCCCGAAGATCACGATCGCCGCACGGCTCAAGGCGGCGGCGCGAGCAGGATGCGGTTCAGCGCCGACAGCTTGGCCCAGGTCTCGCCCCATGCGCGGGCAAACGCGGGCGCGCTTGTGCCACGTTCGGCGAGGATCGCGGCGATCGCGCCGACGTTGCGGGTCCCGTCGATCAGTTTCAGGATCGGCGCCGCCAGCAGCGGCAACGCCACAGGCACACGCAGCCCGTCGAACACGAACGGCAGCATCCCGTCCGGCCGGATGTTGCGGGCGATCTCGTCGGCCGGCATCTCGCGCGCAACCGGCACCGCCTCATCCGCCATGGCGTCGGGGGGCGCCCAGGCGTCAGCCGCGCGCACGCAGTAGGCGACATGGGTGCTCATGTTGGCCGCGCGCGCCTCGGCCAGCGCCGCGCGGCCGAGCTTGTCCATCCCGGCCGACAGCGCGCGCAATTTGGGATCGGGCATGTAGATGTCGGGATCGTAGCGCATCGGCTCGATCAGGCAGGTGATGGACAGGC
>JAYVEG010000339.1:0-22037 GCA_043748985.1 Rhodospirillales bacterium
CCCGCAAACCACGCATCAGGCGTCTCGCGCGGCGCCGAGACTGTCATCAGATAAGCCAGCGGCACCGCCCCCATCGCAGCCAGGTCCGACAAATTCACCCGCAGCAGCTTCCGCCCTACCAGATCGGCGGGATCGTCCGGCAAGAAGTGCACCCCCGCCACCATCGCATCGGCTGTCACCACCAGTTCCCGCCCCGCCGGCGGCGCGAACACCGCGGCATCGTCCAGCAGATCAAGCGCACCAGGCCCCGCCAGCGGCCTGAAATACCGCGCGATCAGCCCGAATTCGGCCGGAGCCTCGCTCAACCGGCCGCCTGGAACTCGCTCGGCCGCAGCTCGCGCGCCAGCCGGTCCAGCAGCCCGTTGACCATTCGCGGCTCCTCTCCGTCGAAGAAGCCGTGCGCCACATCCATATACTCGTTGATCACCACCCGCGACGGCGGCCCATCCTGCATCGACAGCTCCGCTCCTCCTGCCCGCAACACCGCCCGCAATACCGGATCGATGCGAGACATCGGCCACTCCACCGGCAACGCCGCAGCTATCATCGCATCCAGCCGATCCTGCTGCTCCACCGCCGTCCGCACGATGCGCTGGAACAGTGGCACGTGCGCATCCGGAACCCGCCCCTCCTCGAACCCGCCACCCCCCTCATGCTCGGCGCCGGGCATCTCGCCCAAACGATGCCGCACGAACTCGTCGATCACCGTCTCCGCCGTCATCCCCCCCTGCTCGCTCTGGAACAGCGCCTGCACCGCCGCCACCCGCGACGCCGTCCGCGGCCTGCGTCCATCCGCCCGGCCCTTTGCTTGACCTTGCGCCATCACACAGCCCCCAGCCGACGCGCCGCCGACACCTGCAGCAACGCCGCCGCCGCCGCCTCCGCACCCTTGTTGTGCCCATCCGACCCCGACCGCGCCACTGCCTGCTCGATCGAATGGACCGTCAACAGCCCGCTGCCCAACGCGATCCCATACTGAAGCGCCACACTCATCAGCCCCGCCATGCTCTCCCGGCAGATATGGTCGTAATGATCCGTTCCGCCCCGCACGATGCACCCCAATGCCACGAACCCGTCAAATCGCTGGTTCCCCCGCAATGCGATCCGGATCGCCTGCGCCAGCTCGAACGCCCCGGCCACATCCAGCAAATCGAAGGTTGCCCCCGCCTCCCGCAGGATGTGCTCGCATCCCGCAGTCATCCCATCGACCACCTCGGTATAATACGGTGCCCGGACCACCAGCATGTGCGGCGGCGCACCCGCCACCTGGGGCGCCTTCGGTAGCGGCGCGTCGGCGGTGCTCACTCCTGGGGCGCTCCCTCGATCGGCCGCTGGTCCACGATGTTCAACCCATACCCCTCCAGACCCACCATCGTCCGCCGCGTGTTCGACAGCAGCACCATGTCCTTGATCCCCAAATCCGTCAGGATCTGCGCCCCGATCCCATAGTCCCGCAGGAAGTGCAGCGGCCGAGGATTCCCCTCCAGCAGCTTCACCCGCGCGCTCACCGCATCCGGCCGCGTATCTCGGATCATCACGACCGCGCCCCTTCCCACCTCGGCGATCATCCGCATCGCCCCATGCAAGGTCGACCACTGATGCGTCCCCAGCGCATCATTCACGATATCCACCGCATGCATCCGCACCATGACCGGCCCGGGTTCCGCCAGATCCCCCTTCGTCAACACCAGGTGCTCCGCGTGCTCCAGCGTCGTCGCATACACATGCAGCGTCCAATCGCCCCCGGCCGCATGGTGCAACGCCCCCGTCTGCACCCGCCGCACCAGCCGCTCCGTCCGCCGCCGATGCGCGATCAGGTCCGCGATCGTCCCCAGCTTCAACCCATGATGCTGCGCGAACGACGCCAACTCCGGCAACCGCGCCATCGTGCCGTCGTCGTTCATGATCTCGCAGATCACCCCGGCCGGCGTCAGCCCCGCCAGACGCGCGATATCCACCGCCGCCTCGGTATGCCCGGCCCGCACCAGCGTCCCACCGTCCCGAGCCATCAACGGGAACACATGACCCGGCGTCACGATCGCATCCCGCTCGCTTTCGGAATTCACCGCCACCGCAATCGTCCGCGCCCGATCCGCCGCCGAGATCCCGGTCGTCACCCCCTCCCGGGCCTCGATACTCACCGTAAACGCCGTCGTATGCCGCGTCCCGTTCGACTGGCTCATCAACGGCAGGCCCAGCTGCTCGACCCGATGCCGGGTCATCGCCAGGCAAATCAGCCCTCGCGCATGGCGCGCCATGAAGTTGATCGCATCCGGCGTCGCGAACTGCGCCGGGATCACCAGGTCGCCCTCGTTTTCCCGGTCCTCGTCATCCACCAGGATGAACATCCGCCCCGACCGAGCCTCCTCGATCAGGTCCGCCGCACTCGACAGGTAGTCCGAAAGAACGGCACTTCTCACTGCTGCATCTCCGCGAGCCGGGCTACGTACCGCGCCAGCATGTCAATCTCGATATGGACGCCCTGCCCGACCCCGAGATCCCCCAGCGTCGTCACCTGCCACGTATGCGGGATGATGTTGACCCCGAAGCGTGTGCCCGCAACCTCGTTCACCGTCAACGACACGCCGTCGATCGCAACGCTGCCCTTCTGTGCGATGAACCGCGCCAGCTCCCGCGGCACCTCCACCGCAACCCGCCAGGACCCGTTCTCCGGGGTCACCCCCACAACCATGCCCAGCCCATCCACATGCCCGGACACCAGATGCCCGCCCAACTCGTCGCCCACCCGCAGCGACCGCTCGAGGTTAACGCGGGCTCCCACCGCCCACTGGCCCAGGTTGGTCTTCGACAGCGTCTCCGCCGAGGCCTCGACCGAGAACGAATCCGCCGACACGACAACTGCCGTCAGGCAGCACCCGCTGCACGCGATGCTCGCCCCGATCGCAATCCCACCCGTATCCACCCAAGGCGATGCAATCTCAACACGCATGTCATGTCCGGCGCCAAGCGGCTGCAGCCGGCGAACTGTGCCGACACCGGTGATAAGGCCGGTGAACACTTCACACAGCTCCCTTCAAACGATCAAGCTCCATGTAGGCTTGCAAGTGCTCCGCGACCAGGGCGTGGCTCGTCTGCACCACTGGCATAACTCCTGCTTGCAAACTGGCATCGCCCCGTGTTTGGTCGGGGCAATCCGCCGCGAGGAAGAAGATTGGCTTACGCCCTGCAGCAACTCATCAACGGCGTCACCCTTGGCATGATCTACGGGCTGATCGCCGTCGGTTACACCATGGTTTACGGCATCATCGGCATGATCAACTTCGCCCATGGCGACGTCTTCATGATCGGCGCCTTCCTCTCGTTGATCGCCATGCTCGGCCTGTCGGCCATCGGCATCACATCCGTGCCGCTCGCCCTCGCCCTCACTCTTCTGCTCGCCGCCGGCATCGCCGCCCTCTATGGCTGGACCATCGAGCGCATCGCCTACCGACCGCTGCGCGGCAGCTTCCGCCTCGCGCCCCTCATCTCCGCCATCGGCATGTCCATCGTGCTGCAGAACTTCGCGCAAGTCAGCCAGGGCGCCCGCACCAAGCCCGTCCCCCCCGTGATCCCCGGCGGCTGGCAGATCTTCACCGACGCCTCGGGCTTCGCCGTCCAGGTCCAATGGATCCAGATCGCCATCGTCGTCATCACCCTCATCGTCCTCGGCATCTTCACATGGCTCGTTGCCGCCACCCCGCTCGGCCGGTCCATGCGCGCCTGCGAGCAGGATCTGAAGATGGCCGGCCTTCTTGGCATCGACACCGACAAGACCATCAGCCTCACCTTCGTCATCGGCGCCGCCCTCGCTGCCGTCGCCGGCTTCATGTTCCTTCTTTATTATGGCGTCATCGACTTCTTCATCGGCTTCATCGCCGGCGTGAAGGCCTTCACCGCCGCCGTTCTCGGCGGCATCGGCTCCCTGCCGGGTGCCGTCCTCGGCGGCCTCGCCATCGGCCTCATCGAGACCTTCTGGTCCGCCTACTTCAGCGTGCAGTACAAGGACGTCGCCGCCTTCAGCATCCTTATCCTCGTGCTGATCTTCATGCCCACCGGCCTGCTCGGCCGCACCGACGTCGAAAAGGTATGAACACCTCCTCCGGGGCTGCCCTGCGCGACGCCGGCCTCTCGGCGCTCGTCGCCTTCGGCCTGTTCGGCACCATGATCGGCCTCAAGACCGAGAGCAGCGACCAGGGCCTCGTTCTCATCTGGCGCCCCATCGCCGTCGCCACCGCCGTCGCCGTCGTCTTCTTCGGCCGCCTCGCCTTGCTTGCCTGGCGCGGCCGCCCCCGGCCCGACTCGAAAGCCCAGGAGTATCGCAGCAACCGCCGCCTCGCCGAGACCCTCCGCACCAGCGGCAAATACCTCGCCCCCGCCCTGCTTGCCGGCGCAATCCTCATGCCCTTCCTCGGCGAGCGCTACCTCATCGATCTCGGCATCCTCGTTCTCACCTACGTCATGCTCGGCTGGGGCCTCAACATCGTCGTCGGCCTCGCCGGCCTGCTCGACCTCGGCTACGTCGCCTTCTACGCCGTCGGCGCCTACAGCTATGCCCTCCTCTCCACCAACTTCGACCTCGGTTTCTGGACCTGTCTTCCCCTCGCCGGCCTCGCCGCCGGCCTGTTCGGAGTCGTCCTCGGATTCCCCGTTCTGCGCCTCCGCGGCGACTACCTCGCCATCGTCACCCTCGCCTTCGGAGAGATCATCCGCGTCGTCATCCTCAACTGGACCGAGTTGACCGGCGGCCCCAACGGCATCAGCGGCATCCCCCGACCCACCCTCTTCGGCCTCCAGTTCAACAACTCCGACGACCCCGGCACCTTCGCCAACTTTGTCCAGACCCATGGCTTCCCCGACTTCGAGGCCAGCCCCACCCACCGCGTCATGTTCCTCTACTTCGTCATCCTCGGCCTCGCCTTGCTGACCAACTGGGTCACGTTGCGCCTCCGCCGGGTCGCGCTGGGTCGCGCCTGGGAGGCGCTGCGCGAAGACGAGATCGCCTGCCGCTCCCTAGGCATCAACGTCACGGTGACAAAACTCACCGCCTTCGCCATGGGTGCAACCTTCGGGGGCTTCGCCGGCGCCTTCTTCGCCTGCCGCGCAGCCTTCATCAGCCCGGAAAGCTTCACCTTCATCGAATCGGCAATTGTCCTCGCCATCGTCGTCCTCGGCGGCCTCGGCAGCCAGGTCGGCGTGGCGCTGGCCGCCCTGGTCATGATCGGCGGCGGCGAAGCCTTCCGCGGCCTTGCCGAATACCGCATGCTCCTCTTCGGCGGTGCCATGGTCCTCGTCATGATCTGGCGACCCCGCGGCCTCGTCTCCGGCCGCACCCCCAGCATCGCGCTTGGAACCCGCCGCGAGATCGCGGCCGAGATGGTGGCCGAAGGCCGTGGCTGAGCCGCTTCTGACGGTCAGTACCCTGACCATGCGTTTCGGCGGCCTAACGGCCGTCAACGCCCTCAACTTCGTCGCTCGTCCACAGGAAATCACATCCGTCATCGGCCCCAACGGCGCCGGCAAGACCACCGTCTTCAACTGCATCACCGGCTTCTACCGCCCCACCAGCGGTGACCTCCTGCTCAGACACCCCGGCAGCGCCGACTTCAACCTCCAGAAAATGCCCGGACACCACATCGCCCGGCGCGCCAAGGTCGCCCGGACTTTCCAGAACATCCGCCTCTTCGCCGGCATGACCGTGCTCGAAAACCTCATGGTTGCCCAGCACAACATGCTCATGCCCAACGTCTTCTCCGGCATCCTCGCCGTCTTCGGCCTCGGCGGACACCGCGCCCACGAATGCACCGCGCTGGACACCGCACGCGCCTGGCTCGACCGCATCGGCCTCCTCGCCCGCGCCGACGACCCGGCAGGCGCCCTCCCCTACGGTGACCAGCGCCGCCTTGAAATCGCCCGCGCCATGTGCACTGGCCCCGTGCTTCTCTGCCTCGACGAACCCGCCGCCGGCCTCAACCCTCGCGAATCCGACGAACTCGCCTCCCTGCTCAAATCCATCCAGGCCGACGGCTGCTCCATCCTCCTCATCGAACACGACATGGGCGTCGTCATGCGCATCAGCGACCACGTCGTCGTCCTCGACCACGGCACCAAGATCGCCGACGGCACCCCGGCCGAAATCCGCGTCGACCCCGTCGTCATCGCCGCCTATCTCGGCGAAGGCGACGAAGACGACGAAGATGCGCCGGTGGCTATGACCGTCGGAGCCGAACCCCTATGAACACCCCGATGCTCCAGATCGAAGGCGTCGAAACCTTCTACGGCGCCATCCAGGCCCTGAAGGGCGTCGACCTCGTGGTCGAGCACGGCGAGATCGTCACCCTCATCGGCGCCAACGGCGCCGGCAAATCCACCCTCATGATGACCATCTGCGGCAACCCCCGCGCGCGCGCCGGACGCATCATCCTCGACGGTGAAGACATCTCCGCCCGCCCCACCCACGAAATCATGCACATGGGCGTCGCCCAATCCCCCGAAGGCCGTCGCATTTTCGCACGCATGACCGTCGGCGAAAACCTCCTGATGGGCAGCCAGGTCGTGAAGATGCGCGACTACGCCACCACCCTCGAACTCGTCTTTACCCTTTTCCCCCGCCTCAAGGAACGCATCGCCCAACGCGGCGGCACCCTCTCCGGCGGCGAACAACAGATGCTCGCCATCGGCCGAGCGCTCATGAGCCGCCCCCGACTCCTCCTCCTGGACGAGCCCAGCCTTGGCCTCGCCCCCCTCGTCGTCCGCAGCATCTTCGGCGCTATCCGCCAACTGAACCGGGAAACCGGCCTAACTGTCCTTTTAGTCGAACAGAACGCCTACCAGGCCCTCCGCCTGGCCCACCGCGGCTACGTCCTGGTCAACGGCCGCATCACCATGGCCGGCCCTGGAGCGGAGCTTCTAACCCGCCCAGAAATCCGCGCCGCCTACCTGGAAGGCGCCCACTAGCAAACAAGGCCCGCTCCCTTGGGCAAGGGCTGGGTGAGGGTCTCCGGCACAAGACCAAACCACCCCCAGTTATGCCCCTTCCGCAACCCAGCATCTCGGCATAGTCTACGCTCCGTCGCTTACGACCAAGGGGATACACATGTTCCGCAGGACCCTACTCGCCGCAGCCGCGGTCGTTCTCACCGCCGCTACCGCCCAGGCCCAGATCAACATCGCCACCGTCGGCCCCCTCACTGGCAGCAACGCCTCCTTCGGCGCCCAGATGAAGGCCGGCGCCGAAATGGCAGTCGCTGACATCAACAAGGCCGGCGGGGTCCTCGGCAAGCAGCTCAAGCTCATCGTCGAGGACGACGCCTGCGACCCCAAGCAGGCCGTCTCCGCCGCCAACAAGGTCGCCAGCCAGAAGGTCGTCTTCGTCGCCGGCCACTTCTGCTCCTCCAGCTCGATCCCCGCGAGCAAGGTCTACGCCGAAGAGAACATTCTCCAGATCACGCCCGCCAGCACCAACCCGAAGTTCACCGACGAGGGCGGCTGGAACACCTTCCGTACCTGTGGCCGTGACGACCAGCAGGGCGAAGTCGCCGGCAAATTCCTCGCCACCAAGTTCAAGGGCAAGAAGGTCGCTGTCCTCCACGACAACACCGCCTACGGCAAGGGCCTCGCCGACGAGACCAAGAAGACCATGAACAAGGCCGGCCTCACCGAGGCCATGTACGCCGCCTACGTCCCCGGCGAACGCGACTACTCCGCCCTCGTAAGCCGCATGAAGCAGGCCGGCATCGAGGTCATCTACATCGGCGGCTACTACACCGAAACCGGCCTGATCGCCCGACAGGCGAAGGACCAGGGCATGAACGTCACCATCGTCGGCGGCGACGCCCTCGTCACCGCCGAATACTGGCAGATCTCTGGCCCGGCCGGCGAAGGCACGCTCATGACCTTTCCGTCCGACCCCCGCAAGCGCCCGACTGCCGCCAAGGTCGTCGCCGAGTTCAAGGCCAAGGGCTTCGACCCCGAGGGCTACACCCTCTACACCTATGCCGCCATCCAGACCTGGGTCGACGGCGTCAAGAAGGCCGGCACCACCGACCCCAAGAAGGTCGCCGCCGCCCTCCACAGTGGCATCATCTCGCAGACCGTCCTCGGCCCGATCAAGCTGGACAAGAAGGGCGACGTCACCGCCGCCGACTACGTCCTCTATGTCTGGAAGAACGGCAACTACAGCGAAATGTAATTCCGCCTAAAGCCCTCTCCCATCGGGAGAGGGTATGGTGAGGGTCCGGCCGCGCACATGCCCGTCGAAGGCAACGACCGGACCTAAGCCGCCACCACGATCCGATGATACGCCCGCCCAAAATAGATCAGTCCCTCATGCGAGGCCCCGGTCTGGATCGCGAGCACCTGGCAGAAGAACACGGTGTGCGTTCCGATCTCGGTGACCTCCGTGATCCGGCAATCGAACGACACCACAGCATCCCGCAGCACCGGGCATCCCGTTTCCAACGTGCCCCACTCGCCATGCTGAAACCGGTCCGCGCCCAATATCCCGGTTATCCCGGCGAAAATCCCGGATAGATCCTCCTGCGAGGCTGACAACGTGTTCACGCACAGCACCCCGTTCGTCTTCAATGGGTCATGGCTGTCGCTCGTTCGGTTCACGCACAACAGCAGCGTCGGAGGATCGTCCGTGACGCTGCACACCGCGGATGCTGTGAACCCACGCTGCCCGCCCGCGCCCACCGTCGTGATGATGCTCACCGCAGCCCCAAGCCGGGCCATGGCGTCGCGGTAGCTTTTGCGGTCGATCAATGCCTCAGCCTCTTCCAGCGATCTGGCTGCTACCATACTGCACTGCACTACAAACGAAAACGGGCGCCACAAGGGACGCCCGCCTCCATCACCGAACGGCGGATCAGATCCACCGCAACTCTATGCTTCAGACCTTGTCGGCCGCATCCCGCATAGCATCCTTGGCCCCGCCAACGGTGCTCTTTACCGCGCCCTTGGCCTTGTCCGCAGCGCCCTCGGCCTGAAGCTTCTCGTCACCGGTCAGTTCGCCGACACCCTGCTTGACCGAGCCCTTGGCCTTGTCCCAAGCGCCCTCAACGCGATTCGAATCCACCATGTGATGCTCCTATGCAAACGGCAACCCGCCGTTGGAATCGAAACGGCGACCTGGCCGACCGGTTGCGATCATGTCGATTTTGTCATGCAGCCGATAAAGGCGGCGCCACATCCTCCAGCGACCGCCCCGCCGCCTCCACTCCCAGCCGCCACTCCGTCCCCGCCGCGATCAACATGAACGCCGCCGCCATCAGATACCCCCATAGCAGGTCCGTCTTCTCGCCCGAGGCGATCAGCGCCCCGAACACAGCCGGCCCGGCAATTCCACCGATCCCCGTCCCAAGCGCATAGAAGATGCTGATCGCAATCGCCCGCACCTCCAGCGGGAACGTCTCCCCAACCGTCAAATAAGCCGAGGAGGCTGCTGCCGAAGCAAAAAAGAATATGACCGTCCAGCCGATCGTCTGCTGGGTCGCATCCAGCCATCCCGCATTGAACGCGAACCCGACCACAGCCATCAACACTCCCGAGATCGCATAGGTCGCCGTGATCATCGTCTTCCGCCCGATCACGTCGAACAGCTTTCCCAGCACGACCGGTCCGGCGAAATTCCCCAGCGCAAACGGCAGCATGTACCATCCCACATGCCCCGCCGGGATCTGATAGAACTTCGTCAGCATCAGCGCATACGTGAACAGCACCGCATTGTAGCAGAACGCCTGCGCACTCATCAGGACAGCACCCAGGATCGTCCGCTCACGATAATCCCGGAACATCACCTTCAAGCTCGGGAAGAACCAGTCGCCATGATGCCGCCGCAGCCGCAGCGTCTCGCTCGGCAACGGCGGGAGCGGTGTCCCCATCTCCCGCTCCACCCGCGTCTCCAGTGCCGCCACCACCCTCGCCGCCTCCTCGGGGTAGCCATGCGTCATCAGCCAACGCGGGCTTTCCGGAATGAACTGCCGTAGGAACAACACCGCCAGCCCGATGACACCCCCGATCACGAAAGCCACCCGCCACCCCAGCTCCGGATCGATCACGTCCCGGTCCAGCGCCACTACGGCGCCCAGGCTGCCCAGCGCCGCGCCCAGCCAATAGCTGCCGTTGATGCAAAGATCGGTAAAACCTCGCTTCCGCGCCGGGATGAGCTCCTGAATCGTCGCATTCACTGCCGCATACTCGCCGCCGATGCCCAACCCGGTGACGAACCGGAACATCGCCAACGACCAGAAATTCCACGAAAACCCCGACGCCACGGTCGCCACCAAGTAGATCAGCACCGTGATCGTGAACAGCTTCTTCCGCCCAAGCCGGTCCGTCAGCCACCCGAAGAACAACGCCCCCACGGCAGCCCCACCCAGGTAGAAACTCGCCGTCAGCCCAAACTCCGCCTCAGACAAATGCAGCTTCGGACTGTCAGAGATCGCTCCTGCCAGCGACCCCACCAGCGTCACCTCCATTCCGTCCAGGATCCAAGTGATCCCCAGCGCGAAGATCACCAGCCAATGAAACCGCGCCCACGGCAGCCGGTCCAGCCGGGCGGGGACAGCGGTCTCGAACACATCACCATCGCGCATCGAGGTCCAACGAACCCACCCCGACAGGGTTGCTCAAAACCCCTCTCCCGCCGGGTAATCGCAGTGACCCGCGCAAAACGCCGCAGGCAACCTATTCCCACAGCAACCCCTGCACGAAGTAGCAGCGTTCACCCCTCGTGCCCTTTTCTACCCTTCGTGCTCTTTGTGTCATCTGTATTTCCCCCCTTGGTAAAGGGGGACCGAGGGTCCGACCGCAAACGCATCGGCTGCCCAAATTGCGCCCGCCCGTCCTTCTGAGGCAGACGCCTCCGTTTGCCCCCGACCACCCTAGCCCGGTTCCAGGACAAGGTTCCGGTCGATGCGCCCACTCACGCCTACACGCCCCCAGTCACGATTCCTCCGCCGCCCCCGCCAGCAGCCCCAACGCATGCAGCACCGTCCCCCGCCGCACCGCCGCCCGATCCCCCGGGAACACCACCCGCTCCGCCCGCACCGCCCCACCCCGGACCGCCAACCCGAACCACACCGTCCCCACCGGCTTCTCCACCGACCCGCCCCCCGGCCCCGCCACCCCCGTCACCGCCACAGTCACATGCGAATCCGACCGCGCCAGCGCCCCCGCGGCCATCGCCGCCGCCACCGCCTCGCTCACCGCCCCATGCGCTTCGATCAAGGCCGCCGGCACGCCGATCATCGCGCTCTTGGCTGCGTTGGAATACGTCACGAACCCCCGGTCCACGACGTCCGAAGACCCCGCGATCTCCGTCAGCGCCCCTGCGATCAACCCACCGGTACAGCTCTCCGCCGTCGCCACCATCCAACCCCGCGCCCGCATCGCGCCCAGCACGGCCCGCGCCGCCGTCATGACTTCCTCATCCATCACAACACCCTGCCCATCACAACACCCCTGCCCATCGCGCCACCAGCAACACCGCCGCCGCTATCGCACCCGCGATCAGGTCATCCAGCATGATCCCCACCGCCCCCGCCTGCCGGTCCGCCCACCCCACTGGTCCCGGCTTCCAGATGTCGAACAACCGAAACAACCCGAACGCCGCCAGCACCCCCACTGGCGTCATCGATCCCAGCCCCAGCAATGCGATCCACTGACCCGCCACCTCGTCGATCACCACCCAGCCGGGATCGGCCTCCCGATCCGCCACCGCGAACGGAATGGCCACCAACCCCGCCACGGTCGCCAACACCGCCAGCCCCGGCAGCACCCACGCCGCCCCCTGCATCGCCCAAACACCCAGCACCAGTGCCGCCAACGACCCCACCGTCCCCGGAGCCATCGGCGCAAACCCCACGCCCCCGAAGCTCGCAACCGCCCGCCCCACCGCAGCGCCCCCGCCACGCGTCATCCCGGCAGCACCGGATGCGGTCCCCGCGCACCCAACTGCGCCCGATAGATCACGATGTTCTCGATCACTCGCTGCACATAGTTACGCGTCTCGTTGAACGGGATCAGCTCGATCCAGTCGATCATTTCCGCCGCCCCGCCCAGCGCCCCGGATGCCACCAGCCAATCCTGCACCCGCCCCGGCCCCGCGTTATACCCGGCGATCGCCGGCGGCAGCGCCCCGAACTGCCCCAGCAGCCCATTCAGGTAACTCGTCCCCAACCGCATGTTATAGCCGGCATCCACCGTCAGTGCCGGAATATCGGCCACAACCCCCAACCGACGCGCCACACTTGCCGCCGTCGCTGGCATCAGCTGCATCAGCCCCCGCGCTCCCACCGGGCTCTGCGCCGCCACGTCGAAGCTGCTCTCTTGCCGGATGAGCCCCAGCACCACCGCCGCCTCCACCGGCCCCCCCGGCGGCGTCACCGCGGCCGGCCACCCCGCCGCCGGCAGCATCACCCCATCCCGCCCCGCCCGCCGAGCGATCGCCACCGCCGTGTCCGGCAACCCCAGCCCCAGCGCCAGCCGTGCCGCCATCGCCCGCTCCGTCCCATCCGTCGCCAGTTCGTCCAGCCGCGCCAAGAACGGCTTGGCCCGGCGCGCATCCCCCCACGCCGCCAGCAGAACCGCCGCCCGCGCCGGCTCATGCCCCAGGAAAGCCTGCGCCCGAGCCTCGTCCCAGGCCGGGTCCCGCGCCCCCGCCACCAGCGCGCCCGCATCCTGCCCCGCTGCCAGCGCCGCAAGCTGCCCGTAATATGTCGTCGGCCACCGCATCGCCTGGGCATACTCCGCCGCCCCATCGTGCCCCCCAGCCTCCAGAGCCCTTCCCATCCAATAATGCGCCCGCGCCTGCGTGATCGCCGCCTGCGATAACCCGGCCAGCACCTGGAAGTGCTGCAACGCCACCTCCGGCTGGTCCATCCGCCGCAACGCGATCCACCCCGCCAGGAACGCCCCATCGATCGCTCCGTCCGCCCCAGCCGCTGGCGCCTGCACCACCGCGTAGGCCAGCGCCGCCTCGTTTGTCCGCAGCAGCCGCCGCGCCAGCAGGTTCCGCTCGTCCCAGAACGCCCCCCGACGCTCCGGCGCCGCCGCCTGCTCCGCCGCCACCCCCGCACCCGTCCAAACCCCCGCGGCATCCCGGTCCAGCCCGGCCCGCCGATACCATCGTGCCAGATCCAGAACCAAACCCGGGTCCCGCGCCCCGGCCGCGACAGCCGCGAACAACGCCGGCGCCGTCGCATCGTCCCGCCGCAGGGCCAGCCGCGCCTCCGCCGCCGCCCGCATCGAAGCCGGCAGCCGGACCGCCTGCCGGGCGGACGCCCCGCCCACCGCTGGACTTTCGGTCCACGCCAGCCGGTCGAACCGCCGCCACTGGTCTTCTGCCGTGATCTGCCCCGCCCACCGCTTCAGGAACGTCACCTCCCCCGCTGCATCCATGATGCCCACCACCCAGGCCCGCCTCGCCGGGTTCTCCGCCTCCGCCGCCCCGGCCCGCGCCCCCACATCGGCACAGCGCAGCAACGACGGCACCGCCTGCGGCGGGCGGGTCCGGCAAATCTCCCACACGGCCCGGTCGTCCCGATCCACGGTCAGGGCCTCCTGCAGCCGCCGGCTCAGCAGCGCCTGGTTAGGCCAATCCGGGCTCTCCGCCATGAACGCGGCGATCTCCGTCGCCCCCGCCGCCCCGGGCGTCAGCAGCCGGTAATACAGGACCAACCGCCGCACCAGCGGATCCGGAGCGGATTGTGCCAGCGCGTCGGCCTGCGCCCATTGCCCCGCCCGCACGGCATCCAGAACTGATTGCCCGCGAGACACGGCAGGCAGCAGCAGCATCATCGTGACAAGCAGGAACCGCATGGCACCCTTCTAGCGCGGCATCGGCCCTGCACCCAAAGCGTTTCCCATTCATGACAGCCTGGACTAGCTTGCCCAACCCTGCCCGGTCCGGAGCCAAAAACCATGTTCAAGGGTTCGCTCGTCGCCCTCATCACCCCGATGCACGCCGACGGATCGCTGGACGAGGACGCTTTTGCCCGCTTCGTCGACTGGCAGATCGGTCAGGGCACCAACGGCATCGTCCCCGTGGGCACCACCGGCGAGAGCCCAACTCTCACCCACGCCGAACACGAGCGCGTCGTCGAGATCGCCATCGAGGTCGCCGCCGGCCGCGTCCCCGTCATTGCCGGCGCCGGCTCCAACAGCACCGCCGAAGCCATCCGCCTCGCCAGGCACGCCAAATCCGCCGGCGCCGACGCCGCCTTGGTCGTCACCCCCTACTACAACAAGCCCACCCAGGCCGGGCTCGAGCTGCACTATCGCGCCATCGCCGACGCCGTCGATCTCCCCATCATCATCTACAACATCCCTTCTCGCAGTGTCGTCGACATGAGCGTCGAGACCATGGCCCGGCTGGCCAAACATCCCAACATCGTCGGCGTGAAGGACAGCACCGGCAACCTCGCCCGCCCCCTCCAGACCCGGCAGGCCTGCGGCGAAGACTTCTGCCAGCTCTCCGGCGAGGATCACCTGGCCGTCGCCTACCGCGCCACCGGCGGCTCCGGCTGCATCAGCGTCACCGCCAACATCGCCCCCGCCCTGTGCAGCCAGATGCACGCTGCCTGGCAATCCGGCGACATTGCCCGCGCCATGGCCATCCAGGACCGCCTCCTCGCCCTGCACGA
This sequence comes from Rhodospirillales bacterium, assembly GCA_043748985.1. Taxonomy (GTDB): domain Bacteria; phylum Pseudomonadota; class Alphaproteobacteria; order Acetobacterales; family Acetobacteraceae; genus JBBROS01. Next base: position 14,646 of record JAYVEG010000339.1, read on the forward strand.
CGCCATGTTCGCCGAGACCAGCCCCGCCCCGGTCAAATATGCCGCGAGCCTGCTCGGCCATGGCTCCGACCACTGCCGCCTCCCCCTCGCCCCCGTCAGCGACCCCGTGAAGGCCCAGGTTCGTGCCGCCATGACCGGGGCAGGTTTGCTCAACTAAATGGCCACAACCACCAAGAAATCTGGCCTCATCAGCCACGGCCTCGCCGCCCAAAACCGCAAGGCCCGCTTCGACTATACCATCAAGCAGACGATGGAAGCCGGCATCGTCCTGAAGGGCCCCGAGGTCAAAAGCCTCCGCCACGGCCGCGCCACCCTTACCGAGGCCTGGGCCGGTGAGCGTGAAGGCGAACTGTTCCTCTTCAACTGCTACATCCCCGAATACCAGGGCGGCGTCCTCAGTCGCTTCGAGCCCCGCGCCCCCCGCAAGCTTTTGCTCAAGCGCAAGCAGATCGACGTCCTGCTGGGTGCCGCCACCCGCGACGGCATGACCCTGGTCCCCCTAGACATCCACTTCAACGAGAAGGGCATGGCGAAAGTCCTCCTCGGCGTAGGCGCCGGCCGCAAAAAGCAGGACAAACGCCAAGCAGTCGCCGCCCGGGACTGGCAGCGCGACAAGGCCCGCCTCATGCGCGACAAGGGGTGATGGGCGGGGTGACGTTCTCGGCCACCTGCCCTTGCCCAGACCCGCAAAACCCCCACCTGCAGGCCGAATAACTGGAGGCCCAAGATGGACTTTTCCCGCCGCACCCTCCTCGCCGCCCCTCTCGCGATGGCCGCCGCCCCGGCACCCGGCGACATCTACCAATTCAAGATGACCGCCATCGATGAAGGGACCCTCGACTTCGCTACCCTTCGCGGTAAGGTCCTGCTCGTCGTTAACACCGCCAGCTACTGCGGCTACACCCCCCAATACAAGCAGCTCGAAGCCGTCCACCGCACCTTGTCCCCAAAGGGCTTCTCTGTTGTCGGCATCCCCAGTCAGGACTTCGGCCAGGAAAAAGGCAGCAACGCCGAGGTTGCCCAATTCTGCGAGCTGACTTACGGCGTCGACTTTCCGATGGCTGGCCTCAGCCACGTCAAGGGAGCAGCCGCCGTCCCTTTCTACCGTTGGGTACGCACCCAAACGCGGTGGGAGCCGCAATGGAACTTCTACAAGGTCCTGGTCGCCCGCGACGGATCCATACTCGGCACCTACAGCGCAAACGACCTGCCCGACTCCGGCCCTCTCCGGACCGCCATCGACAAGGCCGTTGCCACCTGAGGAGACTCTCACGGCTGTCTGGTTCGGTTTTTCCGGTCCGGTTCACGATGTTGGGTCAAGGGCGACTGCCTTGAAACATCATCCGCGAACCAAACCGTGGGACGAACCCGGCCTCGACGAATTTTTGGCCGCTATCCTGCCGTTACCGCCGCAATCTCGGCCTCCGTGTAACCGAGGGACTTCAGCACGCTGACAGTGTGCTCGCCCTTCTCGGGCGTGGCGGTCCGCACCGCTTTCGATACACCCGAGAGGTTCACGGGGGATGCCACCACGTTGAACGTTCCAAGTCGGTCGTGATGTACGGGCGTTGCGAGACCCAAATGTTGCACCTGCGGGTCTGCGAACACCTGGTCGATAGTGTTGATGGGGCCGCAGGGAATGCCTGCTTCCTCGAACAATTCAATCCAATGGGCGCTGGGTTGGGTGATCGTGATCGCGGAGATGGCGGCGTTGATTTCCTTGCGGGCGGCGCTGCGCTTCGTCTGTGTGGACCAGGCCGGGTCGGTAGCCCATTCCTTGTGGCCGATGGCCTCGGCGAAGCGGGCAAACAGGCGGCCGGAGCTTGCGGCGATGTTGACGTGGCCGTCCGCGGTGGGGAACACGCCGGTAGGGATGCCGGTGGGATGGTCGTTGCCGGCCTGCCCAGCGACTTCCTGCTTCATCAGCCAGCGGGCCGCCTGGAAGTCGAGCATGAAGGTCTGCACCTCCAGCAGTGAGGTGTGGACCCAGCGACCAAGGCCGGTGCGCTCGCGGTCGAACAGGGCGGTCATGATGCCGAAGGCCAGGAGGTTTCCGGCCGTGAGGTCGGCGATGGGGATGCCGACCCGCACCGGCCCCTGCCCCGGCAGGCCGGTGATGCTCATCAGGCCGCCCATGCCCTGCGCGATCTGGTCCACGCCGGCGCGGGCGCTGTAGGGACCCGTCTGGCCGAAGCCGCTGATGCTGCCGTAGACCAGGCGTGGATTGACGGCATGGACGTCGTCCCACGAGATTTTCAGCTTGTGCTTCACGTTGGCGCGCATGTTCTCGACGATGACGTCGGCGGTTGCCACCAGCTTCATGAAGGCAGCGTGGCCGGCAGCGGATTTCAGGTTCAGCTGCACCATGCGCTTGTTGCGGTGCAGGTTCTGGAAATCCGGGCCGTCACGGTCGCCGCTGATCTCTTCTCCGCCCTGGTCAGGCGGTTCGATCCGGATGACGTCTGCGCCCCAGTCGGCCAGATGGCGCACGCAAGTCGGGCCAGCCCGTGCCAGCGTCAGGTCCAGCACCACGATGCGGTCGAGCGGTAACCGGGTGGAGGCATGGAGGTCTGCGACTTGAGTGTCGGGCATCGGGGTTTCCCCTGTTATGGATGGACGTTCGCGACATTACGCCGATGTCAACAATTGGCAATCATGGGCTGATCGTCGCCAATGCGTGGGCCACCGTTGTGGCCGGCACTGCGAGACCGCCGGCGCCGTCCACGCGACCCGCGACCTGAACAGCCACCAGGCGCCATGTCCCGTCGATATGCGCCACGACTGCACCGCCGCTGGTGCCGCGGGTGCCGTTGCAGTCATGGATCATCAAGGGGTTGCGATCCGGATCGGCCTGGTATCCCCGGGCTGCGCAGTCCGGATCGACCGCCAGCCGCTCTGCCCTGTCCTGGCCGTAGCCTGCCATCTGTATCGATGCGCCGGGGATCTGGGAGGTGGCTTCAAGCGGCAGGAAGACTGGCGCTGTCTCGGCGAAGTGCAGCAGCGCGAAATCCCGGCCGCGATGCGCCTCGGGCGCAGTCGCGGCATCGAGGTCCACGTGCACGGCGTCGGCCACGACGTGGCGCGTGTATGTGCCGTCAGCATAGCCCATCAGGAGGTGCATGGCGCTCGGCGGTGCGATGTGACCGAGCCGCTGAACGCCCAGGCAGTGGGCCGCCGTGACGGCCCAGTGCGGGGAGACCATCACTGCGGTGCATCGTGACAGGCCCGGCAGCTGCAATCTGCCGACGGCGGACCAGGGCAGCGAACGTAAATCGGCGGCGACCCTGGTATCATCGGGTCCAACGCCGGGCAGCAAAGCGAAGGCAAGGACGGCGGCCCGAACGGGGCCGCCGAAACGGGCGATCAGGTGTTCTCGACGGAGACTGCTTCGGGACCGCGGCGGCCGTCGGCCACCTGCATCTTGACGGTCTGGTTGGGCTCGAGCCCGCTCAGGCCACCGCGGTTCAGGGCAGAGATATGCACGAAAACGTCCTTGCCGCCGCCATCGGGCATGACGAAGCCGAAACCCTTCTCGGCGTTGAACCACTTCACGGTGCCGCGCATTTCCACGGCCGTGCTCATATCGACCGGGGCGCGGGCCGCGGGACGCGGACGCTCGCCGTAGCCGCCACCGGCCGGGCCGCCGCTTGCGCCGCCACCAGGACCCATCCCGCCGCCGCCGCCACCGCCGCCAAATCCGCCGCGTGCACCGGTCTCGGGGGCTGCAGTGGTTTCGTCGACGTTCGTGACTTCGGCGATCTGCGGACCTTTCTGGCCTGCAGAGGTCAGCACCTTCAGGGTCGCACCCGGCGACACGGTCTGATAGCCGGCGCGCGAAAGGACGCTGATGTGAAGGAAGGCGTCCCCGCCGCCGCCGGCGAGTTCGACGAAGCCGAAACCCTTTTCGCCGTTGAACCACTTCACGACGGCAGACGTTTCGGGACCCGTCGGCGCATTGAAGCCACGCGGGGCGCCGCCGAAGCCCGGGGGCGCTCGGTCCGCACCACCGCGGGGCACGAAAGCGTCCCGAGGCACATAGGGTTCATCGCGGCGACCGCCTCCCCCTCCGAAATCGTCATCGCGGCTGCGGCCGCGGCTGCCCCGGCGGGGGCTGTCGAAGGAACGACGGTCTGGTGTGCTCATTTTGTGTCTCAAACAGGCTGATACGGACGGGAAAGTCGGGCGTGCCGGCAGTCTCTGGCCACGCGAGTAAGACGCTAGCGGAATTCAGCGGTTTCCGCCAGCACCGATCCAAGCTGCTTTATCGAGCGATCAGCCGGATCCGCGCGCCAACACCGACGCCCTGCCCGCGCATGATGCGCGTGCGTTGGCGGCCATGTAAGGGCCAAGCACGGCGGCCACCTGGCAGGCGTTCAACTTTCGACGCGGCCTGGTGGAGGGTTGCCGTGCCAGATTGATCTTGAGCACGCCGCCGCCGGCAAGGCTGATCCGCAGCGTGCCTTGCTGGATCGCGCGCATATAGAGAGGGATGCCGAGGCTGGCTGGCGGGATGCGCCCCTCGGCGATGGCGGCCACCCGTTCGCGGTAGTCTGCTGCGAGTATGGCCGTGCGCGAGTGGTAGTAGCCTGTGGCGGTATACCAGTTGCCCCCGGCATCCCGCTGCAGTTGGCCGAGAAAACGGGCGGCGTAGTCTGCATTGGACGCCGGTTCAAATGCGTCTTCAATGCTGGTGAACGCTCGCGGATGGCTTTGCAGGTTGATCTGCATGCAGCCGACGTCGACCTGTTTCACGCCACGGACCAAGGCTGCGCGCACCCAGGCGACAGCGGCGGGCTTGCTGTCGAAGTAGTAGGCGCCGCCATCGGCGTTCACGGCCCAGGGCCAGGGCTGCAAGCCGGGCAGAGGGGGCACGGGGCGTCCGCTTTCGGCGCGCGCGATGGCGACAAGAAGACCGGGCAGCGTGCCGTTGCGCTGTTCGGCTGCGGCGATCGCGGTGGTGCAGGCCGCACTTTGCTGCTGGGTCCATTCATCCGCAGCGGCGTGCCGCGCCAACATGCACAGGAGGGCGATCAGGAGGACGCGCATAAGCGGTTCATAGCAGCCTCTCAGGAGATGGGCCACAAATCCAGGGTCGCGATCTCCTGCGGATGGCCGTCGGGTTCGCGGAAATAGAAGCTGCTTCCACCACCCGACTGGATCACGCGGCTTTCTATCACGATGTCGTGTGGGCGCAGATGCCGTTTCCATGCCTGGAGTGCAGCCACGGGGATTGCGAGGCATAGATGCTGCCGGCCGTGGGCGTCGTGCCCGGGGATCGTGCCGCCTGGCACCTGGCTGGGCTGCATAGGGCCGCTGTGGCGAAACAGCAGCAAGACGGCGGGGCCAGGCAGGCCCTGGGCAACCATACGATCGTCCTCCAGCAGCAGGTTCTGTTCGAAGATGCGTTGGTAGAAGCGGCAGCTGCGGGCGAGGTCAGCGACAGAGAAGGATGTTTCGAGAAGATGGCTGATCGGCGGGGTCATGCGCTGGGCAACGGGCGCGCCGCTGCTAAGTTGGGCAGACCTGACACGGAGCCCTCCCTATGCCCACAGCCCTTATTCTCGGCGCCTCCCGCGGCCTTGGTCTCGGCCTTGCTGCCGAATTGGTCCGGCGGGGTTGGACCGTCACCGGGACGATCCGGCGCAACGAGGACCGGCCTGCATTGGAGGCGGCCGGCGCTGGGTATGCGTTCTGCGACATAACTGACCCGGCGGCGCTGCTGTCGCTGGAGGCGACCACGCATCCGGGGGTGGACCTTCTGTTCGTGAATGCGGGGATCTCCGAGCCGGCGGGGCCAGAGGCGATCGATCTGGAGGGCATCGGGCATCTGTTCATGACGAATGCGGTGGCGCCGATAAGGGCTGCGAAGGCGATGCTGGGCCGGCTGGCCCCGGGGGGGATGATCGCGTTCATGTCGAGCCGGATGGGGAGCGTCGCGCTGACAACGGCCGACAACAAGGCGATGTATCGGGCGAGCAAGGCGGCGTTGAATTCGCTGACGCGAGCGTTCGTGTCGACGCTGGAGACGCCGCGGCCGGTGCTGACGCTGCATCCCGGGTGGGTGGCAACGGACATGGGCGGCGCAGGTGCGGATTTGGATGTGGAGACGAGCGTGCGGGGCCTGGTAGATGTGATCGAAAGCCGGCGGACGCAGCCGGGTTCGGTGTTCCTCGACTACGCCGGGAAGGAATTGGCCTGGTAGGGTGGAGAGTGCAGGGCTTTTCGACCTCCAGGTGAACGGGTTCGCTGGCATCGACTTCAACGATGCCGGACTGACGGCGGCGGGGCTGGACCATGCGCTGGCTGCGATGCTGGCGACCGGGGTTACGCAGTGCTTGCCGACGCTGATCACTGCAAGCGAATCCGATTTGCATGGCCGGTTTGCTGCGCTCGATGCGGCGGTGACGGGGAGCCGGCTGGGACCTTTGATGGTGCCGGGGTATCACCTGGAGGGGCCGTTCCTGAACCCCCTGCCCGGCTTTCGCGGCTGTCATCCAGCCGAGGTGATGGTTTCGCCGGATATTGCCATGTTGCAGCGGCTGATGGCGCCGTTGCGTCGGCCGATCCGGTTGATCACGCTGGCGGCTGAGCTGCCGGGCGCCGAGGTGTTCATTGCATGGGCTGTGACACAGGGCATCGTGGTTTCGATCGGTCATTCCGACGCAGGGGTGGCGGTGGTTGGGCGGGCTGTGGCGGCAGGGGCGCGCATGTCGACGCATCTTGGCAATGGGCTGCCGCCGGTGCTGCCAAAGCTGGACAATCCGATCATGGCGCAGCTTGGGGAGGACGGGCTGGCGGCGGGGTTTATTGCGGACGGGATTCATGTGCCGGTGGGCGCATTGCGGGCGATGATCCGGGCCAAGGGGTTCGGGCGGGCCATTCTGGTGACGGATGCGGTTGCCGCGGCGGGGGCGCCGCCGGGGCGGTATGCGTTTGGGAGCATGACCGTGATCGGTCATGCGGATGGGAGTGCCCGGACACCGGAGGGTGCGCTTGCCGGCAGCGCGCTGACGCTGGATCGGGCGGTGCGGAATATTGTCGGATGGGGGATTGCCAGCCTGGCGGACGCAATTGCGATGGCGGGGACCGTGCCGTGCCGCTGGTTGGATGTGCCTGCAACCGGCCGGGTCGAGTGGACGGTCGATGGCAGGGCGCAGGGCTGGCTGCACGGCGCCTGACTTTTTCAGCCGCCGCTTTGCAGCGGGGGCGGATCGTGTATCGTCCTTGAAACGCGAAGGGGACGACCGATGCTGTCACGCCGGACGACGATCAGCCTCGGCGGTGGGGCGGTTGCGACAGGCCTGTCGAGACGCGCTGTTGCTGCGCCTGTAGGCATCACGATCCTGGATGTGGGCGGCGCCCTGCAACTGATGCAGCCGGCGTTCGAGGCGT
>JAYVEG010000340.1:0-8013 GCA_043748985.1 Rhodospirillales bacterium
GCCAGCTCGACCCGCCCACCGGTCGAACTGCCATCGGGCAGGAACCGGATGGCCGGCCCCTGCTCGCGCACGGTCACGACCGCCATCGCGATCCCGGACGGAAGGCTCCGCGCCGCGTCCGACCCCACCTGAAGGTGGCCCGATGCAGTATCGAACCGCACCAGCGTTGGGCGGTTCGTCGCGATCGCCCGCGTCCGGGCCAGGCGCAGCGCGCCGGCCACGGTGGTGGTTGCAGCCCGCATATCCAACGCCGCGCTCCGGGCCGGTCCCCGCGCCAGCAAAAGGCCGCCCACCAGACCGAGGATGGTCAGCACCACAAGCATCTCGATGAGCGTGAAGCCGTTTTGCCCTCTATGACGCGGCAAGGTCGTTCAGTCCCAGCATCGCCAGCAACAAGGACGACACGATCCCTGCAATCGCCACGCCCATGATGATCGTGATCGCCGGCACCAGCAGAGCCACCAGACGCTGAATACCCAACCGGGTCTTCTCCTCATGGATCTCGGCTGCCCGCAGCGCCATGGCCCCAAGCTGCGCCGTCTCCTCGCCCAGACGCAGCAGATCAGTCGTTCGCAGCGGAAATATCCCAGACTCCTTCAGCGGCCGCGAGAGCCCTGCCCCGCCCTTCGCGCTGATGGTTGCCCGGTCGATCGCCTGAACCCCCGCCATGTTGCCGACAGCATCGCGCACGATGCCCAACGCACCAATCAGCGGAACCCCGTTGATCAACAGCGTGCCAAGCGTCCGCGTGAACCGGGCGGCAAGAACCTCCCGCGCCAGACCCCCGAACACCGGGATGCGCAACAGAATGCGATCCGCCGTCAACCTAACGCCGGGCCGCAGTAACGCCTGGCGAATGCCCAGGGCTGCGATGGCCGCCAGCAGCAGCCCATACAGCCCATAGGCTGAAACGGCGTCACCGGCTGCTATCATGATCTGCGTGGGCCGTGGCAACACCGCCCCGTTTTGTTCGAACAACGGCACGAATTGGGGCAGGACCTGCGTCAGCAGCAGCGTGATCGAGCCCACCGCCGTCAGCATCAGCAACGCCGGGTAGATCATCGCGGATTTCACCGTCGACATCAGCGCCCGCTCCCGCTCCATCAGCATCGCCAGCCGCTCCAGGGTCGGGGCCAGTGTGCCGCCGGCCTCGCCTGCCCGCACCAGGCCCACATACAAGCGAGGAAACGTCTTCGGATGCTCGGCCAGCGCCGTCGCCAGCGCACCGCCATCCCGCACCGTGCGCCGCAGAGCTTCCACAGTTGCCATCACACGCGGGTTCGGCGCCGTCTCGGCGATGAATCGCAAACTCCGATCCAGGTCCTGCCCCGCCGCCAGCATCACCGCCAACTCCCGCGTCATATCCGTAACCGCCTGACGGCTCATACCGCGCCGACCGACCTGCAGATGCAGCAGCCGGGACAATACGCCACCGGCGGGTTCGACAGAGATGGGAATGCTCCCCTGACGCTGCAGCCGCGTCACCACTTCCGTGTTGCTGGCCGCCTCCATCACGCCCCGCTGCGTCTGCCCGGCCGGATCGATCGCGACATACCGGAAGCTGGGCATCAGGCTTCCGACCTGATGCTGCGCACGACCTCTTCGATGGTCGTCTCACCCTCGAGCGCTGCTTCCAGCCCAGCGTCGAACATCGGCACCATCCCCGCCGCCACCGCTGCCCGCTCGATGTCGGCCTGGTCCACCCGGCCGAAGATCAACCGTTCGATCTCGGGATTCGGCTGCAGGAACTCCGCGATCGCGATCCGTCCCCGGTATCCTGTGCCCCGGCACTGCGGGCACCCGATTGCATGCCAAAGCCGCACCGGCCGCCGCAGGGTCCGCGCGTCCAACCCGAACCGCGCGACGATCTCCGGCGCCGCATCGTCTTCCCGCCGGCACTGCGCACACAGCCGCCGCACCAGCCGCTGCGCCAGGATACCGCGCAGGACCGCCGCCAACAGATAGTCCTCGAGCCCCATGTCCCGCAGCCGCGCGATCGTCGCTGCAGCCGAGTTGGTATGCACCGTGCTCAGCACCAGGTGCCCGGTCAGCGCCGCCTGCACGGCAATCTGAGCGGTCTCCAGGTCGCGGATCTCGCCAACCATGATCACGTCGGGGTCCTGCCGCAGGATCGACCGCAACAAAGTGGCGAAGTTCAACCCTATCTGCGGCTTCACCTGGATCTGGTTGACGCCCGGCAACTGGTATTCGATCGGGTCTTCGACCGTTACCACTTTGCGTGCTACGGAATTGAGCGACAGCAGGCCGGTATACAAGGTCGTTGTCTTGCCGCTTCCTGTCGGCCCCGTGACAAGAACGATCCCGTTCGGGAGAGCAAGCGCCTCATCCAGCCGCCCGATTACTGTCGGCGGCAATCCAAGCTTGCCATATTCGAACGACACCGCGCTGCGGTCCAGCACGCGCAGCACGACGGTTTCGCCGTGCATCGACGGAATGGTCGACACCCGGAAATCCACTTCCTGCCCGCGCACCGCCAACCTGATCCGCCCATCCTGCGGCAGCCGCCGCTCGGCAATATCCAGCCGAGCCATGATCTTGATGCGCGACGTGATCGCCGCCGTCAGCCGGGCTGGCGGGTTCTCCGCTTCGTGCAGCACCCCATCGTAGCGGTAACGGATGCGCAACCGGTCCTCGAACGGCTCGATATGAATGTCCGAGGCCTGCGTCTCGACGGCCAAGGCGATGATTCCGTTCACGAGCCGGATGACGGGCGCCTCGGACGCCAGGTCCTTCAGCCGCTCCGCATCGTCCTCCGACGGGTCGGTCGACCCCGGCTCCGCCCCGAGCGTTCCCAGCGTGGCACGGTCCGGGTCAGGGTACAGTCGGTCCAATGCCGCATCCAACTCGATGGGAACACCAACCAGCAGCGCCACCTGCGTTCCGGTGGCCGCGGCAATCGCCGCCGGCACGAACCGGTCCAGCGGGTCCGCCACCGCCACAAGCAGGCGTCCGTCCTCCTTCATCACCGGCAACGCCCGCGCATTGCGAAGGAAACGGGCCGGCAGCTGGTCCGCGAATAACGCCTCCGCAACCGGGTAACGGTCAGGCGCCGCCACCTCCAGCCCCAACAGAGCTGCAAACGCCTCAGCCAGGCCCCGCTCAGAAACCAGCCCAAGCTGGATCAGCACCTTGTCCAGCCGCTGCCCGCTCTCCGCAGCGACCCGGCGCCCCCGCTCCAACGTGCGCACGTCACAATGGTCCTGCGCCACCAGCAGGGCCGCAAGCGCGTCCACCGGATCGGCGGAGGCTGGAATTTCGGGGCGTTGGACGTCCATGCCTGCCTTCGGTTGTGGCGCTCGCCGCGTGAGCATACATGGGTTGCGGCCAGGGCGGGAGAAGCTGTCGATGGATTGGGTCTGGCCGTTGCTGGCAGCACCGTTTGTGGGAAGTTTCCTGGGTGTCCTGATCCGCCGTCTGCCGCGCGGCGCGATGCTCACCCCGGCGCGCTCCAGCTGCGAGGCCTGCGGCCATGCAATCGCCTTGCGCGACCTGGTGCCGCTCCTCGGCATCCTTGCCCTGCGTGGGCGCTGCCGGACTTGTCGTGCGGTAATCCCCTCGCAACATTGGCATGTCGAGTTGGCTGCCATACTCATACCGGCGACCACTCTTCTCGCGCAAGTTGACCCCTCCGCAATCTGGCCGCTCTGCGTGTTCGGCTGGACGCTCCTCGCGCTCGCCTGGATCGACTGGGACTGTCTGCTCCTTCCCGATGCAATCACACTTCCGTTGGTGTTGGCCGGCCTGCTCGCGACCCTGTGGCTCGACCCTGCCATGGCGACCGACCACGCCTTCGCCGCAGCTTTAGGCTATGGCGCCTTCCAGCTTCTCGCCCTCACCTATCGCCGGATGCGTAACCGCGACGGCATCGGCGCCGGCGATGCCAAGCTCCTGGCGGCGATCGGCGCGTGGGTCGGGCTGGCTGTCCTGCCGTGGGTCGTTATGGGCGCCGCATTCGTTGGTCTCGCCCTGGCCGGCGCCATAGCCATAAGCGGCCGGGCCATGACAGCTGGATCGGTATTGCCCTTCGGACCCTGCCTTGCGCTGGCCGGCTGGGTCACAGCGCTCCTCGTGTTCTAGCACCCAACGGGCACATGCGACGCAGTCAGTCGTCCCAGACGTCGTCAGACATCCCAGGCCGCAGCGGCTCGCGGTTGGCGTCGAGGTCGTCGAGGTTGCCCATCGCGATTGCCTCCAGGAGGCGCATGCCGGCCGTCACATCGGTCTCGGCGTAAAGGAAGAACCCGGCCAGGGCGATCGATCCCTCGTCGTCCAAATCAATCCCTGGCTCCCCAGGCTCGGCGCGCAGCCGCAGCCGCAGCGGCCCGGCACCAGCCGTGCGCAGCGCAGCCGGCAGCGTCAGCATGATCCATTTGCGACCATGGCGCGCCAGGGCGCCGGACGCAGTGGGGCCGTTGCGAACCGAGATGTGCCATAAGACATCCTGCCGCTCCGCGCCGTGCACCAACAGACCAAGGCGCAGCGCGCCAGGACCTGGCGGCAGCAGCATGGCCACCTCGCCGCCCTCCCAACGGGTGCTGCAGGCATGGTGCGCAGGAGCAAGCCAGCCCTTGCCGGTTCGGAACGCCTCTGCCGAGCGGGCGCCGGGCCACAGGGTGGTGGCAGTGCTGCGTGCAACCGAGTGATAGGCACCCAGGCTCGCAACCGGGGTTTCCGGCATCCGGGCCTGGCTGTTGTCGTGGGCCGACAGTTCGACGAGTTCCGTGCGAAGCTGGGCCGCGATATCCGCCCAGCTCCGCGGCCGGAAACCAGCTTGGATCCGCGCCGATATCGCCGCTCGCGCAGGTTCGTCGAAGGCGAGGCCTTCGACGGCAGTTGCCAGCGCTCCCGGGTCGTTCGGTGGCACATAGATGGCAAAGGGGCCGCCGGCCTCCGGCAGCGAGGACGTGTCCGCCGCAATCACCGGCTTGCCGTAACAGAGCGCCTCGGTGATCGGCAGGCCCCAGCCCTCGTAAAGGCTCGGGTAAATGGTGAACAGCGACTCCCGATAAAGCAGGGATAGATCCCGGTCGGACACGCCCGCAACCATGGTGACACGGCCTGCAAGCACAATATCATCCTCGAGCCGGGTATAAAGATGCTCCGCCAGCCAGCCCCGGCGGCCTACGCACACCAGCCGTGGGATGCGTGACGCCCCGTGCCGTTCGATCAGCTGGTGCCAGGCATCGAAGGCGATAGCGTGGCCTTTCCGCGACTCCACTGTCGAGACCAGCAGGACGAACGGGCCGCCGCCCACGCCGAGGCGCGCCAAGGCCGTGGCGGCGTTGGGCGGGTCCGGGTCGTCCAAAGGCGGCCGGAAGTCGGCATCCAGGCGGATGACCGCGACGTTGCCGGCGTCCACCCTGTAGCCCAGCAGGCATGCTGTCTGCAGGAGGTCGCGCTTCGTGGCCTCCGAGTTGGCCAGGAAGTGGTCGGCATGGGTGAAGATGCCGAGAACCCACGGTACAACCTCCATCTTTGCAGCACGCGTGAAATGCTCCGGCGCAACGATCGGGATCAGATCATGCACGAACGGCACATAGCGGATGCCGAATTCCGCCTTCGCCGCACGCACAAACAGGAAGTAGTTGGGTAACTGCCAAGACGATCCGAGGTTCACCAGCGTCGAGCCGCGTGGGAATTCGAACGTGCGGGCTAGCGCCAACCCCAGATGCAGCCGGTGTAGCGCAGTGATCCAGGCCGGTTCCGTCCGATCCCCATGCCGAAGGCTGAGCGCGACCAGCGCCTGGAACGCGGCCAACGGTATCCCCAGCCATTCGTCTCGGCCGTCGATGAAGCAGCAGATCCGGATGTCGCCACCTGCGCCCAGCGCGTTGATGATCGTCTGGATCTGCACACGTTGAATGCCGGTCGGCAGGCGGGCATGGCCGTAGAATAGGATCAGGTCGGAAACGTCGAACACGAGCGTATCCCGACACCCCGGCCCGGGCTGCGCCTGGTCCACCGCGATTGCACCGCCATCCGGTCCCAGCGTCGCGCGCATCACCTCGATCAGCTCCGCCCGGGTTCGACCGCGTGCGGTGGCGATCTCGCGGTGTAGGGCCATGGCAGCATCCGCGTGGCCAGGATCGGCGCGAAAGCAGGCCAGATAGTGCCTGCCCGCAGCACGCTCGTCACCCAGCAGCTTGGACAGGTGCCCTAGATGCAGCAGCGGATCCGGGTCGCCAGGTCGCAGGCTCGCCGCACGCTCGTAGGCTTTGCGCGATGTATCTGGGTCGCCGCGCTCCTTTGAGGCATGCCCATATTGCACCCATATATGGGCCAGCGTCGGTGCGGCCCGCAGCGCCTGTTCGTATGCGTCGGCCGCTTCATCCCAGTTGCGGCGGTCGCGAGCGCGATTTCCGCGCGTCACGAGCCTGTAAACGAACGCGGTGACCGGCACGCCGCCGGAGCGTTTATGTCTCAGCTTGAACATCAGCCGGTCACGCTCGCTGGCTCGTGCTGCAAGGCTTCGTTCGCTACCCGCACCCTTCCGGTGGCAATGCTGGCCACATCACAGGGCGCAACGCCAAGGACTGACGTTCCCCCAAACTTCGGCAGAAATTGCTCGCGCAAACTTGGTAACCCGCTGCCCGCCTGCATCGCCGCAGCGGCCGGCGAACACAGGCCGTCATGTATCGACGGGATAATCACGTCGGGAATACCCAGATCAAGGAAGACAGATCGTTCTGAGCCACTATTCTGATCCGCCAGCCACGCTGATCTTTCGACCGGCCTGAACCGAAACACGGCAAGGAGGCTTCAGAACCATCATTTAAGCCGCGGGCCCGGACCACGAAAGTTGACAGGTCGATGTCGGACCCAAGCAGCGTCTGAAACTGGATGCCGCAACAGCTCCTGTGCTTGATGGACGGGGAGACAACGCAGCATGCCCTGGATATCCTCAACAACCGTTTCCGCAGTCCCGCGCCACCTGGCCCGGCTCCACCCATGCGGATACGGCAGATACAGCACGATAATGACTGCCAAGCTATCCAGGTTGATTAGGTCGCCCAAGATCACCGCGGCCACCTGGCTGAAGCGGAATCCGATCGGACCGCTCCGTCTGATCGGAAGTTCCGCGTTCGTTATCAGGACCGAACGATCAACCCGGACGGGGCGACAGAGGCGCAGCGTGCAGCCTATGACGATGACGGCCGAAACTCCGCGGCACCACGCGTATCGAGTAATGCCAATCGAGTACTACAGTCGATCAGGGACGATGGCGGAAACCACACTGGATTGTAATCCGGCAACAGGCGGCCCCAGACCCACCAAGACCAGGACCAGGACCAGGACCGCGCCCTGGCCTTAACCTTTCGTCAGCATTTCAATGTCCTCCTGCACCCGTGCAATACGCCCTCCCCCGTCTAGGCCGCCGCATCGAGCACGTCCTCGTCACCGACCGCGCCGTGCTGGTGTTCGGCGCGGAGGCCGAGGCGGCGGCAATCGACCTTGCGGATTTCCACGAGGGTTGCCGCGACGTGCCCGTCATTCCCGTGGTGATGGTGCGCGGCGAACGGGTCGTACTCCAGCGGCCTCTGCCGTTCGCAGGGGCCACCCGGCCAGTGCGGTGCACGCCCCTACTCCTGCCCCTGCTGCTGCAGCAGGTGGCGGCGTTCCCCGCGGTGCCGGGGTTCGACCCGGCGCGCTGGGCCGACGCGGCCTATCGTCCAGTTCCAGGCTTGATCGACGCGGCATGCCGGTTATACGCGCGGCACGACGTCGCGGCGCTGCTGCTGACGAACTCGGGCCGCGGCGACCTGGTGCGGACACAGGCGGCGGTCCGGATGGCGCTGGGGGCGGCGCAGGGCGCCGGCGCGAAGGTGGTGGTGTTCGTGACGGGCGCACCAGGGGCAGGCAAGACGTTGTGCGGGCTGGATCTGGCGTTTGCTCCGGGTAGCGGGGCGGTGTTCCTGACGGGAAACCCGGCGCTGTTGCATGTGCTGCGGGCCGCGCTGGTGCGGGATGCGGCAACCCGGGGGCTTGCGGCGC
>JAYVEG010000341.1:0-51266 GCA_043748985.1 Rhodospirillales bacterium
CATTCCGCTTCAAGCACCGGAACCAGCAGCCAAAAACCCGATGACCAACTGGAAACTTTTGGACGCTGTTCCCTGGAAACTATTCAACGCTGATTGACAGCCGGTGCGGCCAGCGTGGCGGCAATCAGGCCCATGGCCAGCGCCATCGCCATCGCAGTGATATTCATGGCATTTCCCCATATTCTGCATGATGCATTGTTTTTTCAGAAGATGCTTGGCGTGTGCGCGTGTCAAGCCGAATAGTGCGGTCAGTGTTAGGCTGGGTTCAGCCGATAGAAGCGCTGGGCGGTATCGTGGAACAGCGCCGCCTTGTCGGCGGGCGATGCGGCGGCGGCGAGGCGTTTGAAGGCGTTCCAGAGGACGGGGTAGCTGACCATGCCCTTGTCGACGGGGAAGTTGCTTTCGAACATGCACCGTTCTGCGCCGAACCATTCGATGCAGGGCTCCATGAAGGGGCGCCAGTCCATGGCCAGGCGCTGGGAGCCCGGCGGGGTGGGCTGCTTGTGGTAGTCGAAGCCGTTGATGGGCATGCCGAGACCGCCGAGCTTCATGAAGACGTTCGGGCATGCGGATAGCGCCTTCACGTCGCGCGACCAAGCCTGCATGACGTCCTGGCGCCGATCTCGATAGGGGCCGCAGCCCAGCGGTGCGCCCACGTGGTTGATGACGATGGGGGTGTTGGGGGCGGTGCGCGCGGCGGCCAGGAGGTCTGCGAGTTGGGGGTGGTATTGCCAGGCCTCGAAGCTGAGGCCGCGTTCGCCCAGGCGTCGCAGGCCGGCGCGGAACTGTTCGTCCTGCAGCAGGCCCGGGCCTTTCTGCAGGGCGCTGGTGGGCAGGATGGCGTCGTCCCATGCGGTGGTGTGGCGGATGCCGCGGAACCGTCCGCCACCGGCGGCCTCGTGGGCATCGAGCATGTCGTCGAGGAGGGGGCTACGCAGGTCGGCCCAGCCGACGATGCCGGCGCATGCGCGGGCCGGGCCATAGGCGCCGGTGGCGGACAGGATAGCGGTGGCGTTCACGGCCTCGGTCTCGCCGGCGGGGCGGAGGACTTCGGGGCCGTGGGTGCGGTGCATCCAGCCACATTGCAGGAACACCGTGGCGACGACGTTGTGGCCGCTGCGGAGGTCTTCGAGGAGCTGTTCGGGCATGTAGCGGCCGGAGGGGCGGTCGTGCCATAGGTGATGGTGGGGGTCGATGATGGGCAGGTCGGGTTCGAGGATGTCTTCGGTAACCAGGTTCAGCCAGGCCGGGTCGACGTGGGGATGGGCGTAGGATTGCGCTGATGTCGTGCTCATCGTGCTGACGTGCCTTTTCAGGGGTGGGCGCGGAAGTAGCGCGTGTAGGCATTGACCAGCAACGCGCCGCGGTCGTGCAGGGCGGTGAAGGCGGCGAGATCGCCGGGCGGGCGGTCGAAGGCCGCCAGCACCCAGCTTTCTACCGGGTCGTCGATGGTGTGGAACAGGCGGGCGTGCATGATGCCGGCGAGGCCCTGGATCTGGTCGAGTGCGGTTGGCGGCAGGGTGCCGGGGTAGCGCGCCACGACGAGCGTTGCGGGGTCGGGGGCGGTGGCTACCAGGGTGGTGGGCAGGGTGGTGGCCGGGGTGGCTTGCGTCGCGACCACGCGGCGGCGGCCGATGGTGCGCGGCAGGACGCGGTGGCTCCAGGGGCTGACGTTCGGCCCGGCGACGGCGGTGTATTCGGGTGAACGCATGACTTCGGCCGAGGCGAGGTCGTAGAGCGCCAGGTAGCGGGGCCAGCCTTGCAGGCACACCCAGCGCGTGGCGCTGAGGATGCCCGGGAGCGCGATGCGTTCGGGGATGTGCTCGTGGTCGTACCAGTCGTTGAACTCCTCCTCCATGGCGGGGGGCGGCTCCATCGTGACCAGCAGGAGGCCGTTCATGCCAGTTGTTCCTTTGCGATCCGGTTGGCCAGGGTGTTGATCGCGTCGGCCAGGAGGGCCGGGGTCTGCACTGCCATCAGGTGGCCGCTGTCCACCACTGCGAAGGTAGCGCCGGGGATGGATGCGGCGGTGGCGCGCAGCTGGTCGGTGGTGCGGAGCAGGTCGTCGCACCCGCCCAGCACGTCGCAGGGGGCACGCAGCCCGCCCAGGCGGTCGGCGATGGTGGAGCGGGTCAGGGCCATGTTGGCGTGGCCATAGCCGACGGGGTCGTTGCCCAGCATGCGCGACCGGTAGGCCGCGAACTCGGCGCCGTCGCCGCGCAGATGGGGCGGGTAGGAGCGGTCCAGGCTGGGATCGACCACGGCGCGCATGCCGTCCTGCACGGCCCGGGCGGAGCGATCGGAGAGGTAGGTCCGCTGGGGGCCCGACGCCGACATCACGGGGCCGCAGAGCAGCAGCCCGGCGACGGTCTCGGGGTGGCGCAGCGCGTGTTCGGCAGCGATGGCGCAGGCGGCGGCAATGCCTGCCAGGATCACCGGCCCCTCGATGCCGCTCCATTGCAGGAGGGCTGCGAGGTCGGTGGCATGGTCCTCGATGGTGAAGGGGGCGCGGGGTTTTTCGCTGAGGCCGGCGCCGCGCTGGTCGTAGCGGAGCACGTGGAAGCGGTCGCCGAGGGCGTCGATCACGGCGTCGAAGCTGTGGAGGCTGCCGCCCAGCTCGTGCAGGAGGACGAGGCCCCTGCCCTGCCCTAGGCCCTGGCCCGAGATTTCGGCATTCAGGGTGATGCCGGGGAGGTCTGCCCAGCTCATTGCTGAAAGTTCAGGCGGAGGCCCGGTTCGGGCCAGGTCATGCGGGCCAGCTCGCCGGCGGCGGAGAGGGTGATCCAGGCGGTTCGCATGTCCGGGCCGCCGAAGCAGACGTTGGTGGGGTGGCTGTCGGGCATCCTGACCTCGTCGAGCAGTGTGCCGTCGGGGGCGAAGACGGCGAGCACGCCGGTGCCGAGTGTGGCGACGACGATGTTGCCGCTTTGCGTGACGGCCAAGCTGTCGAAGCGAGCGCTGCCGGGCAGGCCGGCGATGCAGCGGCCGCTGTGATGGGCGGGGAAGAGGGGGGGTTTCAGCACGCCGGGGGACTGGACCTCGAAGGCCCAGAGGCGCGCACCTTCGGTGTCGGCGACGTAGACCGTGCGTTCGTCGGGCGAGAGACCGACGCCGTTGGCGCTGAGGATGGGGTACGCGATCTCGGTGACCGAGGAGCCGTCGGGCTGGGCGTAGTAGAGGCCGCCATTGCCGCGGTGGCGCGGGTGGCGCTTGCCGAGGTCGGTGAAGTAGAAGCCGCCCTGGCGGTCGAAGACGATGTCGTTGGGGGCGGAGAGGCGGTTGCTGTCGACGGTATCGTAGAGGGTTCGGCGCGCACCGGTGTGGAGGTCGACGCGTTGGATGGAGCCGCCGGTGTAGTCGGTCGACGGGCCCATGCCCATGAAATGGCCGGGGAGGTAGCGGGCGCCGCCGTTGTCGCAGAGGTAGAGCGCGCCGTCGGGGCCGATGGCGAGGCCGTTAGGGCCGCCGGCGGGGGTGCCGAGCGGGGTGACGGCACCGTCCGGCGCGATGCGCGAAATGCGGCCGCCGTTGATCTCGGTGATGACGACAGAGCCGTCGGCGAGGGCGACGGGGCCTTCGGGGAAGCCGAAGCCTCGGGCGACGATGTCGATCTCGGTCATGGATGGTGCCCTCCTGGCGCCCGCTTGCCGCGGGTTCGATCTCGGTAGAATATAAAGTGCATCATACAAATGCGGGCGGGACTACCGCCTTCCGACAGGGGACAGCCATGGACGCAACGCATCCCATCATTCCGGACCTGGTGGGCCGGGCCGTGCTGGTGACGGGGTCCTCGAGCGGGATCGGGGCTGCGGTGGCGCGGGCGTTCGGGGCGCAGGGGATGCGGGTCGCGGTGCACGGGCATGCCCATCCCGAGGCGACGGAGGCGGTGGCGGCCGAGATTGTGGCCGCGGGGGATGTGACCGTGGTGGTGCGGGGCGACGTGCGGTCGGTGGGGGCGTGCGGGGCGATGGTGCGGGAGGCGCATGGACTGCTGGGTGGGCTGGACGTGCTGGTGAACAATGCCGGCGGGGTGGTGGAGCGGCGGCCGATCCGCGACGTGGACGACGCGCTGTTCGACACGATGGTCGAGCTGAGCGGGCGCAGTGTGTTCGCCTGTTCGCGCGCGGCCTTGCCGATCATGGAGGCGCAGGGCGGCGGGGTGATCATCTCGACCACGTCGCTGGCGGCGCGGACGGGCGGGGGTGGGCGGTCGGTGCTGTATGCGGCGTCGAAGGCGTTCGTCTCCACGTTCACCCGCGGCCTGGCCAAGGAGGTGGCGCGGTTCGGCATTCGGGTGAATGCGGTGGCACCCGGGGTGATTGACAAGCCGAACAAGTCTGCCACCACGCCGCCGCACCAGGTCGAGGCCTCGTTGCGGGCGACGCCGATGCGCCGGGTGGGGACGGTTGAGGAGTGCAAGGGGGCGTATCTCTATCTGGCGTCGAACGCCCTGTCCGGCTTCGTCACCGAGCAGGTCATCGAGGTGAATGGCGGCCTGCTAATGGCTTGTGCCATGGGGATTCAGGCGGGAGAGAGGACGAAGCGGGGCAGCACGGCGCCGTCCGGCATGTCAACGTAGGTGAGGCTCACCGCCTGGCCGATCCAGCTTGCCGGGGGTTTGGCGCCGTCGAGGTTGCTGATCATGACCGGGCCTTCGGCGAGGCGGACGGCGATGGCGTTGTAGGGGGCCGGGTAGGCCGGCAGGTATTGGCGGTGGAAAATCACCCAGGACAGGATGGTGGCCCGGCCCGAGAGCGGTTTCCACGCCAATGCCTCGGAGCCGCAGACGGTGCAGCCGGGGCCTGGCGGGTATTGCCAGGCGGCGCAGGCCTCGCAGCATTGCAGCGTCATGCGGCGCTGGGCGATGCTGTCCCACATGGCGCGGTCGTAGAAGCCGCGCACGGCCGGGGGGGTGGCGACGATGCCGGTGTCCATCCGTGCTCTCCTCAGCGTCCGTAGATCAGGGAAACGGCTTTGCCGGCCACGTCCGAGGTGTAGTGGACGCGGCGGCAATCGGGCACCTGGCGGTCACCGCAGGTGTGGCGGAGCTGGCGCACGCATTCGATCTGGTGGGCCCAGCCCTGCATGTAGGTCTCCGACAGGTGGCCGCCGGCGGTGTTGGTGGGGAGGCGCTGGCCGGGGCCGATGCCGTCCTCGCGCAGGAAGCGGCCGGCGTCGCCGACCTTGCAGTAGCCGTAGCCCTCGAGGGCCAGCGGCACGTGGACGGAGAAGCTGTCGTAGACCTGCAGCACGTCCATGTCCTCGGGGCCGGCACCGGCCATCGCGTAGGACCGGGCAGCGGCCTGTTGCTGGGCTGGGAGGTAGAAGTCGGTCAGGCGCGGCTCGAGGCTGGTTGCGGCGCGGTTCAGGTCGGAGCGGCCGATGCCTTCTATGAAGACGGGGTTGGCGCAGAGGGTCTTGGCGCGCTCGGCCTCGGCGAGGATGAGGGCGACGCCGCCATCGTTGATGAGGCAGTAGTCGAACAGGTGCAGCGGCTCGCAGACGTAATGCGAGGACATGTAGTCCTCGATGGTGATGCGCTTCCGCATGATGGCGTTGGGGTTCAGCGACGACCAGCCGCGCTGGGCGACGGCGACCTCGCCCAGTTCCACCTCGGTGAAGCCGCGGGCCTCCTTGTAGGCCTGGAAGGTCATGGCATAGAGGGCGCCCTGCGAGGTCATGCCCCAGGGCGCGTGGTAGACGTAGGACAGGAAGGAATCGCCGCCCATGGCCTGCGGGCCGCCGTACTGGGTGCCGGCGGTGCGCTGGTCGTTGCCGTAGACGACGGCGACGATGTCGGCCAGGCCGCTCTCGATGGCCATGGTCGCCTGGACGATGGAGAGGACGGCGTCGGCCTGGTCGCCCCATCGGGGGTTGAGGCCCAGCACCTCGCCGAGCCGCTCGTAGGCAGTGGTGGGGCCGGCGATCAGGCCCTGGATGTCGGTGCGCTTCAGGCCGGAGTCGTCGAGTGCGGCGTTGAAGGCGCGCAGGGCGTAGCCGTAGCTGTCGGCGGGACGCTCGCCGGCGCGGGCGCGGGTCCAGTCGCCGACCCAGTCGGTGTGGCCGATGCCGACGACGGCTGCAGCGCGGCGCATGGTGGGTTGGTTCATTCTGGTCCTCCTTCAGGCCAGCCAGACGTCGGACAGGTCCTGGTAGATCATGTGCGTCGGCGACATCGTCCACCCGCGCACCTTCGCGTTCATGACGACGATGCGCTGCCACCACAGGAGCGGGACGGCATAGGCCTGGTCCATCGCGCGTGCCTCGAACTGGCGGACGATGGCCTTGCGGGCGGCCGGGTCGATGGTGCGGGCCTGTTCGTCGAAGAGGCGATCGAGCGTGCGGTCGGTCGCGTGGGCCACCGCGACCTCCGCCTTGTCGTAGGAGACGTATTTGATCAGCACGTTGGTGGGGTCGTCGCTGAACTGGGTGAAGCTGTCGACGAGCACCTCGAAATTGCCGCTGTTCTGGGCGGAGTACCAGGTGGCGAGTTCGACCTGCTGGTGTTCGACCTTCACGCCGATCTGCCGCCACTGGTCGATCATGTAGATGCCGGCGGTGACGTAGGGCTGGATGTTGCGGTCCAGCAGGGTCAGCGTCAGGTTCTCATGACCGGCCTCTTTCAGAAGGCGGCGGGCCTCGGCCCGGTTGGCGGCGATGTCGCGGCCGTAGCCGGGCCAGGCCTGCATTTCGGCGGGCGTCGCGGACCACTCGCTGCCCGGGCGCACGAGGCCGCCGACGTCGCCGAGCTGGGAGATCTTGCGGAGCGCGTCGGACGCGCCCCACCGGTCGATGGCCAACGACAAAGCGCGTCGGACGCGGACGTCGTCGAAGGGCTTCTTCTGTGCGTTGAAGGTGACCAGCATGTGCAACATCCAACTGCTTTCCTGGACCCGGGCGTCGGCACCCAGCGCCTTGAAGATTCGGTCGCGTTCGTTGGGCGTGAAGCCACGGAACTCCGCGTCGATCTGGCGGCCGGCCATGGCGTTGACCATGGCGGCGGGGGCCATGGTGATGGCGCGGAAGCCGTCGAGGTAAGGGTGCCCGGTGCGGAAATAGCCATCGAAGCGCGCGCCGACCCAATGCGAGCCGGGGACATGCTCGACGAAGCGGAATGGCCCGGTGCCCATGACGGAGCGGGCGGGGTAGTTGGGTTCCTTGGCGAGGCGGGCGGCGCTGAAGATGGAGTTCCAGGGGGAGGCGAAGGTATCCATGATCGAGGCGTCTACCTGCTTCATGCGGAAGACGACCGTGCGGGGGTCGGGCGTTTCGATGGCGGCGATCTGGTCGAAGGATGGCTGGCGGTTCGACACGACGCCTTCGGGCGGGGCGCGCATGCGGTCGTAGCTGGCCTTGATGTCGGCCGAGGTGCAGGGCGTGCCGTCGTGGAAGCGGATGCCGTCGTGCAGGGTGAAGGTGTAGGTGAGGCGGTCGGGGGCCTCGGTCCAGCGTTCGGCGAGGTCGCCGATGATGGCGGGGTAGTGGGCCGGGTCGTATTGCAGGAGGGTGGAGTAGTGCGGCGCCAGGCGGTGCATGACGGCGAAGGTGCTGGTGGCGTGCAGGTCGTAGGTGGGGGGCTCGGCCGTGACGGCGTAGGTGAGGGTGCCGCCGCGGCGGGGGGTCTCGTCGGCCCGGGCCGGATGCGGGAGGAATGCGAGGGCCGGCAAGGCGAGCGCGGTGCGGCGATTGAGCGTCAGGCGATCCGGTGCTTGCGTCATGCGTGCCTCCGATTGGTTTTGGTTGGTGCCGGTCACGTGCGGAACCTGGGGTCGAGCCAGTCGCGCAGGGAATCGCCAAACAGGTTGAAGGCGAAGACGGCGAGCGAGATGGCCAGGCCGGGGAACAGGATCATCCAGGGGGCTTCCTGGTAGAAGTTGGCGCTGTCGCCGGCGAGCATGAGGCCCCAGGCGGGTTTCGGCTCCGACACGCCCAGGCCCAGGAAGGAGAGCGATGCCTCCAGCAGGATGGCCTGTGCGACGTAGGCGGTCAGCAGGATGAGGTAAGGGGCCAGCACGTTCGGGGCCATGTGGCGGAGGATGATGTGGGTGTGGCCGTAGCCGCCGGCGCGGGCGGCGTCGATGTAGGGCATGGCGCGCACGGACAGGGAGGCTGCCCGGATCACGCGGGCGGCGCGTGGGACGATGGGGATGGCGATGGCGGCGATCAGGTTCAGGTCGATGCCGGCAACCGGGCGGCGGCCGACCAGCGCCACCACGACCAGGGCCAGCACGATGATGGGGAACGACAGCACGATATCGATGAGGCGTTGCAGCAGCAGGTCGGTCCGGCCGCCGAAATACGCGGAGGCGACGCCCAGCAGGCCGCCCAGGGTGCAGCCGATGGCCGACGAGGCAAGCCCGATCGACAATGCCGTGCGGGCGCCGAACACGATGCGGGTGAGGATGTCGCGACCGAAGGGGTCGGTGCCCAGCGGGTGGTCCAGCGCGGGCGGGGCGAGCATGGCGGCGAAGTCTACGGCCTCGGGGTCGTAGGGGCAGATGCGGTCGGCGAGGATGGCTGCAGCGACCATGGCAAGGATGACGAGGAGGCCGGCGAGGCCGAGCGGCTGGGCGCGCGCGAACCGGAGCAGGGCGCTGTCTGCAAGGCGGCGGGGCGGATTGGCCAGGGTGGCGCTCATGCTTGGCGGATCCGTGGGTCGAGCACGCCGTAGAGCATGTCGACCACGAGGTTCATGGTGACGAAGACGACCGCGAGCAGCATTACCAGGGCCTGGACCAGGACGAAGTCGCTGCGGGTGACTGCGTCGACGAACAGGCGGCCGATGCCATTGAGGTTGAACACCTGCTCCGTGACCACCAGGCCGCCGATGAGGAAGGCGAATTCGAGGCCCACGACCGTGATGGCGGGCAGCAGGGCGTTTCGCATGGCGTGCCGGGCCACGACCAGACGCTCGAACACGCCTTTTGCCCGGGCGGTGCGGATGTAGTCCTCGCGCAGGACTTCGAGGACGGAGGAGCGGACCATGCGGGCGACGACGGCGGCGTAGCGGTAGCCGACGGCCAGAGCGGGCCAGATGAGCTGGGAGAGGTTTTGCAGGGGGGAGTCGAAGAACGACGTGTAGGTGACGGGAGGGGACCAATGGAACACCGTCAGCAGGCCCATGATGACGAGCATGCCGAGCCAGAAGGAGGGCACGGCGAGGCCGGCGATGGCGAAGATGCGGACGGCGTAGTCGATCCAGGTGTCGCGATAGAGGGCCGAGACGGTGCCGAGCGGGATTGCGATGACGACGGCGATAATGGCCGCCATCAGCGAGACCTGGAGCGTCAGGCCCAGGCGGACCCCGATCTCCTGCACGACCGGGCGGCCGGTCCACATGGAGGTGCCGAGATCACCGGTGACAAGGCCAGTCATCCAGGTGGCGAACTGCGCCGGCAGCGGCCGGTCCAGGCCAAGGCGGGTGCGTTCCGCCGCCACGATCTCGCGCGTGACGGACCCACCATCGGCGCGCAGCTTCAGCTCCACAACATCGCCGGGGACCACGCGGAGCAGGAAGAAGGTGAGTATTGCAACCCCCAGCAGCGTTGGCACCATCAGGGCGATGCGGCGGAGGGCGAAGCGCAGCATGGTGCCCCCTAGACCCGGATGCAGGCGGCGAACCGCCCCGGCTGGACCTCGCGCAGCGGCGGGACGGCGGCGGCGCACTCGGCGATGGCGCGGGGGCAGCGGGTGCGGAACACGCAGCCGGAGGGGGGTTCCAAGGGCGAGGGCAGTTCGCCCTGCAGGACCCGGCGTGGGCGGGCACGCTCGGTGACCGGGTCGGGTGACGGGACGGCGTCGAGCAGGGCGATGGTGTAGGGGTGCAGCGGGGCGGCATAGAGTGGGTCGCGCGGCCCGACCTCCATGACGCGGCCCAGATACATCACGATGACCCGGTGCGAAAGGTGCCGGACCACGGCCAGGTCGTGGGCGATAAACAGATAGGAGAGGCCCTGCTCGGCCTGGAGCCGGGCCAGGAGGTTGACGATCTGCGCCTGGACCGAAACGTCCAGGGCCGAGACGGCCTCGTCGCAGACGATGAAGTCGGGCTCCATCGCGAGGGCGCGGGCGATACCGACGCGCTGCCGCTGACCGCCGGACATCTGGTGCGGGTAGCGCGCCGCCATGTCGGCGGGGAGGCCCACCTGGTGCAGCAAGGCGGCGCAGCGGTCGCGGGATGCGGCGCGGCCCATGCGGCGGCGGCGGCGGAGCGGCTCCATGACGGTGTCGCCTACGCTCATCCTGGGATTGAGGGAGCTGTAGGGGTCCTGGAAGATGACCTGCATCCGCATCCGCAGGGCGCGCATCTCCGCCTGGTCGGCTGCGGCGATGTTCTGGCCTTCGAACAGGATTGCGCCGTGCGTGGGGTCCGTCAGGCGCAGCACCAGGCGGCCGATAGTGGTCTTGCCGCAGCCGCTTTCGCCGACCAGGCCCAGCGTCTCCTGGCGGGCGATGGTGAAGGAGACATCTTCGACCGCATGGACGGTGGCGGAGCCGCCGAACAGGCCGCCCGTGGGTATTGCGAAGTGCTTCGACAGGCCGCGGACTTCGAGAAGGGGCGTCGTTTCGCGCGGCGGGGGCGGTGCGGCGCGGGGTTGGGCCGCGGATGCGGGCGGGGCGTTGGGCAGTGCGTCGGGCATGTCCATGGCGCGGTGGCAGGCGGCCTGGTGGCCGGGGGCGGTGGTTTGCAGGGCCGGGTCGTTGGCGCAGGCGGGGATACGGGCAGCGCAGCGTGGTGCGAAGCGGCAGCCGGACGGTGGGTGCAGCAGGTTGGGGGGCAGGCCCTCGATGGTGTCCAGGGCGTCGGTGCGGGCGGTATCCAGCCGGGGCACGGAGCGCAGCAGACCGACGGTGTAGGGGTGGCGTGGGGCGGCGAAGACGCGGTCGGCGGGACCTTCCTCCACGATGTGGCCGGCGTACATCACCGCGACCCGGTCCGCGTAGCGCGCGACGATGCCGAGGTTGTGGGTGATGAGCACGAGGGTGATGGCCAGGCGTTGCGAGAGGTCCTTCAGCAGCTCCAGGATCTGGGCCTGGACGGTCACGTCCAGCGCGGTGGTGGGTTCGTCGGCGATGATCAGTTTCGGGTCGCAGGCGAGCGCCATGGCGATCATGATTCGCTGGCGCATGCCGCCGGAGAAGACGTGGGGGTGCTGGTCCAGCCGGCGGGCGGCGTCGGGGATGCCGACGAGGGCGAGCAGTTCGGTGGCGCGGGTGCGGGCGGCTTGCCGGGTCATGCCGAGGTGGATGCGTAGGGGCTCGGTGATCTGGTCGCCGATGGTCATGACCGGGTTGAGGCTGGTCATGGGTTCCTGGAAGACCATCGCGATGTCTCGGCCGCGGAGGGTGCGCATGTCGCGTTCGGGCAATTCGAGGAGATCGCGGCCCTCGAACAGGATCTGTCCGCTGGCCACGCGGCCGGCGGGGCGGGCCAGCAGGCGCAGCACGGCCAGGGCGGTCACGGACTTGCCGCAGCCGCTTTCGCCGACCAGGGCCAGGGTTTCACCGGCGTTGACCGACCAGGTGACGCCGTCGACGGCGCGGACCGTGCCGGAGGCGGTGCGGAACTCGACCACGAGGTTCCGCACGTCCAGCACGGCTTGCGCCACGGCCTCGGCGGGCAGGGCGATTGCCGGCGCCAGGGCGGCCGCCGTGTCCATCACACCTCGATCGTTCCCGAGGCGCGCAGGGCGGCGATCCGGGCCGCGTCGTAGCCGAGCACGCCGGAGAGGACTGCGTCGGTGTGCTCGCCGATCAGCGGGGGGCGGGTCAGCTCGACACGTTCGTGGTCGATGCGGAACGGGGGGGAGGTGTAGGTGGCCTCGCCGAGTTCGGGATGGTCGAGGCGTTGCCAGTATCGGCGGTGGCGAAGCTGTTCGTCCTCGTCCATCAGGCTGCGGGAGCTGTGCACGATGCCGGCGGGGATGCCGGCTGCCTGCAGCGTGCGCATGATGTCGGCGGCGTCGCGCGAGGCGGTCCATGCGGTGACGGCGGCCTCCACGTCGTCGACGCGAGCGAGGCGGCTGGCGGCGGTGGCGAGGGTGGGGTCGGGCGGCAGGGCCATGAGGCGCGCGAGTGCGGACCATTGCGCGTCGGTCAGCACGGTGATCGCGCACCAGCGGTCCTCGCCGGCGCAGCGGAAGACGTTGTGGGGGGCGTGCCGGAGGGACCGGTTGCCGATGCGCTCCGGCTCCTGGCCCGTCAGCGCGTGCTCGAGCACGGCGTCGCCGAGGCAGTTGATGGTGGATTCGACCTGCGACAGGTCGATCTTCATGCCGCGGCCGGTGCGGCGACGGTGCCGCAGTGCGGCGAGCACGGCGAAGGCGGCGTGGTAGGGGTTGGCCGCGTGGTCGGGGAAGTGGGTGCCGGGGCCGATGGGCGGGCCGCCCTGGTAGCCCGTGAGCGACATCATGCCGGTGACGGCGCTGATGGTCATGCCGACGCCTAGCAGGGTGGAGAGGGGGCCGCTTTCGCCATACATGGGCATGGACAGGTAGATGACGTCGGGTCGGATCTCTCGGACTGCCTCGTATCCCAGGCCGAGCCGGTCCATTGCGCCGGGGCCGAAATTGTTGCTGACGACGTCGGCGGTGCGGATGATGTCGCGCACGATCTCCACGCCCTCGGCGGATTTGAGGTTCAGGGCGACGCTTTTCTTGCCGGTGTTGCGGGAGGCGAAGTAGCCGCTGCGGTTGATGCCGGGGACGCCGTCGCGGAACGGGCCGCCCAGGCGCACCGGGTCGACGCGGGTGGCGCTTTCGACCTTGATCACGTCGGCGCCGAAGTCGGAGAAGATCTTGGTGGAGAAGGGGCCGGCGCCGGCCCAGGTGAGGTCTGCGAAGCGGATGCCGCGCAGGAAGTTCGGCTTCATGCCCCTGCCCTCCTCAACGGTGTGGCGGCGGGCTGCAGCTCGGTGCTGTGCTGGCCGGGCAGCGGGGCCGGGCGGTCGATGTGCCAGACCGGCTCGGACAGGCGGTAGGGCGCGCCGGGGAAGCGGAGGGACCGGCCCAGCGCGGGGTGCGGAACGTCGTGGAAGAAGCGGCGGAAGAGGAGTTGCGGGTCGTCCGGCAGGTCGGCGATGCGGCTGACGGGGGCCATGATGATCTTGCGGGCGAGCGCCTCGGCCCGCAGCTCGACCATGGTGCGGCCGGCGATGAAGTCGCCGAACAGGGCCCGGAATTCGCGGTGCATGGGGCCGGTGGTGCGAGTGCGGCGGTCGGCCCAGTCGGGCTCGGCGAAGCGTTGCCCGGCGGGGTGTCCTTCCTGCTGCATCCAGGCGACCAGGGCGCGCCAGGATGCGGGGATGGACAGGGTGCTGGCGACG
Source organism: Rhodospirillales bacterium (assembly GCA_043748985.1). GTDB lineage: Bacteria > Pseudomonadota > Alphaproteobacteria > Acetobacterales > Acetobacteraceae > JBBROS01. The sequence goes on from JAYVEG010000341.1 coordinate 13,325, forward strand.
AAGACGTGGCCGTCGCGGCAGGGGAGCACCTGCTCGGTGGCGTCGCGCGTGCCCTCGCCGCCGCGGACGGAGACGCGGCTTTCGAGGTCCCAGACCTGCAAGGCGTTCTGCAACGAGTGGGCGATGCATTCCTGCGCGGAGACGTCGATGAGGTGCGCGCCGCCGCCGTTGACCTCGACGTCGAAGAGCGCAAGTGCCGTGGCGACACCGGCATAGAGGGAGGCGACGGTGAAGGCCTGGTTGCCGGCGATGCGCAGCGGGGGTTCGCCGGGGGTACCGGACATCCAGGCGATGCCGCCCAGGGACTGGGTGACCAGGTCGGACGCGGCGTAACCGGCGTAGGGGCCATCGAGGCCGAAATGGGAGATGAGGGTCACGACGCGCGGGCCGGGGACGGACAGGACCACGGGAAGCAACGCGGCCTCGGGCGCCTCGAGCAGGACGACCGCAGCGTTTGCCACGAGGTCTTGCAGCACGGCCTGGCCGTCGGGGCCGGAGAGGTCCACCGCGACACTGCGCTTGTTGGCATTGGCGAAGCTGTAGCGCGTGTTGCCGCCCAGCCCTTGGGCGGAGGGCTGGCCCCGGTCGGCGCGGCCGCCCGGCGGTTCGACACGGATGACGTCGGCGCCGAGGTCGGCGAAGAGCTTGCCGGCATAGGCACCGAGCTCGTGCGTGAGATCGATGACGCGGAGCCCGTCGTACGGGCGTTCAACGGTGATGGGCATGGGTGCGGACCTCGGTGGGGCTGCGTCGCGTGTGTGTTTGGGGTGCGGCGGCGGCTGGCCACAGCCGGTAGGGCCGGTTGGGCCGGTAGGGCCAGTTTGGGCAGAGCCGGCAGGGCCGGCTGGCGCATGTCTCGTCATGCGAGGACATTGGTTCTTATCGTCTCCCTTGCCTGCATGATGGAGAATGCATTGTATGAGTCAAGATGGATCGACCGTGCGCCGGGCACATTCAGGCGAGGCCCGGTGCCGGGCGGAGGATGGCGACCCCCGTCACGCTGCGCCCCTGGAGATCCGTGTGCGCGCGGGCCGCGTCGGCAAGGGGATAGATCCGTGGGGGCGGCATGTGCAGCGTGCCGGCGGCGAGGGCTGCGAACAGGTCGTCTGCACGGGAGAGCAGCTCGGCGCGGTCTTCCACGTGGGTGACGTAGCCGGGGCTGGTGACATACAGCGAGCCCATGCGGTTCAGCTCGAACAGGTCGAAGGGCGGGATCGGGCCGGAGGCGGTGCCGAACGAGACCAGCAGGCCGCGGCGCGACAGGCAGCGGAGCGATCCCTGGATGGTGTCGCGCCCGACGGAGTCATAGACCACGGGCACACCTCGGCCGGCCGTGATCTCGCACACGCGGGCGGCGACGTCCTCGGTGGTGCAGTCGATGACGTGGGCGCAGCCGTTCGCGCTCGCGATGGCGGCCTTGGCCGGGCTGCCGACGGTGCCGATCACGGTGGCGCCCTTGGCCGCGGCCCACTGGCAGAGCAGTGACCCGACGCCGCCTGCCGCTGCGTGGACGAGGATGGTTTCGCCGGCCTGGATGCGGTGGGTGGTGTGGGCCAGGTAGTGCGCCGTCAGCCCCTTGTTGAAGGCGGCGGCGGCGAGGTCGTCGGCCAGGCCGTCGGGGACCGGCACCAGGTGTCCCGCCGCCATGCAGCGCCGGTCGGCGTATGCGCCGGGCCGGGGGAAGGAGTAGGCGACGCGGTCGCCCACCTGGACGGGCACGTCGGAACCCGCCTGTTCCACGACGCCCACCGCCTCCAGCCCGATGGGGGCCGGGTAGGATGGCAGGGGGTAGCGGCCGGTGCGGTGCTGCACGTCGATGAAGTTCACGCCGATTGCGGTGTGCCGCAGCACGACCTGGCCGGGTCCCGGGGCGGGCACGTTCTGCTGGGCGAGGCGGAGCATGTCTGCGCCGCCGGACCGGTCGATGAGGATGACGCGGGTGGTGGTCATGCCGGGAGCGGGAAGTCATCGAGGTAGGTTTGGTAGTCCGGCTCCACGTCGATCTGGAGGGCGGCCAGCACGCGCACCACGCCGTTATAGAAGGCAATGGTGACCAGGAGGTCGACCAGGCTGGTGTCGTCCATGTGGTCGCGCAGGGCGGCAAACTGGGCGTCGGTCAGCTCGGCGTGTGTGGTCAGGTGCCGGGCCGCGTTCAGCACTGCGCGTTCGGCGGCACCCAGCGGCGTGTCGTGGCCGGCGGTGTCGGCGATGAGGGCGTGGATGTCGGCGGGGGTCAGGCCGAAGTCGAAGCCGATCTTGACGTGGTGCGACCATTCGTAGGGCGCACGGGCGAGCCAGCCGACCTGGAGGATGGCGAGTTCCCGGAGGCGGGGGTCGAGCGGGCTGCCGTGGCGGATGTATTGTCCCATGCCGCCGAAGGCGCGGGCCATGCCGGGGCTGTGGACGAGCTGGCGGTGGAGGTTGATGCCGCGCTTCAGCAGGTCCTGGTCTTCGGGCGCGAGGTCGGCCCGGTCGAGGTAAGGAAGGCGGGCCATCAGTGGATTGCCGCGGCGACGGCGTCGCCCATGGCTTCGGTGCCGAGGAGGCGGGTGCCGGGCTGGTGGATGTCGCCAGTGCGGAAACCGTCGGCCAGCACGCGGCGGACGGCTTTCTCGACCCGGTCGGCGGCGTCGTCGAGTCCGAAGCTGTGGCGCAGCATCATGGCGGCGGAGAGGATGGTGGCAAGCGGGTTGGCCTTGTCCTGGCCGGCGATGTCTGGGGCGGAGCCGTGGACGGGCTCGTAGAGGCCCAGCGTGCCGTCGCCCAGCGAGGCGGAGGGGAGCATGCCTATGGAGCCGGTGAGCATGGCGGCTTCGTCGGAGAGGATGTCGCCGAACACGTTGCCGGTGACGATGACGTCGAACTGCCGGGGGTCGCGGAGCAACTGCATGGCGCAGGCGTCGACATAGAGATGGGTCAACTCGACGTCGGGGTATTCCCGGCCCACCTTCGTGACGACCTCACGCCAGAGTGCCATCGTCTCCAGCACGTTTGCCTTGTCGACGCTGCACAGCTTGTGGCGGCGCTTCTGCGCCATGCGGAACCCGGCATGGGCGATCCGCTCGATCTCGGATTCCGAGTAGCGCATGGTGTTGATGCCGACGCGTTCGCCGGATTCGAGGGTGGTGATGCCGCGGGGTTCGCCGAAATAGAGGTCGCCGTTCAGCTCGCGGAGGATGATCAGGTCCATGCCCTCGACGATTTCGGGCCGCAGGCTGGATGCGCCGATCAGCTCGGGGAAGAGGATGGCGGGGCGGAAGTTGGCGAAGAGGGTGAGTTCCTTGCGGAGTTGGAGGAGGCCGGAGCCAGCGCGCTGGGAGCGGGGCAGCTTGTCGTTGGCGTAGTCGCCGACGGCGCCGAACAGGATGGCGTCGGAGGCGCGGGCGAGGTCAAGCGTGCGCTGGGGCAAGGGGGCCTCGCCGGCCGCGACCGCTGCGCCGCCGATCAGCCCTGGTGTGAGGTCGAAGGACAGGCCGCTGCGTTCCAGGGCGCGCAGGACCTTCACCGCCTGCGGCACGATTTCCTGCCCGATGCCGTCCCCTGGGAGGACGGCGACCTTCATTGCGTTCTTCATGCTGGGGTTCCCGGGTTTGCCGCTTCGAAAGCGGAGATTTCATCCTGAAGTCGGAGGCTGAGGTCGATGTCGTCCTGGCCGGAGAGCAGGCATTCCTTGACGAAGGGGTCGATGTCGAAGGTCCAGGTTGCATTGCCGGGGCCGGTGACAAGCTGGCGTTCGAGGTCGACGGCCATGCGTGCGCCGGGCCGGGCGGCCAGGCCCTCGAGGATCTCGGTGACGGCGGCCTCGGGCAGGATGACGGGGACGATGCCGTTCTTGGTGCAGTTGCTGCGGAAGATGTCTCCGAAGCTGGGGGCGATCACGACGCGGAAGCCGGCGTCGAACAAGGCGTGGACCGCGTTTTCACGCGATGAGCCGCAGCCGAAGTTGCGTTCAGCGACCAGGATGCGGGCATCGCGGTAGTCCGGCCGGTTCATGACGTAGCCCGGGTTTTCAGAGCCGTCGGGGCGGCGGCGGAGGTCGTGGAACAGGCATTCGGCCAGGCCCTCGCGGCGGGGGCGGCTGAGGAAGCGGGCGGGGATGACCTGGTCGGTGTCGATGTTGGGTGTGGGCATGGGCACGGCGACGGCCTCCATGTGGGTGAAGGGATCCATGTCAGCCCTCCATCAGGCGGCGAACGTCGGCCAGGTGGCCGGTGACTGCGGCGGCGGCGGCCATGGCGGGGCTCATGAGGTGGGTGCGCACGTCCCTGCCCTGCCGGCCGACGAAGTTGCGGTTGGAGGTCGAGGCGATGCGCTGGCCGGGGCGCCCGATCTCGCCGTTGGTGCCCAGGCACATGGAGCAGCCGGCGGTTCGCCATTGGAAGCCGGCTTCGGTGAAGACCCGGTCCAGGCCTTCGGCTTCGGCCTGGTGCCGCACCGGCGTCGATCCCGGGACGACCCAGGCCTCCACCCCGCCCGCGACCCGGCGGCCGTGGGCGACGGCGGCGGCTGCGCGCAGGTCGCTGATGCGGCCATTGGTGCAGGAGCCGATGAAGACGCGGTCGACTTGCACCTCATCGAGGGCCTGACCTGTGTGCAGGCCCATGTAGTCCAGCGCGCGCGCCATTGCGGCACGGCGCTCGGCGTCCGGTGTGTCGGCCGGGTCGGGCACGCGGGCGGTGATGGGGGCGGCGTCTTCGGGGCTGGTGCCCCAAGTCACCATCGGAGCGATCGCGGCGGCGTCCAGCTTGGTCTCGCGGTCGAAGACGGCGCCCTCATCGGAGGGCAGGCGGCGCCAGGCGGCCTCGGCGGCGTCCCACGCTGCACCTGCGGGGGAGTAGGGCCGGCCGCGGAGGTAGTCGAACGTGATGTCGTCGGGGGCCACTATGCCGGCCCGCGCCCCGGCCTCGATGCTCATGTTGCAGACCGTCAGCCGGCCTTCCATCGACAGGCTGCGGATGGCGCTGCCGGCGTATTCCACCACATGGCCCACTGCGCCCGCGGTACCGATCGCGGTGATGATCGCCAGGATCACGTCCTTCCCGGTCACGCCGATGCCGAGTTCGCCGTCGACCGTGATGCGCATGGTGCGGGGCCGTTGCTGCCAGATGGTCTGGGTGGCGAGCACGTGGCTGACTTCGGTCATGCCGATGCCGAAGGCCAGCGCGCCGAGTGCGCCATGGGTGCTGGTGTGGCTGTCGCCGCAGACCAGCAGCGCGCCGGGCTGGCTGAGGCCCTGTTCCGGGCCGATGACGTGGACGATGCCCTGGCGCGGGTCGTCGAGGCCGAACAGGGTGACGCCGGCCGCCTTCGTGTTGGCGGTCAGCGTCTCGACCATGGCGCGGCGTTCGGGGGACGTGATGTCGGCGAGGCCGCCGCCGGTGGTGGTGACGTAGTGGTCGGGCGTGGCGGTGGTGCGGTCCGGACGGCGCATCGAGAGGCCGCGGCTGGCCAGCATCTCGAATGCCGGGCGCGATCCGTCGTGGATCAGGTGGCGGTCGACGTAGAGCAGGCAGTGGCCGTCGGGCCGCTCCAGGACGACGTGGCTGGCCCAGATCTTCTCGAAGAGGGTGCGGGGCATGCTCAGCGGCCGCCGGAGACGGTGACGTCGACGCCGACCATGTACGAGGATTCGTCGGACAGCAGGAACAGGATGACGCGGGCGATCTCGTCGGGCCCGCCGACGCGGCCGATCGGGACGTTGGGGATCAGCTTGGCGAGGCGATCGGCGGGGTTCATCTCGGTTTCGGTCAGGCCGGGGCTGACGCAGTTGACCCGGATGCCGTTGCGGATGACCTCCTTGGCGAGGCCGTGGCTCATGCTGATGACGGCGCCTTTGGAGGCGGCATAGTGGACGCGCTCGCCGGGGCTGCCGAGGCGGGCGGCGACGGAGCCTAGGTTGACGATGGCGCCGCCTCTGCCTCCGCGGTCGGTCGCCATGCGCTGCACCGCCGCGCGCGCACAGAGGAAGGCGCCGAAGATGTTGGTGTCGATCATGGCGCGCAACTCGACGGTGGACATGTCGGCGACCGAGACGGGGCCGCCGTTGATGCCGGCGTTGTTCACCAGGCCGGTGATGGGGCCGAAGCGCTGCTCGGCGGTGTCGAACAGGCGGGTCACGTCCGCCTCGATGCTGGTGTCGGCCTGCACGGCGATGGCCTGGCCGCCCGCCGCGGTGATCTCGGCGACCACGGCCTCGGCGGGCTCGCGGCGTTCGAGGTAGGACCCGACGACGCGCCAGCCGCGCGATGCCGCCAGCCGCGCCGTGGCGGCGCCGATGCCCCGGCTGGCGCCGGTGATGACGAGGGTTCCGGTCATGCTGCAGTCTTCATGAAGGCGGGGCTTTCCGCGGGGGCGTAATGGCAGGCGGCGGACTGGCCGCCGCCGAGGTCGCGGAGCGTCGGGTCCTCGATGCGGCAGCGGTCGGTCGCGATGGGGCAGCGGGGGTGGAAGTGGCACCCGGGCGGGGGGTGCACGGGACTAGGCACCTCGCCGCGCAGGAGGGTGCGGCGGCGGCGGCGGCGCGGGTCGGGCACCGGGATCGCCTCCAGCAGGGCCTGCGTGTAGGGGTGCGCGGGACGGGCGAACAGCGTGGCCGTGGGCGCCAGCTCGACGATGCGGCCGAGGTACATCACCGCGACGCGGTCGCTGATGTGGCGCACGACGGCGAGGTCGTGGGCGATGAACAGGTAGGCGAGCCCGAACTCCTGCTGCAGCCGGACCAGCAGGTTCACCACCTGCGCCTGGACCGACACGTCCAGGGCGGACACCGGCTCGTCGCCCACCACCAGGGCAGGGCCGGGTGCGAGGGCGCGGGCGATGCCCAGGCGTTGGCGCTGGCCGCCGCTGAATTCGTGGGGGTATTTCGCCATGTCGGCGGGGCGGAGGCCGACGCGGGCGAACAGGTCTTCCACCCGCTCCCGCCGCTCAGCCGTCGTGCCGATGCCGAAATTGATGAGTGGTTCCGTGACCAGCGCGCCGGCCGTCATCTTCGGGTTGAGGGACGAGTAGGGGTCCTGGAAGACCGCCTGCATCTGCCGGCGTTGCTCGTGCAGCGCAGTGGGCGACAGGGTCGTGATCTCGGTGCCGTTCAGGCGCACGCTGCCGCTGGTCGGTTCGATCAGGCGCATCAGCGCCTTGCCGGCGGTGCTTTTGCCGCAGCCGCTTTCGCCGACGAGGCCGAGGGTTTCGCCCCGTTGCAGCGTGAAGGAGATGCCGTCGACGGCGCGGACCGGGAGGGTGGCGCGCCCCAGCAGGCCGGCCCGCAGCGTGTAGTGCTTGCGAAGGTCGTCCACGACCAGGAGGGGCGCGGTCATTCGCCGGCCCTCCAGCAGGCCGCCAGGTGGCCGGGGGCGTATTCGACCAGCGGCGGCTGTCCGCGGCATTGCGGGGCTGCGAGCGGGCAGCGGGGGGCGAAGCGGCAGCCCTGGGGCAGGTTCGACAGCGAGGGAACCATGCCGGGGATCTCCGGCAGTGCGCCGCGGGTGGGGCCGAGCGGGGCGTCCAGTTGCGGCATGGAGGCCATGAGGCCGCGGGTGTAAGGGTGCAGGGGCGTGTCGAAGAGGGCGACGACCGGCGCCTCCTCGACCTTCTGTCCGGCATACATGACGGCGACGCGGTCGGCGGTCTCGGCGATGACGCCGAGGTCGTGTGTGATCAAGATGATGGCGGTTCCGGTGCGCGCCTGGATGTCGTGCATGAGGTCCAGCACCTGGGCCTGAATGGTGACATCGAGGGCCGTGGTGGGCTCCTCCGCGATAAGCACGTCGGGGTTGCACGACAGCGCCATGGCGATCATCACGCGCTGCCGCATGCCGCCGGACATCTGGTGCGGATACTCCCGTGCCCTGCGATGCGGTTCGGGAATGTGCACGAGGTTCAGCATCTCGACCGCGCGCGCCGCGGCGGCGCGGGCGGAGAGGCCCTGGTGGAGGGCGACCACTTCCTCGATCTGCCGCCCGACGGTCAGCACGGGGTTGAGGCTGGTCATCGGCTCCTGGAAGATCATGCCGATGCGGTTGCCGCGTATGCGGCGCATCTGCGCTTCCGACACCTGCAGCAGGTCCTCGCCGTGCAGCAGCACACGCCCGCCCACGATGCGCCCCGGTGGGTCTGGCACGAGGCGCATGATCGACAGCGCGGTGACGCTTTTGCCGCAGCCGCTTTCGCCGACGACGCCCAGGGTCTCGCCGGGGTCGACGTGGTAGGACACGCCATCGACGGCGCGCGCGATGCCGCCGCGCGCGAGGAACTGGGTCTGCAGGTTCTCGACCCGCAGCGCCGCAGGACCGACTGCGGGGGGCGCTTCGGGGTGGATTTGCTGCATCGCCGTCAACGGCCGATCCGCCCGGCCAGGCGTGGGTCCAGCAGGTCGCGCACGCCGTCGCCCAGGATGTTCACGCCGAGGACCATCAGGGCCAGGAAGCCGCCGGGGAACATGACGTTCCAGATGGCGAGCTGCACGTAGGTACGGTTCTCGGCGATCATGTTGCCCCAGCTCGGGACTTCGGGCGGCGTGCCGGCGCCGAGGAAGCCGAGGTAGGCCTCGAGCAGGACGGCGGAGGCGCAGATGTAGGTGGCCTGCACGATCAGCGGGGTGAGCACGTTGGGCAGGATGTGACGCAGCATCAGGCGCGGGAGGCGGGTGCCCGACGACACTGCGGCCTGGACGTAGGGTTGCTCGCGGATGGTCAGCACGAGGCTGCGCACCAAGCGGATGACGCGCGGCACCTCGGGGATGGTGATGGCGATGATGACGGTCTCGACGCTCGCCTTGGTGAGCGACATCAGCGCGATGGCGAGGAGGATGGCGGGGATGGACATCAGGCCGTCGGAGATGCGCATGACGACGGGATCGAGCCAGCGGATGGTGCCGCCGAGCAGGCCGAGGGTGACGCCGATCACGGCGGAGAGCGCCGCCACGCTGACGCCGATGAGCATGGAGATGCGGCCGCCATGGATGGTGCGGCTGAAGGTGTCGCGGCCGTAGGCGTCGGTGCCGAACCAGTGCAGCGCGCTGGGTGGGCGCAGGCGTTGGGTAACGGCCAGCGCCATGGGGTCGTAGGACGTGACCCAGGGCGCGAAGATTGCGAGGCCCAGCAGGGTGCCCAGCAGCACGGCGGCGATGGTCAGCCGGGGATGCCGGGTGAGCAGGCCACGGCGGCGGACCACGAGCGGTCTGTCGAGGGTTGCGACCGCGGCGCTCATCAGAAGCGGATCCGGGGGTCGAGCAGCAGATAGGCCATGTCGATCAGCAGGTTCACCAGGACGTAGGCCAGGGACGACACCAGGATGACGCCCTGGATCACGGGGTAGTCGCGCTGTTGCAGCGCCTCGACCGTGAGGCGACCGATGCCGGGGATGGCGAAGACGCTCTCGGCGACGACGACGCCGCCGATGAGCAGGGCGATGCCGAGGCCGATGGTGGTGACGATGGGGACGGCGGCGTTGCGCAGGCCGTGGCGGAGCAGGACGGGCATGACGGCCAGGCCCTTGGAGCGGGCGGTGCGGATGTAGTCCTCGCCCAGCACCTCCAGCATGGTGCTTCGGGTCATGCGGGCCAGCAGGGCGGTATAGATGAGGCCGAGCGAGATCGCGGGCAGGGCCAGATGCTGGATGAACGGCACGAAGCCGTCCGCGAGGGGGGTGTAGCCCTGGACCGGCAGCAGCTTCCAGGTGCGGGCGAATTGCTGCACCAGCGCGTAGCCGATCAGGAAGACGGGGCAGGAGAACGAGGCGACGGCCAGCGCCATGATCAGGTGGTCGACCCATGTGCCGGCCCGCCAGGCCGCCAGCACGCCCAGCGGGATTGCGACGAAGACGGCCACCGCCATGGTCAGCACGGTCAGCGCCAAAGTGGGTTCCAGGCGCTGCGCGATCATCGTGCCGACGGGCACCTGGTTGAAGATGGAGCGGCCGAGGTCGCCCTGCAGCAACTGCCAGATCCAGCGGGCGAATTGCTGGATCAGCGGCTGGTCAAGTCCCAGCGTGGTGCGCAGCCGCTCGATCTCCTCGGTGCTGGCGTTGTCGCCAGCGATGATGGCGGCGGGGTCACCGTTGCTGAGGTGCAGCATCAGGAAAACGACGACCGCAACCACCAGCATGACTGGGATGGTGGCGCCGAGGCGGCGGAGAACGACGAGCAGCATCGCCGCTACGCCTTGTCGATGTTCCAGTAAACGGGTTGCCCTGCCACCAGCACGCCCTTGACGGTCTTGCGGAAGGCGACGGGCTGGAAGAACTGGCCGAAGGGGACGTAGGGCACGGAGGTGTAGGCCCGGCGCTGGATGCCTTCGATCATGGCGTGGCGCTTCGCGCGGTCGGGCTCGCGCGCCCAGGCGGCGGTCAACTTCTCCAGCTTGGGGTCGCAGGCCCAGCCGGGGTTGGCGCGCTCGCACTTGCTGTTGAACCAGACGTTGGAGACCGGCGTGGACACGTCAGGGCCGCCATGGGTGGTGATGAAGATGTTCCAGCCGCCCTTGTCCGGCGGGTCGCGGCGGGCGCGCCGGGCGGTGATGGTGCTCCAATCCGCGGCTTGCACGTCGACGGTCACGCCGGCCTTGCGCAGGCCGGCCACCAGCACCGTGGTCGCCGCATTGTACTGCGGCCGGTCGGTGGGCATGAGCACGACGATCTTCTGCCCGGCGACGTAGCCCGCCTGGGCCAGCAGCGCCTTGGCTTTTGCGTAATCCGGCTTGCGCATGGGCTCGGACCCGACGGCAGTGTCGTTCTCCGAGTTGCAGAGGAAGTAGGCGCCGCAGAATTTGAGGTAGAGGTCGGGGTTGCCGACGACGGCGCCCATGAACTCCTCTTGGTCGATGAGATGCAGCAACGCCTGGCGGCCTTCGAACTTGTCGAAGGGCGGGTAGAGCGTGTTGGGGCGGATCAGGCCCTGGACACCGAGCGTGTCGATGTTGAGGACGGTGACGTCCTTGTTGTCCTTCAGCAGGGCGATGAAGTCGAGCGGCGGCGATTCGAAATAGTCGATCTCTCCGGCTTCGAGTGCCGACAATACCGTGTTGTTGTCGGGGATGTAGATCCACTCGATGCGGTCGAGCTTCGGGATCTTGCCGCCGGACATGTAGTCGGGCGGCTCGGCGCGGGGCACGTAGCCGGGGTGGCGCACGTAGACGGCCTTGTTGCCGGGGCGCCACTCATCCTTTTTGAACATGAACGGGCCGGAGCCGATGGGGTCCGTCACCTGCTCGGTCGCGGGGGTGTTCGCGATGCGCTCGGGCATGATGTAAGGCGGCGAGGTGGACTTGCCGAGGCTGTCGAGAACCAGCCCGTAGGGCTGATTGAGCGTCATGCGGAAGCGGCGCTCGTCGAGGGCGGCCATCTCGGCGATGAAGGTCGCGAGAAGCTGGCCCATCGGGTCGCGGGCGGACCAGCGCTTGATGCTGGCGATGCAGTCTACGGCCCTTACCGGCTGGTTGTCGTGGAAGACGAGGCCGGGGCGGAGCATGAAGGTGTAGGTCAGCCCGTCGGCGCTGAGCGTGTGCGATTCCGCCATCTGCGGCTTGGGATCGAACTTGGAATCGAGCGCGTAGAGCGTGTCGTAGACGAGGTTCGCGTGGCGCTGGGTGATGTAGGCGGTGGTCCAGACGGGATCGAGGATCTTCACGTCGGCATGGACGACGGCCTTCAGCGTCTTGAGCTTACCGGCCTGGGCCCGGCCTGCCGTGGGGGCCATCGCCAACGCCACGGCCGCACCGGCACCCACCAGAATATCTCGCCTGTTGTGCATTGGACTTCCTCCGTGTGGCCAGGCTTGTGACCGGCTCGTTTCCCTTGCCGACCTTGCGCCGCTAACGGGCCGGCGTCAGCTTCCATTTCGGCAATGTGACCGACTCCGTGACCCGGTCGAACACGACCTCCACCGCCGCACCCAGCCGGGCGTCGGCGGCGCCGCCGACGAGGTTGCCGACCAGCAGCGGCCCCTCCGCCAGGCGGACGAGGCAGGCGTCGTAGGGCAGGTCGTCCTGGAAGCCGGGCCAGTAGGCGCGGTGGAAGGTCACCCAGGATTCCAGCGTGCCCTGGCCGCTGACCGCCTGCCATGACTGCCGGTCGCTGTTACAGTTCGGGCAGATGGGCGAGGGCGGGAAGTGCCGGTCGTTGCAGTCGTCGCAGGCCTGCACGGCCAGGCGCCCGGCATGGGCGTGGTCCCAGAAGGGCTGGATCAGCGGATCGGTCTTCGGCAGCGGCTTGCCGTAAGCGCCTTGTGTGGATGGCATGGTGGTGCGCCTCCGGCCTTTAGGGTCGCGTGTAGATTAAGGTGCGGTTGCAGGGGGTAGCCTGTACGTATTGGATCACCCGCGCATTCGGCACCTGGCGGTCGCCGCATTCGCCGCGGAGTTGCCGCACCGCCTCCACGTTCAGGGCCCAGCCCTGCATGTAGGAGTTGGACAGGTGCCCGCCATCGGTGTTGGTGGGCAGCGCGCCGCCCAGGCGGAGGGTGCCGCCCTCGACATAGCGGCCGGCCTCGCCCTGCGGGCAGAAGCCCAGGCCCTCCAGGCTGAACAGCACCGTGGGGCTGAAATTGTCGTAGCACATCAGCGCGTCCACATCCGCGTGCTGCACCCCGGCCATGGCGTAGGCGTCGCGGCCGGCCTCGGCCACTTCGTCGTGCCAAAAGTCGATGTCGAAGTTGGAGATCGCGGAGCGCTTGAAGCTGTCCCGGCCGCCGAAGCCCGAGATCAGCACGGGCGGTTTACGCGCGTCCTTCGCGCGGTCCGCGGTGGTGAGGATGATGCAGACGGCCCCGTCGTTGATCAGGCAGTAGTCCAGGAGGCGCAGGGGGGCGACGATCTCCCGGGCATTCTCATGGTCGTCGATGGTCATCGGCTTCTTCATCACCGCACCCGGGTTGAGGCCGGCGTGGTAGCGGAAGGCGACGGGAACCTCCGCCAGTTGGCGCGTGGTGGTGCCGTAGCGCTCCATGTGACGGCGGAACATCATCGCATGGGAGGCACCCGGCGAGGTGAAGCCGAAGGGGTCCCAGACGGAGGGCGCTTCGTCGCCGCCATAGTTCACCCGGCGCGACCGGCCGATATTGGCGTAGAGGAGTGCCACGTACTTGGCCTGGCCGGTCGCCAGCGCGAGCGTCGCCTCGATGATGCCCATGCCGGACATGCGGCCGTGCGGCGGCATCGTCAGGGTCCAGCGAGGGTCGATGCCCAGTACCTCGCCCATGCGGGCGTAGTAGGGGATGCGGCAGACGACCAGGCCGTCGACGTCGTTCTTGTCCAGGCCGCAATCGGCGATGGCGCTGCGGAAGGCCTGCGCGGCCAGGCCGTACTCGTCGGTTTCGGGAAAGCTGCCATAGGCGGTGTTGCCCACGCCGATGACGGCGATCTTGTTGCTCAGGGCCTGCGTTTCGTTCACGTCCATTCCCCTGGTCAGATCACGTTTTCGGCCGCCAGGTGGGCGACCTCGGCCTCGGTCATGCCGAGCATGGTGGTGAGCACGTGCACATTGTCCTCGCCGTAGCCGGGCGCCGCCCGGTTTATGGGGCCGCCCACATGCGGTGGCGTGGCGCTCATTTTCATCGGCAGTTCCGCCACCGGCCAGGTGCCGATCTTCGTGCCGGTCACCTCCGTCAGCCACTGCAGCGCGGCCAGTTGCGGATCATGGTCGCAGCGGTCCTCGGCGGTCTGGCAGACCCCCGCGGCAACACCGGCGGCCTGCAGGCGCGCCATGGCCTGGCCGGCATCCTGGCCCAGCGACCAGGCGCCCACGGCGGCCTCCAGGGCGTCCTGGTGGGCGAGCCGGGCTTGCAGCGTGGCGAAGCGCGGGTCCGACAGCCATCCGGGTTGCTCCGCCACCCCGGCCAGGGCGACCCATTGGGCCTGGTCGAAGCAGGCGATCGTCAGCCAGCGGTCGTGCCCGGCGCAGCGGAACGCGCCATGCGGGGCGGCCTGCTTGTAGGGCGAGCGGTTGCCGTAGCGGCTCCACACGCGCCCGTTCGCCGACCAGTCCAGGACCGGGATGCCGGCCATGAACAGCCCGCTTTCGCATTGCGAGGCGTCGATCCACTGGCCCTGTCCGGTGCGGTCGCGGTGGTGGAGGGCGCCCAGCAGCGCGAGCGCGTAGCCATAGGCGCCCATCCAATCCAGGTAGGAATAGCCCCAGCCCGCGGGCATTGCGGGTTCCGGCAGGCCCGACATCTCCGACGTGCCGGCGAAGGCGGCGGCGACGGGGCCGACGGTGCGGAGGCGGCCGTAGGTGCCGTGGCTGCCCATGCCGGATTGCTGGATATAGATGATGTCTGGCTTGATCTGCCGGAGGACGTCGTAGCCGAGGCCGAGGCGCTGCAGCACGCCGGGGGAGAAGCCCTCGGCCACGATATCGGACTGGCGCACGAGTTCCTTTGCGATCTCGAGCCCGCGGGGGTCGCGGATGTTCAGCGAGAGGCCGCGCTTGCCGGCGTTCTTGTTGTTGAACTGGCCGCCCATGTCCGGGTCGGTGACGCCTTTCAGGGGGCCGGTGGCGGTGCGGCGGGCCTCGCGGCCGCCGATCGGGGCCATGGCGGCGAGGCGGGTGTCGGGGTTTTCCTTCCACTCGACCTTCAGGCTTTCGGCACCCATGGCGGCCAGGAAGCGGGTGCCGCCGGCGGAGGCGAGGAACCAGGAGAAGTCGAGGATGCGGATGCCCTGTAGCGGGAAGGGTTTGCCATGCGGCGACAGCAGCGGGGCGGTGGTGGTCGGTTTGGGCTGCGCCGGGACCGTGCGGGGTGCCTCGGCCAGGACCGCGTCGGTGTCCTCGCTCAGCAGCGGCGCCCTGCGGCCGGTCTGCCAACTGGTTTCGGTGCTCAGCCACTTGCTGACGGGATAGCGGAAGGAGCGGCCGAGTTCAGGATGCGGCACGTCGGCGAAGGCGCCGCGGCGTAGCCAGTGTTCGTCGGTCGCACTTTCATGCGGCTTTCGCAGGGGCGCCCAGAGCAGGCCGGCGTCCTGGGCCTCGCGCCAGGGCACGTCGTCATAGCGGAAGGCGCGGACGAAGCGTTGGATGACTTCCAGGACATGCGCGGTCTCGTCGTCGCCGGGTCCGGAGCCCGGCACGCTGCGGGCGCGAAGGTCGGCATCGGCGCCGGGCGGCTTCAAGTCTGCCGCCATGCCGTAGCGTTCGAGGAACGGGACCAGATTGGCCTTGTCGCGCGCACCCACGCCCCAACTGATGAACCAGCGGCCGTCCTTGGAATGGCAGATGTTCGGGGTGTGATTGGGTTTGGCCAGCGCGTGGCGGCAGGTCATGCGCCATAGGGGCGCGTGCTGCATCACCCAGGACATGAGGTCGAGTTCGGTGTTCTTGGCCACCGCCTCGTGCACGGCGCAGCTCACGTCCTGGCCCTTGCCGGTGCGGTTGCGGTGCAGGAGGGCGGCGACGATGCCGGTCGCCATCTGCTCGCCGGCGATGTTGTAGGCGTGCCAGACCTGGGGCGCGATGGGCGGCAGGTCGTATTCGAGTGCCGGATTGGGGTCGTAGCCGCAATTCATCATCACGCCGCCCAGCGCCAGGTGGACGAGGTCCGATCCCTTCCAGCCGGCCCAGGGTCCTTCGTCGCCGAACGGGGTGAGCCGGGCCGTGACGAGGGCTGGGAAGCGCTGCGCGAGGGCCGCCCGGTCCAGCCCGAGTTGCCGGTTGAGCGTGCCGCCGCTGGTGTCGAGCAGGACGGTGGCGCCCTCCAGCAGGCGAAGGGCGGCCTGGGCCCCCTCCCCTGTCTCGAGGTCCAGCACGACGGAGCGCTTGCCGCGGTTGTGGTGCCAGAAGAACAGCGAGCGTTCGGGGTCGGGTTCGTCGCCGAGGAAGGGGCCGATGGCGCGGGTGGGGTTGCCGCCTGGCGGCTCGATCTTGATGATTTCGGCGCCCAGGCCCGCCAGGAGGAGCCCGGTGTATTCGCCCAGCTCGTCGGCGACCTCGATCACGCGGATGCCGGCGAGCATGCCGGGTCCGGACGCGCCCAGCATGGGGCCGATGCCGTCAGCCATGCGGGCGCGGCCTGGCCGGGGCCGGCGGATGGTTCATCGTTCGTTTGGCGGCGGCCAGTCCCATCCGTCTTCCCCCGACCCTTCGCCAGCCCATCGACGAGGTCATGTATGATGCATTCTTTTACTAGCCAAGCGCTGTGATCGTTCGATTGTCAAGGCACATGCTTGCACAGACGATGCTGCAGTGCCGCAAAAGGAATGCATGATCTCTGCGATAGCTGCCTTGACAAATAGAATGCATCCTGCACGGTTAATGCCTAGGGAGTGTGCAAAAGCACCAAGCAATGAACAGGCACTCAGCAATGCAAGCATGCGCAGACGATGCGCCGCCCTGTCCGCTCGATGGGCTGAAGGTGGCCGGTGTGCTCGCATCGGCACAGCGGACCGAGACGGCGTTCGATGGAGCGGGCGTTGCAGGCCGGCTTGTCTGGCATGGCTGGAACCGGGACCATCACGCGGTCCGCCCGATCGTGCTGCTGCATGGTGGTGCCGGGTCTTGGCGGCATTGGGTGCGGGCGATCCCCCACCTGGCCACCCGCGGAGCCGTCTGGGCGCCGGACCTGCCCGGGCTGGGCGAGTCCGACATGCCGCCGGTGCCGTATGGTCCCGACGCGGTTGCAGCCATCGTTGCCGCCGGCCTTCGTCGGATCCTGGATGGTTGCGACGGCTGCGACCTCGTCGGCTTTTCCTTCGGCGCCATTGCGGCCGGCCATGTGGCCGCACGATACCCCGAGCTGGTGCGGACCCTGACGTTGGTGGGCGCCGGGGCGCTGGGCGTTGCCCGGGCCCCGATCACTTTGGTGCCGGTCCGGGACAAGGTGGGCGCCGACCGGCGCGAAGCGAACCGCACCAACCTGCTGAGGCTGATGATCGCCGACCCCGCGCGCATCGATGACGAGACGCTGGATCTGCAGGACTGGAACGCCAGCCATGCCCGCGTCAACAGCGTGAGTTTCGCCAGCAGCACGTTGTTGCTGGATGCCCTTTGGCACGTGCGGTGCCCCATCGGCGCCATCTGGGGTGCGCTGGACCACGCGGCGACGCCGCTTCTGGATAGCCGGATCGCCGCGATCCGGTCGGTGCAGCCGGATGCGCCCGTGGTGGTCGTGCCTGGTGCCGGGCACTGGGTGAGCCATGAAGCGCCATCGGCATTCAATGCCGCGCTGGACGACATTCTTCGCCAGTTGCGCGCCGGGCCAGGAAGGGGCGGGGCATGAGGTCTGGTCGCATTGCACTGCAACAAGGTTGCCGCGACGCGCTCCGGTCTGCTCATTGTGCTGCAGCAGACAGTCGACGGAGAGTACCCCATGAACACGCCCCGCGGCACGGACAAGACGGTTCCGGGCCTGCTGGAACAGGATGCCGCGGCGAAGCTGACCGCATCGTTCAAGCGCACGAAGGAAAACCAGGTCGCCGACTTCCTGCGCGAGCGTATCATCTGGGGCTTCTATTCCCGCGGCCAGAAGCTGAAGCAGGCGGAAGTGGCGGAGATGCTGGACATCTCGATCACCCCGGTGCGGGAGGCGCTGAAGATCCTGGAGGCCGAGGGTTATGTCGTCGGCACGTCTCATCGGGGCGCAGTGGTCGCTCCGTTCCAGATCGAGCGCACCGAGGAGCTGCTGCAGCTTCGGGTCACGCTCGAACTGCGGCTGACGAAAATCGCGCTCTCGGTCATCCAGCCTGCCACCCTGCAGGCCTTGACGGCGCTGAATGCCGAGACAGAAGCCGCTTCTCTCGAGAACGATCGCGACGCGACGCGACGCACCAACTACCATTTCCACTTCATGCTCTACGAGCTGGCAAACCAGCCCCAGACGCTGCATTTCGTGCGTGTGCTGTGGGCCAAGTATCCGTTCGACAAGCTGACAGCCATGCCGAACCGGCTGCCGGGCGTTGCTGCGGAGCACGAGACCTTCCTGGCCGCCGTTCGCGCGGGCGACACCCGGGCCGCGCTGAAGGCGATGCAATATCACATCGAGAATGGCTGGCGGGAGTTCAAGCGGAACTACCCCCTGTACAATCAAAAGTAGCGATACGCAGGCCGGGCCACCCTGCCTGGCAACATGGGGGCGTGGGCGCATGAGTGCGGCCCAGATCCTGATCGAGAACATCATGAACGCCCTGGTCACGGGCGTTCTCATCGGCTGCATCTACGGGCTGATGTGCGTCGGGCTCGGCCTGATCTTCGGCATCATGCGGGTTGTGAACTTCGCCCAGGGCGAGTTGCTGATGCTGGGCATGTATGTCGCCTATTACCTGTTCACCGGGTGGGGCGTCCTGGCCATCCTGGGGCCCTATGCCGGCCCGCTGGTGGCGGCGCTGGTCGCGGGTCCGGTGGTGTTCGCGGGTGGGGCGCTGCTGCATCGCTTCCTGATCTCGCGCGTGTCGGGGCTGCGCAGCCAGGCGAGTTTGGACGAGGGGCATTTCGGGCAGCTCATCATCACGCTCGGCGTCTCGCTGATCCTGCAGAATGGCGGGCTAATCCTGTTCGGGTCGTCGCCGCGCTCGGTGCTGACGCCGCTTTCGTCCAGCGCCTGGGTGCTGGACACCGGGATTGCGGATAGCAGCCTGTTCCTGAACAAGGCGCGCGTGGTGGCCAGCCTGGTTGCGATCGTGGTCGCGATCGCGCTCTACATCCTGCTGGAGAAGACCCGGCTCGGCCGATCACTGCGCGCGGCGGCGGACAACCCGACGGCGGCGACCTATGCCGGCATTGACGTGGGCCGGGCGCATCGCATCGCGTTTGGGCTGGGCAGCGCCATCACCGCCATTGCGGGCGGGCTGATCGCGACCTTCCTGTCGTTCTCGCCCTTCGTTGGCGGGGATTTCGTCATCATCATGTATTCCGGCGTCGTGCTGGGCGGCATGGGCAGCATTTTGGGTGCGTTCTGGGGCGGCGTGACGGTCGGGTTCGTGCAGCAGTTCTCCGCCCTGGTGCTGCCGCCGCAATTGCAGAATGCGGCGATCTTCGTGGTGTTCCTGCTGATCGTCATCCTGCGGCCGCAGGGGTTCTTCGGCCGCTCGGCGGAGCGCGCATGAGACCGGGTGCGGGCCCCCGGCTGCGGCGGCATGGGTTGGTCGCGGCCGGCCTGATGCTCGCCTACCTGGTGGCCGGCAGCTTCGTTACCAACAGCTACTACCAGTTGATGCTGACGCTCGTGCCGATCTGGGCGGTGTTCGGGCTCTCGTGGAACCTGTTCTCCGGCTATACCGGGCTGACCTCGTTCGGCCATGCCTCGTTCTTCGGCCTGGGGGCCTATACCGTCACGCTGCTGATGACGATGCTGAACGTCACGCCGTGGCTGGGCATCCCTGCGGCGGCCGTCGTGGGCGGACTGGCCGCCATCCTCATCGGCCTGCCCACGTTCCGGCTGCGTGGGCATTACTTCGCGCTGGCGATGCTCGCCTACCCGTTGGTGCTGCTTTACCTGATGCAATATCTCGGGTTTCAGGAAGTCACGCTGCCCATGCGGCGCGACAACCCGGCGCTTTGGCTGCAATTCAGCGACCCCCGCGTCTACACCCTGATCGCAGTCGGTCTGCTGGCGATCGGGCTGGGCGTCGGCATGGCCGTCGAGAACTCCCGCTTCGGGCTGTCGATGATGGCGATCCGGCAGAACGAGCTGGCGGCGGAGGCGGCGGGCATCGATGCCCGGCTGTGGAAGATGCGCGCCTTGGTCACCAGCGGTGCGCTCGCGGGGGCGGCGGGCGGGCTGTATGCCTGCGTGCTGCTCGTCGTGACGCCCGAGGCGGTGTTCGGCGTTCTCACCTCCGCGCAGGCGCTGACGGTGACGCTGTTCGGCGGCGTGGGCACCTATTGGGGCCCGCTGATCGGGGCCGCCGTGCTGATCCCGCTGGCCGAGACGTTGCAGGCGGAATTGGGCGAGATCATCCCCGGCATCCAGGGGGTCGTGTATGGCTCGGCGATCATCGCCATCATGCTGCTGGCGCCCGAGGGGTTGTTCTGGGCGCTGCGTGACCGTTGGGCCCGGCGCGGCGGCAAGCGGTTGGCACCGGGCGCGATCCCGGTCGTGATGTCTGCAGCGGCCCGGCCGCCGCCCCGCATCGCGCCGCCCCGCCTTCCCGCGGGTGGGCCTTTGCTGGAGGTGACGGGGCTCACGAAAAACTTCGGCGGTCTTCGCGCGGTCGACGACGTCAGCTTCACCGTGCGGGCCGGCACCATCCTTGGGATCATCGGACCCAATGGGGCGGGCAAGACCACGCTGTTCAACCTGATGAATGGCGTCCTGCAAGCGGATTCGGGACAGGCGATGCTGGATGGGGCGCCGATGGTGGGGCGCAAGCTGCACGAGGTCTGTCGTATGGGCGTGGGACGCACCTTCCAGGTCGTGCGGTCGTTCACGCGCCTGCCGCTGTTGGACAACGTGCTGGTGGGTGCCTATGGCGCCGGCCTTGCGGACGGGCTTGCGGTCGAGGCGGCCGAGGCGGCGATCGCGCGCACCGGACTTTCCCACCTGACGGCGCGCCCGGCCGGGGAGCTGACGAACAAGGAGCTGCGCCTGATGGAGCTGGCGCGCGCGCTGGCGGCCCAGCCGCGCCTGCTGCTGCTGGACGAGACTCTGGCCGGGCTGGGCCGGGAGGAGTGCGACGAGGTGCTGGAGGTGCTGGACCAGTTGCGTGCCGAGGGCATGACGATCGTCATCATCGAGCACACGATGCGGGCGATGCTGCGGATCGCCGACGACTTCCTGGTGATCGATCGCGGCCGGGTGCTGGCGCGGGGCGAACCGCGTTTGGTGGTGGAGGACAAGGCGGTGATCGAGGCCTATCTGGGCCGGAAGTGGCTGGCGCAATGCTCGAAATAGACAAACTGTCGGTGGCCTATGGCGGGCTGCGGGCACTGTCGGATGTGTCGTTGGCGGTGGCGGCCGGGCAGTTCGTGACGATCGTTGGGCCGAACGGCGCGGGCAAGTCCACCTTGTTCAAGACGATCAGCGGTGTGGTGCCGGCGGCCGCGGGCGCTATTCGCTTTGAGGGCGAGGACCTGCTGGCGATGCCGGCGGACCGGCGCGCGCATCTGGGCATCGCCCATGTGCCCGAGGGCCGCCAGGTGTTCAAGGCGCTGACGGTGCTGGAGAACCTGGAGATCGGCGCCTATCCGAAGGCGGGCCGGCAGCAATGGCGCCAGGGGCTGGAGCGTATCCACACGCTGTTTCCCATCCTGGCGGAGCGGTCCCGCCAGCTAGCCGGCACCTTGTCGGGCGGCGAGCAGCAGATGCTCGCCATCGGCCGCGGCCTTGCTTCGGCGCCCAAGCTGCTGATGCTCGACGAGCCCTCCATGGGGTTGGCGCCAGCGATCGCCGACATGATCTTCGACCGGATCTCGCAGATCCACCGTGAGGATGGGCTGACGATCCTGCTGGTCGAGCAGCGCGTGGCGGAGGCGCTCGAGCTGTGCGACCGCGGCTATGTGCTGGAAACCGGCCACATCGTGATGGAAGGGTCCTACCAGACCTTGTCTGCCGATGACCGGGTGCGGCGGTCTTATCTCGGGATGGGGCTGGACTGACGGAAACAACGACAAGAACAGGGAGGGCGAACGATGAACGAGAACCAGAACATGCTTCCACGCCGGTCGGCACTCGCGCTGGGGGCAGCGGCCGGGGTGACGGCCTTGGCGGCGGGCCGGGCCGAGGCGCAGGCGGGCACCACGATGAAGGTGGCGCTGCTGGCGCCGATGTCGGGCCCATGGGCGCGGCAGGGCCAATTGATGAAGCTGGGCGCCGACATGGCGATCGACGACGTGAACGCGGCCGGCGGGATCAAGTCGCTCGGCGGCATGAAGATGGAGCTGGTGGTCTATGACGCCGGCGACACCACGGAAAAGGCCAAGAACGCGGCGCAACGCATGGTCGCGCAGCATCCCGACCTATCCGGCGGCACCGGTGCCTGGCTCAGCAGCTTCACGCTCGCGGTCACGGAGATCACGGAGCGGGCCGAGATCCCGTGGCTGACGCTGTCATATTCGGACCAGATCACGGGTCGCGGCTACCGGTATATCTTCCAGATGGCGCCCACCGCCGACGAGCAGTCGACCAAGGCGTTGCCGACCTTGATCGACCTTGCGAAGCGTGCGACGGGCAAGAAGCCGACCGAGATCGGGCTGGTGTCCGACAACACCGCATCGGGCGTTAGCTTCATGAAGCCGATCCGCGCGACCGAGTTGGCCCGCAACGGGCTGAAGGCGGTGGTGGACGAGATCTACACGCCGCCGTTGTCGGATGCGTCCAGCATCGTGCAGCATGTCCGCAGCAGCCGGCCGCAGTTCATCCTGATGACGTCGTCGAACGTGCCCGACAACAAACTGCTGCTGGACAAGTTCGCTGAATACAAGCTGGGTGCCGATCGCCTGCCCAAGATCGGCAATGGCGGCGCGACCGGTGCGCCGGAGCTGGGGCAGATCGTGGGTACCGACATCATCAACGGGTACATGGGTATCGTCGCCAACTGGGGCGGCAAGGGGCAGGAGGCGCTTGCGAAGCGTTTCACCGACCGGACGAAGGAGCCCTGGCTGAACCAGGATTCCATCATGACCTACGCCGACATCATGATCCTGAAGGAAGCGGCCGAGCGGGCTGCGTCGAAGGACCCAAAGAAGGTTGCCGATGCGATGCGGGCGTTCGACATGCATGACGGCCCTGCCCTGCTGTCGCCCGGGGGCCATCTCAAATTCGACGAGAAGGGCCGCAGGGTGGGCGCCGAACTGGTGATCATTCAATGGCAGGCCGGCAAGGCGGTCGCGGTCTACCCGCCTTCCGTCGCGACCGCGGAAGCGATCTGGCCAAAAGCCTGACTTTCAAGCCTACCGCGCTGCCGCGAAGTTCGATGGCAGCGCGGAGACGGGCGGAGGTCGACCACTGCGGCACCAGCGCCATGTCACCGCGGCAGACGAACTTTTGCACCCGCTGGCCCGTGCCCACCTCGGGCGTGAGCACGTTGCCCAGGCTGTCGATCGCCAAGTTAAGGACTCCCTCCATAACCCAATCAGGGTGCGAGCACGGCTTTTCCGGCAACGCGTAGGGCTTGTGCGGTTTGGATCGGGGTTTTGCGGGTCGGTGGTAAGCGTAGGTCCGCGGCCCCTCTTCCGTGAGGCGGGTTGATTGTGGTTGGTCTGCTTGAGGCTGGGAGCTTCGAGCTAAAGCTATGTTTGATGTTAAGGATAGCGCGAGCACGGGGTATCGCCGGATCGAGGTGCTGACGGGACCGGGGCGACGGCGCCGATGGTCTCCGGAGGACAAGGCCCGCGCGGTCGCCGAGAGCCTGGTTCCTGGGTCTAGCCCATCGCAGATCGCGCGGCAGTGGCAGATCTGCCCGCAGCAACTCTTTACGTGGCGCCGCCAGGCCCGGGCCAGGTCGCTGGTGTTGCCGTCGGCCTTGGCCATCGCCATAGTTCCCGAACCTGCGTTGGTGCCCATCCTTGCGGATCGGCCTGTACCGTCCCCGCCTCCAGCGCATGAGGTCGCAGCAGCACCTCCCGCCCCGATCGAGATCGAGATCGCCGGGGCTATCGTGCGGGCACCCGTGGGCCTGGACGGAACAGTGCTGACGACGGTGCTGCGGGCGGTGCGAGCCTCGGCGATACGGGTGTGATCACCATCCTGTCCGGCGCCCGAGTGCTGCTGGCAACGCGCCCGGTGGACTTCCGCAAGGGTGCGCATGGCCTGGCCGCGCTGACCGCCGCGATGCTGGGCGAGGATCCGTTCTCCGGCGTTGTGGTGGTGTTCCGGGCCAAGCGCGCTGATCGGGTCAAGATCCTGATCTGGGATGCGAGCGGCCTGGTGCTGATCTGGAAGCAACTCCAGCAGGGCGGATTCCGCTGGCCGCCCGTGGTGGACGGGGCGATGCGGCTTTCGGCGGTAGAGTTCGCCGCCCTGTTCGACGGCCTCGACTGGACGCGGGTGCAGACGGTGCGGAGGATTCCCACGCCAACGGCAGCGGGGTAGGATTCCCGGGCGCTGTCCTCCACCTCTGTCCCGTCGCTGCCGCCCAACTTGCCCGAGAGCGCCGATGCGCTGCGGGCCATGCTGCTGGCGGCCTGGGCCGAGCGGGACACCGCCGTGGCGGCGCACGACAGCCTTGCCGCCGAGCGGGACCGCATCGCGGCCGAGCGGGACTCGCTGGCGTCGCAGAACGACCGGCTGCGGCACCTGCTGCTCAAGCTCAAGCGGATGCAGTTCGGCGCCAAATCCGAGCGCCTGCCCGAGGAGCAGTTGCAGCTCGGCCTCGAGGCCATCGAGCAGTCGATCGCACGGGGCGAGACGGAGGCCGAGCAGCGCGATCCCGCGTTCAAGCAGGGGCGCGCGGCCAAGCGCCGGGCCAACCGTGGCAAGCTGCCTGCCCACCTACCGCGCATCGAAATTATGCTGGAGCCGGAGGACACGGCGTGTCCTTGCTGCCAGGGCGCCATGGTGGTGATCGGCCACGACACGGCCGAGCGGCTGGACGTGATCCCGGCGCAGTTCCGGGTGCTGGTAACGCGACGGCCGAAACTGGCGTGCCGGAGCTGCCGCGGCGTCGTCGTGCAGGCTCCGGCCCCGGCCCGGCTGATCGAGGGCGGGCTGCCGACCGAGGCCATGGTCGCGCACGTGCTGGTGGCGCGCTACGCCGACCACCTGCCGTTGTATCGCCAGGCGCAGATGATGGCACGGCAAGGCCTGGACCTCGACCGCTCCACGCTGGCGTTCTGGGTCGGGTTCGCGGCAGCCGAGATCGCCCTCGGGGTGGCCCGGCTGCGCGAGATCCTGCTGGCCTCGGCGCGGCTATTCGCCGACGAGACCACGGTGCCGGTGCTCGACCCTGGCCGGGGCCGGACCAAGACGGGATACTTCTGGGCCATCGCCCGCGATGATAGACCCTGGTGCGGTGCCGACCCACCGGCCGTGGTCTACAGCTACGCCCCAGGACGCGGGCAGGAGCGCAATGATCGGCTGCTTGGCGCCTACCGTGGCATCCTGCAATGCGATGGCTATGCGACATACAAGAAGCTGGCCGCAGCCCGGCATAACGGGCCGGGCGTGACGCTGGTCTACTGCTGGCGCCACGTGCGCCGGGGCTTCTACGACCAGGCCAAGACCGGAGCGTCGCCGATCGCAACGGAGGCATTGGCCCGCATCGCCGCGCTGTATCGGATCGAAGCCGATATCCGCGGCAAGGACGCCGCCCACCGGCGGGACGTG
The DNA here is from genome assembly GCA_043748985.1 of Rhodospirillales bacterium. Taxonomy (GTDB): domain Bacteria; phylum Pseudomonadota; class Alphaproteobacteria; order Acetobacterales; family Acetobacteraceae; genus JBBROS01. Next base: position 38,505 of record JAYVEG010000341.1, read on the forward strand.
CGGCAGGCAAAAAGCCAGAAACTGGTGGCGGACCTGCGCACTTGGTTCCAGGCCCAGGTGGGGACGCTGCCCCTGCGTGGTCCAACGGCCCAGGCCATCGGCTACGCGCTGAAGCACTGGGACGGGCTGGAGCGGTTCCTGCACGACGGCCGCATCGAGATGGACACCAACACGGTCGAGCGCGCCATGCGTCCGGTGGCCCTGTCCAGAAAAGACGCGTTATTCGCGGGGAGCGACGAGGGGGCGGCCAGTTGGGCCGCGATCGCATCCTTGATCGAGACCTGCAAGCTGAACGCCGTCGAGCCGCAACGCTACCTCACCGAGATGCTGACCCGCCTGGTGAATGGTTGGCCACAGGCGCGCATCGACAAGCTCATGCCATGGAACTGGGCTGCCCCGGCGACCTCCTGATCATCCGCAAGCACAGATCAAAGCCTCGGTGCACCGCTTACGGCCGGTGCGGGCGGGCATGATTGGGTCGGGCCTATGGGAACCGGGCCTGAGGATGCTCGCTTGACGATTTCGACGTCGCATTCCCGTTCGACGGCGCTTGGGCGCCCGTGGACTGCGTCGATCAGGAGCATTACAGCCCGGCGTCCGACTTCGGCGCTTTGCACTCGGAGAGTGGTGATGGGGACCGGGAGTTCCTTCATGATCTCGACGTCGACATATCCGACGATCGAGAGGTCGTCGGGGACGCGGAGGCCCTGGCCGAGTGCCTCCAGCACGACGCCCACGGCGAGGTTAGGCGTTGCCGCGTATGATGGCGGTCGGGCGTGGTTTGCGGACGATGATGCCGGCGAACAGGGCCCTGCCTTCGGCGATGGCCGAGCGGCCTTCGGCGAAGTGCGCGGGTTTCAAAATGAGGCCGGCCTCGGAGAGGGCGTCCTTGATGCCGTTCAGGCGGCCGGCTGCGCGGTCGTTGTTCTGGATGGATTGCGCGATGACGCCGAAGCGGCAATGGCCGAGGTCGATCAGGTGGTTGGTGAGCAAGCGCATGGCTTTGCGGTTGTCCGGACCGATGCAGTTTGGCTTGCGGCGGGAGCCGTAGTTGAAGGTGTTGAAGCATATACATGTCTTCCGCCCCCGTTCGGTATCCCTGCCGATACGATGAGGGATCCGGATGCGAGAAAGCCAGGAACTCGTAACGGAAACCGGAAGCGGCCCCGCCCCTTGACTGCTCCACAAGTCTGCTTCACAAGCGACTGGCGCAGTGTTTCTGTCAACACAACTCATTGAATTTGCTGCGGGATTTTCCAGGCACTCAGGGTCCAGGTCCCCCGGCCACGTTGCCGTGTACCTCCTTGATATGCCGACTGCTTGACGCGCCGTCTTCGATGGCTGGTCCGGTGATGCGGTTGATCGCAGCCACGTCGATCTTGACTGTGCCGTAGCCGGGTGCGGGCGTCGGAGGCGCGGGGATGTCTCGCAATTCAAGCTTCCGGCTTTCATCAATACAGATGAGAGCGTCGATACGTGGCCAGCTCTTGCACGCCGAGTGTACTCGATAACGACAATTAGTCATTAAGTGTCCTCAGAAAATACAAAACCCCTTCGTCACAGCCCCATGCATGCGCCTGCTGACTGGCACGCGGTTTGCCCTACCGTGATTAGCGCGATGACGCGTTCAAGAAATCGGACACGGGGGGAACAACATCATGCCGAGCCGCACTGTGCTTTTAGTTTTGACGATGCTGTGCAGCGGTTTCGCACTTTGCAGACCGGCTTCGGCCGATGATGACAGCCCGACGGTGAAAATCGGCGTCCTGGACGACATGTCAGGGATCAATGCGGACTTGCAGGGCCCCGGAGACCTGGTCGCGACGCGGCTCGCGGTCGAGGATTTCGGCGGTAGCATACTTGGCAAGAAGATCGAAATCCTAGGCGCCGATTTGCAGAACAAGACCGATGTCGGTGTCGGGATCGCCCGGCGCTGGTACGATATCGACAAGGTGGACCTGATCACGGGCCTTGGTCATTCCGGCGTTGCAATCGGCGTCCAGGGTCTTGCCAGAGAACGCGGCAAGATCACGATCACGACCTCGGCCGGCTCGACCGACCTGACCGGGAAATTCTGTTCACCCACCGGTATCCATTGGGTCTACGACACCTACGCGTTGGCAAAAGGAACGGCTTCAGCCGTGCTGAAGCGAGGCGGCAAGAGCTGGTTCTTCCTGACGAGTGACTACGCGTTCGGCCTTTCGCTCGAAGAGAACGCGGCAGGCGTCGTGAGAAGCGGCGGCGGGACCGTTGTCGGGGTGGCCCGTCATCCGCAAGGCACCAGCGATTTCTCCTCGTTCCTGCTGCAGGCGCAGGCGTCACGCGCGCAGGTCATCGGCCTGGCCAATTCCGGCGGCGACCTGATCGGTGCGGTCAAGCAGGCAAAGGAGTTCGGCATCACGAAAAGCGGCCAGCAGCTCGCCGGATTGCTGACCCTGTTGACGGACATCAAGGCGCTCGGACTCGAGACCGCGCAGGGGCTGCTGTTCACCGAGGCCTTCTACTGGGACCAGAACGATGCGACCAGGGAATTCTCGAAGCGTTTCCAGGCCATCCACGGCAAACCGCCGACCATGTTCCAGGCCGGAATCTACAGCGCCGTCACGCATTGGCTAAAGGCGGTGAAGGCGGCCGGCACGGTTGCCTCCGGGCCGGTAATGACCCAGATGCGGGCGATCCCGGTCAACGACTTCATGACGCATGACGGGGTTATCCGCACGGACGGCCGTATGCTCCGGGACATGTATCTGATGGAGGCCAAGGCGCCCGCCGACTCCAAGGGCGAGTGGGACCTGATGCGCGTCGTTGCCACCATTCCTGCTGCCGAGGCCTGGCGCCCATTGGCCGAGGGTGGTTGTCCGTTGGTAAAGTGATGACGACGCACTCCGATCGCCTGGCGGCGACGGGCCGACCCTCTGGTTTGCCGCTGGACGATCTGCCGGGGCCACCCCGATCGGCGCCGCATGGCCTGCTTGCCGGGACGCGCGTGCTGGACCTGAGCACCAGCATCGCCGGTCCTTATGCGACCATGCTGCTGGCCGACATGGGCGCCGACGTCGTCAAGCTGGAGCGGCCTGGCGGCGACGACGCCCGCGCCTGGGGTCCGCCGTTCCTGGGCACGGAATCGCTGTGGTTCCTCAGCGTCAACCGAGGAAAGCGCAGCCTGGTGCTGGATTGTGCGGCGGCCCAGGGGCGGGTTGTGCTGGATGACCTGATCGCCCGGGCGGACGTGCTGGTGATGAACCAGGTGCCGCGGGTGCAGACAAAGCTGAAGCTCGACTGGCCCCGGTTGGCCGCGATCAACCCGCGCCTGATCGCCGTCAGCTTGACCGGCTTCGGGCTGGCGGGCGCCAGGCGGGACCTTCCGTGCTATGACTTGATCGCCGAGGGGTATAGCGGCGTGATGGATCTGACCGGCGAGGCCATTGCCCCGCCACAGAAAGTCGGGACGCCCGCCGCCGATCTCATCGCCGGGATGGATGCCGCCTTTGCCGCGGTCTGTGCGCTGCTGGATCGGCAGCGCACCGGGGCCGGTCATCTGGTCGACGTGGCGATGATCGACAGCATGACCCGGTTCATGGCGCCGCGCCTGGTCAGCTATCTCGGTTCGGGCGAGCTGCCCCGGCGCACCGGCGCGCGGGACAGCGTGATCGCCATCTACCAGGCCTTCGAAACCGCTGACGAGCCGATGACCCTGGGTCTTGGCAACGACGCGATCTGGCGGCGGTTCTGGATCGCGGTGGGGGCACCGGAGGCGGCGGCGGAGCATGCCAGCAATGCCGATCGCCGGGCCGACCGGACGGCGATCGTTGCGCGCATCGCCGCGGTGCTGCGGCAGCGGCCCAGGGCAGAGTGGCTGCGCGTGCTGGCGGAAGCCGGCGTCCCCGCCGGTCCGATCAACCGCCTGGACGAGGTGGCAGCAGATCCGCACCTGCGGGACCGTGGCCTGCTCTATGCGATCCAGGACGGCGAGCGCCGCATTCCGCAGGTTGGGCTCGGGATCCAGATCGACGGCGCATCTGCGGGGCCCGGCGCCGCGCCGCCTCGGCTGGGTGCCGATGCCGCTGCGGTTCTGGCGGACTGGCTGGGGTGGGTTCCGCAGCAGATTGCGGACCTGCAGGAACTCGGCATCATAGGTGAGAACCCTGTCCAAAGCAGGGAAGAGGAGACGGCATGACCGAGTACAACACGATCCTCTATTCCGAGGACGGGCCCGTCGGCACGTTGACGCTGAACCGGCCCGATGACGGCAACATGTTCACGGCCGATATGTGTCACGAGATCCGCGACTGCATCAACGCGGTGCGGCGAGAGACCCGGACCCGCGTGCTGGTCATCACCGGGGCGGGCAACCGGTTCTTCTGCATCGGCGGCCGGAAGGAGGGCATGGAGGACACGACACTCTATGCCGGCGTGCTACCGACGCTGGAGATGTATGAGAGCATCGAGCGGTTGCAGAAGCCGGTCATTGCCAGTGTCAACGGTTTCGCAGTGGGCGGCGGCAACGTGCTGCACGTCGTTTGCGATCTGACGATCGCCAAGGAAAGCGCGGTGTTCCGGCAGGTTGGCCCGATGATGGGAAGCTTCGACGCCGGGTATGGCACCTGGGTGCTCGAGGATCTGATCGGGCGCAAGCGGGCCAAGGAGATGTGGTTCCTCAACCCCAAGCTCTCGGCCCAGCAGGCGCAGGAATGGGGTCTGGTGAACACCGTCGTGCCGGATGCGGACCTCGCGGCCGAGACGCGAAAGATGGCGCTGGAGATCGCCAACCGTGGCCCATTCGCGCTGGCCGCCATCAAGGGCGCCTTCGCGGCCCGGCACGGCGGCGTGGGGGGGTTGGCGCGCATGGCCCACGACCTTCTGCTGCGCCCCTATCTCGACAGCCGTGAGAGCAAGGAACTGTCGAAATCCTTCGCCGCCCGGCGCGACCCGGACCCGGGCGAGTTCGGCCACTGACATGGCAACCCTGCTGACCCTGCACGATCCGAAGCTGGCCCGCCGCTACTATGCGGAGGGCAGCTGGCGCGAGGATACGCTGTATGCCCTGGCGGCCCGCCACGCTCGGGAGCGGCCGGCGGCCTATGCCCTGCGCGATGCCACAAACCGGCTGACCTGGTCGGCGCTGGTCGACTGGGTGGATGCGGTGGCTGCAGCCCTGGTCGCGTCGGGTCTACACCGCGGCGACCGGGTTTCGCTGTGGCTGCCGAACCGGGTGGAGGCCGTCATCACCTTTCTGGCCTGCTCGCGCGCCGGCCTTGTCTGCAATCCGTCGCTGCACCAGAACTACACCGCGGCGGAGGTCGCGGCCCTGCTGACCCGCATCCGCGCCCGCGGCTTCATCGGCCTTTCGGGCTATGGCGCCGACGCACGCGCAAGGAGCGTGTTCGGGCTGATGGGTGGACTGACAGCAGTATTCGACGTGGGCCGCTCGGAAGCTCCGCCGTTTCCGGCCAGCCATGCCGAGGCTCCTCTCGCGCCGCCGTCGGACGATGCGGACCAGCCGGTCTACCTTGCCTTCACCTCCGGCACGACCGGTCTGCCCAAGGGCGTGCTGCATTCCGACAACACCCTGCTCGCCAACGGACGGGCCCTGGTGGCCGACTGGGGCCATGGCCATGGCGACGTCGTCCTGAGCCTCAGTCCCATGAGCCACCATATCGGCACCGTTGCACTGGCGCAGGCGATGGCGGCAGGAATGGAGTTGGTGGTGAATGACAGCTCGACCGGGATGAGCGGCCTCGATTGGATCGTCGAGAGCCGGGCCACCTATGTCATGGGCGTTCCCACCCATGCCATGGATATCCAGACCCAAATGGCGCGGCGCGGCCTGGACAGGCTCGGGCAGGTCCGCACCTTCTACATGGCCGGCAGCCCGATCCCGCGGGCCGTGGCGCGCAGCTTCCTCGATCGCGGGGTCATTCCGCAGAACGTGTACGGGATGAGCGAAAACAGCTCCCACCAATACACGCGGCCCGATGACGATGTGGAGACGATCATCGGCACGTGCGGCCGAGCCTGCGCCGGGTACGAGGTTGCCATCTTCGACGCGGACAACCCGGACATGCCGGCGCCTGCCGGCGGCGCCGGCGAGATCGGCAGCCGCGGCGCCTGTCTGATGCTTGGCTATTTCGGCGACCAGGAGGCGACGGAGCGGTCTTTTAACCGCGATGGCTGGTTCCTCAGCGGCGATCTGGGCCGCCTGGATGCCCGCGGCGGCCTCGAGATCATGGGTCGCAAGAAGGATCTGATCATCCGCGGTGGCCACAACATCCATCCCGCTCGGATCGAGGATCTGGCCATGCGGAATCCCGCCATCGCCCGCGCGGCCGCCTTTGCCGTGGCTGACGAGCGGCTTGGCGAGAAGGTATGCCTTGCCGTGATCCCGGCCGAGGACACCGACCTCGAGGCCATGAGCGTGCTGCGGCACCTCGCGGGCCAGGGTCTGTCGAAATACGACATGCCGGAATACCTGGCGGTGCTCGACGCCTTCCCGCTGACCGCCAGCGGCAAGGTGCTGAAGCGCGAACTGGTCGTGTGGGCGCGCGACGGCCATATTCGGCCGATGCCGGTGCGCTGGACGGAACCGGCATGATCCCGAGACTGGAACGGCACGGCGATTGCGCGGTGCTGACGCTCGACCGTCCAGCAACGCTGAACGCCTTGTCCTTCGCCATCATCAAGGCGGTCGGGCAGTTGTTCGACGAGGTTGCAGCCAGCGATGCGCGGGTGCTTCTAATCACTGGCGCAGGACCGAAGGCGTTCTGCGCCGGGGCCGACATCAAGGAGCTTCAGGGCCGCAGCCTGATGGAGCAGAAGCAGGGCGCGGAACTGGGCCAGTCCGTGTTCGCAAAGCTTGACCGCCTGCCGCAGGCCTCGGTCGCCCTGATCAACGGGTTCGCCTTCGGCGGCGGCCTGGAACTCGCCATGGCCTGCACCTTCCGCCTGGCGGCAGCGGGCGCGAAGATGGGGCTGCCGGAGATCAAGCTGGGTCTCATTCCCGGGTATGGTGGTACGCAGCGCCTGCCGCGTCTGGTGGGTCCGGCGCGCGCCCTGGACATGATCATGACCGGACGCACAGTGACGGCGGCAGAGGCGGAGCGGATGGGCCTGGTCAACCGCATCGTCGAGGGAGACATGCTGGCGGCTGGCCTGGCCTTTGCTGCCGAATTCTCCGGATATGGGCGGGTTGCCCAACATCTGGCCCGCGAGGCGGTCGCGCGCGCGCTGGATACGCCGCTGCACGAGGGGCTGCGGATCGAGGCGGACCTGTCTACTTTGGCCTTCCAGACCGCCGACGCCACCGAGGGCATGGCGGCCTTTGCCGCCAAGCGCCCTGCCCGGTTCGAGGACCGCTGATGCCGGCGCCTCGCAAATCCGCAATCGCCGTCACGGGCGGCAACCGCGGTATCGGCGCCGCTGTCGTGCGGGACCTGATGGCGCGCGGTCTGACTGTGGGATGCCTGTCACGCAGCGGCACCGGGCCGGATGGTGCGATCGCCATCCGGTGTGACGTGACGAGGGAGGCCGATCTGCAGGCGGCTTTCGCCACTCTGGCGGACCAGACGGGCGGATTGGCCGGTCTGGTCAACAATGCCGGGTTTCATACCGAGGGACGCAGCGCCACCCTCGCCACGGACGATTTCAATGCGGTCATGGCGACCAACGCGACCGCCGTCTTCGCCGCTTGCCGGGAGGCGCATCCGTTTCTCGTGCGGTCGGGTGGCGGCGTGATCGTCAACATAGGCTCGTTCTTCGACAAGCTCGGCGTGAAGCGCAACCTGGCCTATTGCGCCAGCAAGGCGGCGGTGGGCGCCATCACGCGCTGCCTCGCGGTCGAATGGGCGGCCGACGACATCCAGGTCGTGAACGTCGCCCCTGGCTATATCGAAACCGACCTGAACCGCGAGACCATGGCCGAGGGCAGCGCGCTCCGTAACTACCTCGCCCGTCGCATCCCGGGGCGGCGGCCGGGCCAACCGGCCGAGGTGGCGCGGCTTGTCGGGCAGTTGATCGCCGAGCCCAACGCGTTCCTGAGCGGCGAGACCATCTATCTGGACGGTGCCCAGGGCATCGCTCATTGAGCACATCAACGGGCTTAGCCCCGCAAGGATCGATCATGCGCAACGACACCCGAACCGTGCTGGACCGCCTCGACGCCAGCCTGACGCACCCAGAAACCGAGGCCATGTTGCTGGACAGTGTCCGCGCCCTGTCGCGCGGTCCCATCGCGTCGCGGGCTGCGGAGTACGACCGTACCGGCGCGTTCCCATGGGACAACGTGCAGGCCATCAATCAGCTGGGCCTGAACGCGATGTTCATCCCGGAGGCCTATGGCGGGGCCGGGTTGACCTACACCGGCTACCTCGATTGCGTGCGTGAGATCAGCAAGGCCTGCGCAAGCACCGGCATCATCTGGGCGACCAACTTCCACGGCATCAAGCCGGTGATCGACTACGGCAACGAGGAGCAGAAGCACCGTCTGCTGCCACGGATCGCGGAGGGCGGGCTGGTGTCGCTGGTGATCACCGAGGAGGCGGCAGGGTCGGACGCGACAGGCATGCGCACGTCTTTCACCCCGGATGGCGACGACATCCTGGTGGATGGCAGCAAGATCTTCATCACCAACGGCGACGTCGCCGATGTGCTGCTGGTCTTCGGCAAATGGTCGGAGATCAACGACCCGAAGGCCGCCATTTCCGCCCTGGTGGTCGAGAAGGGGATGCCGGGCCTGTCCGTGCTGCGCACCGAGGACAAAATGGGCCACCGCGCCAGCAGCACCGCAGCGCTGTCGTTCGACCAGGTCAGGGTGCCGCGGGCCAACCTGCTCGGAGAGCCCGGCGAGGGTCTGCGCATCCTGCTTTCGTCATTGAACAAGTCGCGCCCGAGCGTCGCGGCGCAGGCGCTGGGCATTGCCCGCGGCGCCTTCGAGGATGCCGTCGACTACATCAACGGCCGCAAGCAATCCGGCAAGCGCATCATCGATTTCCAGGGCGTGCAGTTCATGCTCGCCGATATGGCGACCGATCTGGCGCAGTGCGAGGCCTGGATGTGGCATGTGGCGCGGATGATCGACGAGGGCGAATCCAACTTCGGTATCGAGGCGAGCATGCTGAAGATGCGCGCCTCCGACCTCGCGATGCGGATCACGACGGACGCGGTTCAGCTGCATGGCGGCTATGGGTATTGCCGTGACTACCGCGTGGAACGGCTGATGCGGGACGCGAAGATCACCCAGATTTGGGAGGGCACGAACCAGGTGCACCGCCAGCTGATCGGCCGGAGTTTCATCCAGAAATGACCACTACCATCCGCACCGTTGCCGTCGCCGGCGCAGGCACCATGGGCGCAGGGATTGCGCTGGTCGCGGCGCGCGCCGGTTTCCGCACCATCGTCTATGACACGCGCGACGACGCCCTCGCCCGCGCCAGGACACAGACCGAGAGTTTCTTCGCCAAATCGGTGGAGCGCAAACGCATGACGGCCGAACAGTCGGTCGCCGCCCTCGCCGCGATGTCCGGTACGACCGACCTGGCCGACCTGGCGGAAGCCGACATCGTCATCGAGGCGGTGTTCGAGGAACTGACGGTCAAGCATCGGCTGTTCGCTGCATTGGACAAGGTGTGCCCCGCGGCGACGATGTTCGCCTCGAACACCTCCACCCTGTCCATCACCGAGATCGCCGGCGGGTCCGGCCGGGCGGACCGGTTCGTGGGCATGCACTTCTGCCTGCCGGCGCCCCTGATGAAGCTGGTCGAGATGGCGCCCGGGCTGACGACGGCGCCGGACAGCTTCGATGCCGCATGGGCCTTCTGCATGGCCCTGGGCCAGCGACCGGTGAAGGTGAAGGACAATCCGGGGTTCGTGCTGAACTACTTCCTGGTGCCCTTCAACAACGACGTCATCCGTATGGTGGAAGCGGGCGTGGCGGCACCGGCCGATATCGACCGGGCGCTGAAGGGGGCGCTGGGTTACAGGATGGGGCCGCTGGAACTGCTGGACCTCATCGGGCTCGATACGCAGCTGCTGCTGTGCGACGCGCTCTATGGCGTGACCAACGAGCCGCGCGCCGCGTGTCCGCCCCTGGTTCGGCGGATGATCGCGGCCGGGCATCTGGGCCGCAAGTCCGGCCAGGGCTTCTACACCTATGACGGCAACACGATGTATGGGGCTTGATACGATGGCGCACAGCTTCATCCGGCATGGCGAAAGCCGATCGTTTCCCGACGCACATGCGTTGATCGACGCCTCTGTCCCCGATGCCGCCATCCTGATCCTGGCCGGCGCTCAGGCCGGTGCGCACATCCCCCCCGACCTCTCGCCCTATGTCGCGGTGCTGGTCGAACTCGGCACCGAATGCCTGGGCGTGCACACCGGCGAGGCACGCGGCGAGGAGGGCAGCGTCGTGCTGGGCTTTGCACGCTTCCGCATGGGCGATGCGGCCCCGTCCGACCTGGTCGAGCTGGTGCGCCAGCCGGCCACGCCCGAGTCTGCGGTCATGGCCGCCCGCGCAATGCTGGAAGACGCCGGGTTGCAGGTTTCGGTGTGCGCCGACTTCGCCGGGCGCATCGTCGATCGCCTGCTGCGCCCGTACTGGAACGCGGCGCTGCGCCGGCTGGACGAGGGCTTGGCGACCGCGTCAGACATGGACACCACGCTACGCCTCGGCCTCGGCTACCCCGAGGGCCCGATCGAGTTGCTGGAGCGGACCGGCCTCGCCGCGCATCACGACGTGTCTCAGGCGCTGTTCGAGCAGTATGGCGAGGCCGCCTATGCCCCCGCTCGGCGCGCCAGGGTTGCCAAGCAACGGATGCGCTGATGCAGCCGCTCGCAGGCCGGCTGGTCCTGGATTTCAGCACGCTGCTGCCTGGTCCGATGGCGACGTTGATGCTGGCGGAGGCCGGGGCCGAGGTCATCAAGGTCGAGCGCCCCGGCACCGGCGAGGATATGCGCGGCTACAGCCCCAAGATGGGCGAGGACAGCGCCAACTTCGTCATGCTGAACCGCGGCAAGCGATCCCTGGCGGTGGACCTGAAAAATACGGCGGACCTTGCCCGGCTGCGTCCGCTGCTCGCGCGGGCGGATGTGCTGGTGGAGCAGTTTCGTCCCGGGGTGATGGCGCGCCTGGGACTGGGCTACCAGGCTGTGGCGGCGATCAATCCCGCCATCATCTACTGCTCGATCACCGGATATGGACAGAGCGGGCCGAAGCGTGACAGGGCCGGGCACGACCTCAACTACCAGGGCGATGCCGGCATGCTAGGGCTGGCCTATGGCCCCGCCGACCGCCCCGTCGTGCCGCCCGCGCTGGTGGCCGACATCGGCGGCGGGACCTACCCGGCCGTCGTCAACATCCTGCTCGCCCTGATGCAGCGGGAGCGGACCGGGCTGGGCTGCCACCTCGATATCGCGATGACCGACGGGCTGATGCCATTCCTCTATTGGTCGATGAGCCAAGGGGCGGCCACCGGCGACTGGCCTGGCAATGCGACCGGCCTGGTGACGGGCGCCACGGCACGGTACTACCTCTACCCCACCGCGGATGGCCGCATCCTGGCTGCGGCGCCAATCGAGGACCGGTTCTGGTCGATCTTCTGCACCGCGATCGGGTTGCGGCCGGAGCTAGGCGACGGCGCCGACGCGATCGAGGCCGTTACCCGGTTGATCGCAGCCCAGCCGGCTGCGCATTGGCGCGCCGTGTTCGAGGCCGCGGATTGCTGCTGCACGATCGTCGCGACGCCGGAGGAGGCTGCGGCGGACCCGCATTTCGCCGCCCGCGGCCTGTTCGATCGCCGCAGCGGCACGGACGCGGCGCACATCGCAGCGCTGCCCGTGGCGATCGCGGCCGCATTCCGGGCCCCGCCTTCTGCCAAGCCGGTCGCGGCCCCGCGGCTCGGCGAGGCGAATGCCGATTATCTGGGATGACGGGCGGCGTGCTTGCGGTGTGGAACGACCATGCCGGCGACACCGCAGCCTACGAGGCCTGGTATCAGAATGAGCACGTGCCGCAGCGCCTCGGGTTTGCCGGGTTCCGTCAGGCGCGGCGCTATTTGGCGGTTGCCGCAGACCGGCAATATTTCACGTGGTACGCGCTGGACGACACCTCTTGCCTGCACGCGCCCGACTACCTCGCCTGTCTCGCCGAGCCTACTCCACGCACCAAGGCCATCATGCCGACGTTCCGGGGCATGGTGCGGGCGGAGATGACTGTCGTCTCGGCCCTCGGGCGCGGCCTTGGCGGCTACTCGGTGTGCGCGCGCGCCGAACTGCCGCGTGCGCACCCCCTGGAAGACATTGAAGAACACCAAAAAGAACACCAGCGTCACGCCGAGCGCACCTTCGACAAGATGCCCAGGCCGAACCAGACCGCGAAGATGGGCGCGAGAACGACCCGCTGCATGGAGTTCATGGCATACAGGAACGGCTTCAGCAGCAGCGCCGTGTCGCGCATGAAGCCCAGCCAGAGGCCGACCACCATGCCAAGCAGCGTGCCGATGGCGAACGCCAGCAGCGTCTCGATCAGGATGGTGAACAGATGCGCGAATATCTTGCCGCTGTAGAACCAGTCCCAGACCTGGGCCATGACGGCGATGGGCTGGCCGAAAAAGAACGGGGAGAGTATCTCCAATTCCGTCAACTCATACCATAGGCCGAACAGCGCGGCGGCCAGGATGGCTTGCCGGATCCAGACCACCGCGGCCAGCTTCTGCCCGGGCGTCGCGGTTTGCAGCCAGGCCAGCGACTGGGTCATCGCATTGACGATCG
>JAYVEG010000342.1:0-2335 GCA_043748985.1 Rhodospirillales bacterium
ATGCGATGCGCAACACCAGCGTGCCGGTGGGCTTCTGGCGCGGCGTCAGCGCGAACCAGAACGCGGTCTACATGGAGTGCTTCGTCGACGAACTGGCGGCGGCGGCGGGCAAGGACCCGCTGGCGTTCCGGCAGGCGATGATGGGCAAGAACCCGAAGCAGCTTGCGGTGCTGAACGCGGTGGCGGCCAAGGCCGGCTGGGGCACGCCGACGGCACCGGGGGTGTTCCGCGGGATATGCCAGGTGGCGAGCTATGGCAGCTATACGGCGGCGGTGGCGGAAGTCTCGGTCAGCGCCAAGGGCGTGCTGAAGGTGCACCGGATCGTCGCGGCGACGGATTGCGGCAACGTGGTCAACCCGGATCAGGTGACGGCGCAGGTGGAGGGCAGCTTCACCTACGGCCTGAGCGCGCTGCTGTATTCCGAGAGCACGATCGAGAAGGGGCGCGCGGTCGAGGCCAACTTCGACACCTACCAGGTGGCCCGGATGGAGGACACGCCGAAGATCGAGGCGGTGCTGGTGCCGTCGGGCGGGTTCTGGGGCGGCGTGGGCGAGCCGACGATCGCAGTCGCGGCCCCGGCGGTTTTGAACGCGATCTTTGCGGCAACGGGCAAGCGGGTGCGATCGCTGCCGTTGAAGAACGTCGACCTGAGCCACGCGTGATGGGAGAGACCGGTATGGACACGTCGTCTGTCGTGCTGCGCCGCCGGGGTTTCCTGGCCGGGGTTGGGGCGGGTGTGTTCACGCTGGGGTGGATGGTGCCGGGCGGTGCGCTGCGGGCGCAGCCGGCTGCAGTGGCTGGATCGAAGGGCGCGGAGGTCGGGATCTGGGTGTCGATCCAGCCCGACGACACCGTGGTGGTGCGGATTGCCCGGTCGGAGATGGGGCAGGGCACCATGACCGGGCTGGCGCAGCTTGTGGCAGAAGAACTGGAGGCGGACTGGTCGAAGATCCGGGCCGAGCTGGTTTCGCCGCACGACAATTATGCGTCCAAGCGCGCCTGGGGCGACATGTCGACCGGCGGCAGCCGCGGGCTGCGCACGTCGGTCGATTACGTGCGGCAGGGCGGGGCGGCGGCGCGGATGATGCTGGTGCAGGCGGCGGCCAACCAGTGGGGCGTGGCGGCTGGGGAGTGCCGGGCGAAGCTGGGGGTGGTGACGCATGCATCGGGCAAGTCGGCGCGGTATGGCGAGCTGGCCCTGGCGGCCGCTGCGCTGCCGGTGCCGAAGGACGTGGCGCTGAAGGCGGAAAAGGACTGGACGATCATCGGGCAGCCGGTGCCGCGGCTGGACACGGCGCCGAAGCTGAACGGCAGCCTGAAATACGGCATCGATGTCCGGCTGCCCAACATGCTGAACGCGGCTATCGCGCAAAGCCCGGTGTTCGGCGGCAAGCTGATCTCGTTCGACGCCGCCGCCGTGCTGAAGCGGCCCGGCGTGCACCAGGTGGTGCCGGTGTTCGACTACGGCGTGGCGGTGGTGGCGGATACGTGGTGGCAGGCGAAGACGGCGCTGGATGCACTGCCGATCCGGTGGGACGAGCGTGGCCGCGGCGACGTGGACAGCGCCGGCATCGCGGCGCGGATGGCCGAGGGGCTGACGGCCGGGGATGCGGGCGCGGGCAACGTGATCGGCGACGCGAAGGCGGCGATGGCCGGCGCGGCAAAGCTGCTGGAAGCGACCTATGCCACCCCGTTCCTGAACCATGCGACGCTGGAGCCCATGAACTGCACGGCGATGGTGGCCGATGGCGGCGTCGAGGTGTGGGTGGGCACGCAGAACGGCGACGCGACGCTGGCCGCCGCCGCCGAGGTTGCGGGCGTGCCGCTGGAGCGGGTGCGGGTGAACAAGTTCACCCTGGGCGGCGGGTTCGGGCGGCGGGGACAGCAGGATTACGTGCGCCTGGCCGTGGCGGTCGCCAAGCAGGTGCCGGGGCGGCCGGTCAAGGTGCTGTGGTCGCGTGAGGAGGACATGCAGCATTGCTTCTATCGCCCGATCAGCCAGGCGGCGTTCAAGGGCGGGCTGGATGCAGCGGGCAACCTGGTCGGCCTGCAGATGCGGATCAGCGGGCAGAGCATCAATGCCGGCTTGCGGCCGGACGGGAACCTGCCGGGGACGGATATGCGGCAGATGCAGGGGGTGGGGCCGGAGGAGTTCGGCTACATGGCCGTCCCGAACCTGCTGGTGGATTACGCCATGCGCAACACGCATGTGCCGGTGGGGCCGTGGCGCGGCGTCAACCTGAACCAGAACGCGTTCTACCTGGAGTGCTTCGTCGACGAGCTGGCGCATGCGGCGGGGCGCGACCCGCTGGAGTTCCGGCAGGCGCTGATGGCC
>JAYVEG010000343.1:0-2334 GCA_043748985.1 Rhodospirillales bacterium
CGGCCGCCTTGTCGAAGCTCAGCCGCAGCCCGGCCTCCGTCGGCGGCTTGTCACGCGCGAACCGTGCCAAAGCCGGCGGTGCCCCCGGCAGGTCACCCACGCTCTGCCCCGCCGCCAAGGACGCCGCCGCCGCCTGCAGCTTGCCCGAAAGCTGCGCCTGCAACGCCACCGCACCCAGCCGGTCCGCCGTCTGCTTGCCCTGCTCCGCAGTCGCCTTGCCCTGGGCCTCGATCCCATCCAACCGGGTGCCGAGCACAACCAGGTCGCTGGCTGCCTTCTTCCCAACCGCATCGACGCTCCGCTGCAACGGCGCCAGATCGACCGGCGGCTTGCCCTCCAGCGCAGCGATCCGCGCCTCCAGCCGCGACATGTCCACCGGCGGCGGCGGCAACGGCCGCTGCTCCAACGCCTTGATCCGCGTGATCAGCGGCGCCAGGTCCGGCGGCGGCGGCGCGCTCGATTGCGGACGAGACGACAATTCGACGACCCGCTCCTGCAACGGCGCGATCAACGCCGCAACATCCGGACCGGCCTTCCGGGTTTCCAGTTGATCGACCCGGCCCTGGATCGCGTTGATCTGCTCACGCAGGCCATCCATCCGCGCGACCTCCAGCGCCGCGTTGCGCGGCAGGCTCGGGTGCTTCCACAGATAGATCAGCGACGCCGCCAGGATCACGAACCCCACAAGATACAACACCGGCAGCGCATCCAGCCGCTTGTTCGGCTGCGGCTGATCGATCCGCGCCCGCTCGGGCACACCCGTCGATGGCGGGCTCGAAGCGTCTGCCGAGCCTGAGGCCGGGCCAGAAGACGGGCCAGAAGCCGAATGGGGGGTCGGGGAAGAAGTCGGGGGAAGCTCGTCGTTCATAGCAGCGCCAGCACCTGGTCCAAGGTCGGACCTAAAGACACACGGACCCGCCGCCAGGGCAAGAGGGTGAGTGCATCCGCCGCCGCCGCGCCGATCGCCAGCGCATCGATGCCAACCAGGTTTCCCCGCAACGGCGGCCCCACCAGGCCGGCAAAAACCCCCGCCGTGCGTGCCGACAGGAACAGCGCCGCATGCACCCGGCCGCCCTCCAACGCCGCCACCGCCGCCTCCGGCATCGCCCCGACCGGCCGCACCGCATACCCCAGCCGTCTATCCACCCCAAACCCCGCCCCCCGCAACGCCTCCGCCAGCCCGATGCCCTCCCCCTCCGCGGTCGGGAACAGCAGGCGCGCACCCTGTCCGAAATGCCGCGCCGCCACCGCCGCCAGCGCCGTCGCATCCCCCCCGGCGCTGCGCACATCCAGGAACCCGGCCCCCCGCGCCCGCTCCGCCGTCGCATCCCCCACGCACAGCAGCCGCGTCTCGGCCCAATCCGAAACCGAGGCCAGGGCGTTGCCGCTGGTCACCACGATCCCGTCGATCGCCCCGGGTCGTCCGATCTCCAGCGTCTCGATCTCCAGCACCGGCGCCACCACCGGCACCCACCCCAGGCGCCGCACCCGCTCCGCCGTCGCCACCGCATCCGCGGCCGGCCGCGTGATCAAGACCGCGTGACGACCCCCCTCGATCTCCCGTCGCGGCTCGAAGGACGGCTCAACCAAAGATGTCGGAGGGGCTGTCCCCCCGCAGGCTCGCCCCCAGCTCCGCGCCGATCCGGGCCGCATCGACAGCCGGGCCATGCAGGCTGCGCCGCAGCATGAAGCTGCCATCGGCCCGCGCGACCAACCCCGTCAGGTGCAGCATGGCAACCATCCCAGACGCCGCCGGCAACAGCCGCGCATGCCCGCCGATCGGCGTCCGGCAGTTCCCATCCAGCACCGCAAGCATCGCCCGCTCCGCCGTCGACACCGCCCGCGCCTCCGGGTCTTCGATCCCCGACAGCAGCCCATGCAGCGGCGCATCGGCCGCCCGCACCGTGATCCCCACAATCCCCTGCCCGGCCGCCGGCACCATCGCCTCCGCATCCAAGACCACCATCGGCACGTCGCGCAGCCCCAGCCGCCGGATACCCGCCAGCGCCAGCAGGCTGGCCGTGCAGTCGCCCCGCTGCACCTTCTCGATCCGCGGCTGCACGTTGCCACGCATCAGCTTCGTGACCAGGTCGGGCCGTGCATGCAGCAGCTGCGCCTGTCTCCGCAACGAATTCGTCCCGATCACGGCGCCGGCCGGCAACATTCCCCAAGGATCTCCCTCCACCGCCGTCACGCAGCCGGGACCGATGATCAACGCGTCGCGCGCATCCTCCCGCTTCAACGTGCAGGCCAGCACGATCCCCGGCGGCAGCTCCGTCTCCAGGTCCTTCAGGCTGTGCACCGCAAAATCGATGCGCCGGTCCAGCAGCGCCT
>JAYVEG010000344.1:0-21871 GCA_043748985.1 Rhodospirillales bacterium
CGCTGGTGATCGGATACGAACCATTGCCGGCGGTGTTCGACCCGGAGGCGGCGATGCTGCCGGACGCGCCTATCCTGCACGCCAAGGGGCTGGAGAGCCGGGGCAACGTGTTCGCAGAGATCACGGGAGAGACGGGCTGCGTGGCAGACGGCTTCGCGGCGGCCGATGTGGTGCACGAGAAGACCTACTCGACCACGCGGGTGCAGCACGTGCACCTGGAGACCCACGGGTCAGTCGTCTGGCGTGACGAGGCTGGCCGCATCCATGTGCGGACCAGCAGCCAGGCGCCGTTCATCGTGCAACAGAAGCTGTGCCATGTGTTCAACCTGCCATCGCGGTCCATGCATGTGTTCACCGAGCGGGTCGGCGGCGGGTTCGGCGGCAAGCAGGAGATGGTCACCGAAGATCTCTGCGTGCTGGCCGCGGTGCGGACGGGACGGCCGGTGAAGTGGGAGCTGACGCGCGAGGAGCAGTTCACTGCGGCCACGACCCGGCACCAGATGACGACACACGTCAAGATCGGCGCCAAGCGCGACGGCACGCTGACGGCGCTGGAGCTGCGCGTGGTGTCCAATACCGGAGCCTATGGCGGCCATGCGAGCGAAACGCTGGCAGCCTCGCTGGCCAGCCCGTTGATCGTGTACCGCTGCGCGAACAAGAAGGCCGCGGGCTATGCGGTCTACACCAACATGGTGCCGGGCGGCGGCTTTCGGGGCTATGGTGCGTCGCAGACCACCTTCGCCATCGAGTGCGCGATGGATGACCTGGCCGCAACGCTGGGGCTCGATCCCTTCGCGATCCGGCGGCACAACATGGTGCGGCCAGGGGACTGGATGGAGTCGATCTGGGCCGAGCCGTCGGACGCGGATTTCGGCAGCTACGGGCTGACCGAGTGCATGGACCTGGTGCAGACCGCGCTGGGCAGCGGGCGGGGTGCCGAGAAGCCCGCAGGCGCCGAATGGTTGGAGGGCACCGGGATCGCGCTCGCGATGCTGGAATGCGGGCCGCCAACGGAGCACCGCTCGGGCGTCGAGATGCGGCTGCAAGCAGATGGGCGCTATCACCTGGCGGTGGGCTCGACGGAAATGGGCAACGGATCCGTCACCTCGCACCGCCAGATGGCGGCCGCAGTGCTGAATTGCCCGGCCGGGCAGATCACCATCATCAACGCCGACACGGACCAGGCGCCCTACGACACCGGCACCTTCGCCAGCACCGGAACTGTAGTCGCTGGCAAGGCGGTCGTACTGGCGGCGGAGGCGTTGCGCGACAACATCCTGGATCGGGCCTGCGGCGGAACGGCCGCGCGGGCCAGTGCGATCCTGACGGCCGAGGCGGTATGCTGTGGCAACCGCGCGATCCCGCTTGCGCAGTTGTTCGCGGAGGGGACTGCGGACCGGCATCGGTTCGAGGTGCGGCGAAAGGCGTATTTGTCGCCGCGGACGGTGGCCTTCAACGTACACGGCATCCGGCTGGCGGTGCACCAGCATACCGCCGAAATCCGCATCCTGCATTCCGTGCATGCCGCGGACATCGGCACGCTGATCAACCCGATGCAGTGCCGTGGGCAGATCGAAGGCGCCATCGGGATGGGGTTCGGGTGGGCGCTGACCGAGACGATGCATCATGATGCCGACGGGCGGGTCGTGAACCCGAGCCTGCGGAACTACCGCATCCCTGCCTTTGCCGACGTGCCGGCGAGCGAGGTGATGTTTGCCGATACACATGACAGCATCGGGCCGCTGGGGGCAAAATCGCAGGGGGAGTGCGCGATCAACCCGGTTGCGCCCGCCATCGCCAATGCCTTGCGAGACGCCTCGGGCGTGCGCTTCGCCCATCTGCCGTTGACGCCGGACCGTATCTTCGGGGGCCTGGTGCGGGAACCGGCGTGACCACCGTCACGATCGTCACGCAGACACGCATCACGGAGACGGCGGCGTTCGAGTTCGGCCGGTTGCAGGCGGAGATGAGTGCCGCGGTGGCACAGTGGCCGGGCTTCGTCGAGCAGACGGTGCTGCCACCGCATCCGCCGGTGCAGCCGGACTGGGTCATCCTGCAGCGCTTCAGGGGCGAAGCGGCCGCGACGGAGTGGCTGCATTCGAGCGAACGGGCGGCGGTGCTGCAACGCATCCAGCCCTTAGTGGCAGGACCGGACGACGTCCACCTGGTGCGCGACGAGGCGGCGGGGCCGCTGCCGGCGCCGGTGTCGATCGTCTTCAGCACACGCGTGAAGCCCGGCGCCGAGGCCGCATACAAGCTGTGGGAACAGAAGGTCGCAGCAGCGCAGGCGCAGGCACGGGGGTTCCAGGGATACCGGTTCGAGGCGCCGATCCCAGGGGTGCAGGACGACTACGTCGGCATTCTGCGCTTCGAAAGCCAGGCGGCGCTGCAGGGCTGGATGGACTCGCCGGAGCGGACACGGCTGTTGACGGAGGCGGAGCCGTTGACGGTGCGGGTCGGCAGCCGGGTGGTCCAGGCGGGGTTCTCGCAGTGGTTTCCCGCCGGCGCTGGCGCCCAGGCGCCGGGGTGGAAGCAGAACATGGTCGTTCTGATGCTGCTATACCCAACCGTGTTCCTGTTCGGCATGACGGTGCAGACGCCGGTGATGATGCAGCGGATGGGGATGCCGTTCTGGCTGGCGCTGTTTCTGGCGAACGCGGTCAGTATCCTCGTGCTGAGCCTGGTAGTGCCGCGCGTGTCCGGGTGGCTGGGGTGGTGGCTGAAGCCGGATGCGGCGCGAAGCCGTGCGCTCGAGGTGGCAGGGGTCGCGGTCGTGGCGGGGATCTATGCGGTCTGGCTGGCGGTGTTCGCGCGGCTCTGAGCCTCGCGCGATGCCACCGCCGCCTTGCCGACCCGGCCGCGGCTCAGACCCGCTTTTCGTCGATCAGCAAACGCATTGCTTCCAGCGCGATCCCATGCCCGCTGGCCCCAAGCCAGCGATCACAGCCGTCGCCGTCCGCGACACCATGCGGGAGCTGTTGAACCGCCTGGTGTGCGAAGGCCTGATCGTAGCCGAGGGCCAACGCGGGTTCGAGGTCGCGCCGGTGTCGCCCACAGAGTTCCACAAGATCGGCGCACTGCGCCTGGTGCTGGAATCCCACGCTACGGCGCAGTCCGTTGCGGGCGGGGACCTCGATTCGAAAGCCGGTGTGGTCGCCGCCCACCACAAGCTGTCGGTGCTCGAAACCCGCATGCTCCGGGAGGTCGACGCAGATCCCGTGCTGTGGGAGCAGTGCGACCGCGCGTTCCACAAGGCGTTGATCTCCGCCTGCGGGTCCTGGGCGCTGATGGACCAGCCTGGTAGGATCGCCGCCGGCCGAACTGACCTGCTGGCGCCGCTCCGGGCAGCGCGCCCTGGACCAAGGATGTCGATCACCGGCCTTAGATTTGCCCTGGACGCCTCTTCCCCACAGGCCTACACCCCCGCCTCCTCTGAACGAGACCGCCCTATGCGCAAGAAACGCGGCCGCCCGCTCAACGGGTGGCTGATCATCGACAAGCCGCCGGGCATGACCAGCACGGATGTGGTGAACAGGGTCAAGCGCGGCTTCGACGCGCAGAAGGCGGGACATGGCGGCACGCTGGACCCGCTGGCGACGGGCGTGCTGCCGATCGCGTTCGGGCATGCCACGAAAACGGTGCCGTATGTGATGGACGGGACCAAGCTATATCGGTTCACGTTGCGGCTGGGCGATGCACGGGACACCGACGATGCGGACGGCGCGACCATCGCGACCAGCGACGTGCGGCCTACGGACGACCAGCTGCGGGCGGCGCTGCCGGCCTTCGTCGGCAACATCATGCAGGTGCCGCCGATCTATTCGGCGATCAAGGTGGCGGGCGAACGCGCCTACGACATGGCGCGCGAGGGCCGGGCGCCCGATCTGCCGCCGCGCCCGGCGCGAGTGGATCGGTTCGAGCTGATCGAGCGGCCGGACGCCGACACGGCAGTGTTCGAGGTGCAGTCGGGTAAGGGCGTCTACATGCGCAGCCTGGCGCGTGACCTGGCGGTCGCGTGCGGCACGGTTGGGCACATCGCGGCGCTGCGGCGGCTGCGCGTGGGGCCGTTCACGGAGGAACAGGCGATCTCGCTGGAGCAGTGCGTCGCCGGCGAGGAGCCGCCCTCCCCTGCGCTGATCTTGCCGGTGGCGACCGCGTTGGGCGATATCCCGGCCCTGGCGCTGACGGAGGCGGAGGGGTTTGCACTATCGCAGGGGCAGCCGATCAGCCTGGTGGACCTGATGGGGCGGATACCGGAAGGCGCCGACCCGGAGGGAGGGCTAGCGCGGGCGATGTCGGGCGCGCGGGTGCTCGGGCTGTGCCGGCTCGAGGGCGGGATGCTGCGGCCGGAGCGCATGCTGTAGGAACGATATCCACCATTGTGGCGGTTCGTGTCAGGATAGATTTGACCTGTCCGGGGACGCAATTCGGATGGGTTCTTCGTCGACCTGTATTACCTTGCGCAGAACCCCGACGTCGCGGCGGCGGGCATCAACCCGTGACTGCATTTCGAGCAGTCCGGGTGGAAAGAAGGGCGCGACCCTTGGGCCCAGTTCAGCACGAACAGGTATCTGGCGGCGTATACGGACGTGCGGAATGCCGGGTTCGATCCGTTGATCCAAAATATCGTTTCGGGCCAGTCGGAGGGGCGGAGAGCGTTCGCGGTCTAACGGCAGCGCACCGGGTCCGTCACGCCGGAGGCGGGCGTTTCCCACTCAAACGACCCTGAACCTGGCGGGGACGAGCAGCTTTGCAGCGAATTCACTGGACAAATCGGGGCTGCGCCGCGATACCCCGGCGATCCCTCCGGACCCATCGTCTTCGCTCGCGACCCCGCTGGACGACATCCCGGCGTCGGCCACGATCAGGGCATGGGCCACAGGTGCGCCTCTCGTCATGGGGGGTTCGCCGCTTTCCAGCGACGATTGGCCATTGGGCCGTTCGTGCCATGGCGGGGGGTCGCGGGACTGGGTTCGACCCGGCCGCGTCATCAACCCCCATGATGGAGCATCACGATGTCGATCACTGCGGAGCGTCGTACGACGCTGGTTTCCGAATACAAGCTTGCCGAGGCCGATACCGGCAGCCCAGAGGTCCAGGTGGCGCTGTTGTCCGAGCGGATCGTCAACCTGACCGAGCACCTCAAGACCCATGCCAAGGACTTCCATAGCCGCCGTGGCCTGCTGATGCTGGTCGGGCGTCGGCGGCGGTTGCTGGACTATCTCAACCGCAAGGACAACGCACGGTATCAGGCGCTGATCGCGCGTCTCGGTCTGCGCCGCTAAAAACTAGACCTGGAGCCGATGGCGGCTCCAGGTGACACCCGGCAGGGATGCCGGACGCCCGTGGGCCCGCGATTGCGACGGCGCCTCCGGCCACTTGGTTCCGCGGTTGCATGTCATGCGCCGCGCCCTTGTCGCCCGAGACGCCGCACCCGCAAGGCAGCCGCAGGCGCCGCCCCCTGCCCTTCTGCCTAGAGGGGAACGACCGATGTTCAATTACTTTCGCAAGGAAATCGAGTGGGGCGGCCGCACGCTCGTGCTCGAAACCGGCAAGATCGCCCGCCAGGCCGACGGCGCCGTGCTCGCCCGCTACGGCGACACAATCGTGCTCTGCACCGCCGTGGGCGTCCGCACCCAGAAGCCCGGCCAGGACTTCTTCCCGCTGACCGTCAACTATCAGGAAAAGGCATTCGCCGCCGGCAAGATCCCCGGCGGGTTCTTCAAGCGCGAGGGCCGTCCCTCCGAGAAGGAGGTGCTCGTCAGCCGCCTGATCGACCGTCCGATCCGTCCGCTATTCCCCCAGGGGTTCCGCAACGAAGTCCAGGTGGTCGCCACCGTGCTGAGCCACGACATGGAGAACGATCCCGACGTGGTCGCCATGATCGGCTGCTCGGCGGCGCTGACCTTGTCGGGCATCCCGTTCTTCGGTCCAGTCGCCGCCGCCCGCGTGGGCTTCACGGATGGCGCCTACATCCTGAACCCAACCATCGAGCAGCTGCAGGCCAGCAAGCTGGACCTGGTTCTGGCTGGCACGACCGAGGGCGTGCTGATGGTCGAGTCCGAGGCACAGGAGCTGACCGAGGAGGTCATGCTCGGCGCCGTCACGTTTGGCCATGACGCCATGCGCCCGGTGATCCAGGCGATCATCGAGCTGGCCGAGGCCGCGGCAAAGGAGCCGTGGGACGTGCCCGAGCCGTCCGCCGACATCGCCGCCCTGAAGACCCGCCTTGGCGAGCTGGCCCGTGAGAGAATCGCCGCCGCCTATACCGAGACGCAGAAGCAGGTCCGCCAGGAGAAAGTCGGGGCCGCAAAGAAGGCCGCCACCGAGGCGCTGATCGCCGAAGGGCTCGACGCCGACAAGGCCAAGCCCCTGTTCAAGGAGCTGGAAGCCGACGTCGTGCGCAACGCCATCCTCGATACCGGGAAGCGTATCGACGGCCGCGACACCCGCACCGTGCGTCAGATCATCGGCGAGGTCGGCATCCTGCCGCGCGCGCATGGCTCGGCCCTGTTCACCCGTGGTGAGACGCAGGCTCTTTGCGTCGCCACGCTCGGCACGGGCCAGGACGAGCAGGTGATCGATGCGCTCGAAGGCGAGCGTCGCGAACACTTCATGCTGCACTACAACTTCCCTCCCTACAGCGTCGGTGAGGCCGGCCGCATGGGCTCGCCGGGTCGTCGCGAGATCGGCCACGGTAAGCTCGCCTATCGCGCCATGCGTCCCGTGTTGCCGGAAAAGGGCGTGTTCCCCTACACGCTGCGCGTTGTCAGCGAGATAACCGAGAGCAATGGCTCCAGTTCCATGGCGACCGTCTGCGGCACCAGCCTCGCGCTGATGGACGCCGGCGTTCCCTTGAAGCGTCCTGTGGCCGGCATCGCCATGGGCCTGATCAAGGAGGACCGCGGGTTCGCCGTGCTGTCCGACATCCTGGGTGACGAGGATCACCTCGGCGACATGGACTTCAAGGTGGCGGGCACCGAGCTGGGCGTCACCAGCCTACAGATGGACATCAAGATCACGTCCATCACGGCCGACATCATGAAGATCGCGCTGGACCAGGCCAAGGAAGGGCGCTTGCACATCCTCGGCGAGATGGCCAAGGCGATCACCGGCGCCCGCAGCGACGTCGCGGCGACGGCGCCGAAGATCACGATCATGAACGTGCCGAAGGAGAAAATCCGCGAGGTCATCGGCACCGGCGGCAAGGTGATCCGCGACATCGTCGAGCAGTCGGGTGCGAAGATCGACATCGAGGATGACGGCACGATCAAGATCAGCTCGAGCGACGATGCCAAGGCGCAGAAGGCGATCGCGATGATCCGCGGGATCGTGGCCGAGGCCGAGATCGGCGTGATCTACACCGGAAAGGTGGTCAAGACCGCCGAGTTCGGCGCGTTCGTGAACTTCCTGGGTGCCAAGGACGGCCTGGTTCACATCAGCGAGCTGGCCCAGACCCGCGTGGCCAAGACGACCGACATCGTCAAGGAAGGCGACCAGGTGAAGGTCAAGGTCATCGGGTTCGACGACCGCGGCAAGGTAAAGCTGTCGATGCGGGTCGTCGATCAGACGACCGGGGCGGATATTACAGACGAGGTGGGCGCGAAGCCGGGCCGTGAAGGTGGGCGCGAAGGCGGCCGCGACCGTCGCGACGCCGCGGAATAGCCGAGCTTAGTCACAAAACCGTCATCACATCGGCGCGCCGGGGCTGGATTTCGGCGTCGGCGCGCCAATCTGATGGGCCTGAACCGTACATCCGAGGCGTTTGCGGACAATGAAGGCTATCAACGAGATCCGCATGGGCGGGGTGGATGTTTTGCCGCTGATCGAAGGCGGCAAGGGGATCGGCGTGTCGACCGGCGTGTCGACCGGCCACTGGGCCGCAACCGGCGGCGCCGGCACGTTCAGTGCCGTCAACGCGGATTTTTATGATGCCGAGGGCAATGCGCTCGACCAGGTCTACCAGGGACGGACCCGGCGCGAGCGGCATGACGAACTCATCGAGTTCGGCATAAAGGGCGGCATCGACCAGGCCCGGCGCGCCTGGGAGATCAGCGGCGGCAAGGGGCGCATCCATGCGAACCTGCTATGGGAAATGGGCGGTGCCGAACGCGTGATCACCGGCGTGCTCGAGGGCGCGAAGGGTATGATCCATGGGCTGACCTGCGGCGCGGGGATGCCTTATCGCCTGTCCGACATCGCGGCGCGGTTCGGCGTGCACTACTACCCGATCGTCAGCTCCTCGCGTGCCTTCAATGCGCTTTGGAAGCGCGCCTACAGCAAGGCGGCAAGCCTTCTGGGCGGCGTGGTCTACGAGGACCCTTGGCTCGCCGGCGGCCATAACGGGCTTTCGAATGGCGAGGACCCAAACAAGCCGGAAGACCCCTTCCCGCGCGTGCTGGCGCTGCGGAAGCTGATGCGCACCTTCGGGCTGGACCAGGTGCCGATTATCATGGCCGGTGGCGTATGGTGGCTCGAGGAGTGGGAGGACTGGATCGACAATCCAGACCTGGGCCCCATCGCGTTCCAGTTCGGCACGCGGCCGCTGCTGACGCAGGAAAGCCCGATCAGCGATGCTTGGAAGCAGCGGCTGCTGACGTTGAAGGAGGGCGACGTCTTCCTCAACAAGTTCAGCCCGACCGGCTTCTACAGCAGCGCGGTCAACAACGGGTTCATCGGCGAGTTGCGCGAACGCTCCGAGCACCAGGTCGCCTACAGCACGGAGCCCGTCGGCGAGCACGTGGCCATGCTGGGCATCGGCCCCCGCAAGCGCCCCGTCTATCTCACGCCCCACGACCTGTTCAACGTCGAGGGCTGGATCAACGCTGGGTTCACCGAAGCCCTGCGCACACCCGACGCGACCCTGATCTTCGTCACCCCCGAGCGCGCCGCGATGATCACCAAGGACCAGGTCGAGTGCATGGGCTGCCTGAGCGTGTGCCGGTTCAGCAACTGGAGCCAACACGAGCCCAGCTTCGACAACGGAAAGAAGGCCGACCCGCGCAGCTTCTGCATCCAGAAGACCCTAAAGCAGGTGCGGCGGCACGACCAGACTCCCGAGGCGATCGAGCAGCAGCTGATGTTCAGCGGCCATAACGCGTATCGGTTCGCGAGCGACCCGTTCTATTCGAACAGGTTCATCCCGAGTGTGAAGCAGCTGGTGGATCGGATCATGTCCGGACGGTAAGTGCGGTGCCTGGGGGGGCCCGGGAGCAGCTGGCCCTACGATTGCGACAGCTCCAAGGCCCGGGCGTAGACGATTTTTCTTGGCAAACCTGTAGCCGCTGCGACCAAGGCCGCGGCGTCCCTGACGCTTGCCGAGCTGAGAGCACGGCGAAGGGCGCCGTCGAGGTCCTCCGCGTCGGTTTTCTCTTCGGCAGCTGGGGCGACGACGACGGTGATCTCGCCGCGCGGCGCATTCACCGCATACCAGGCGGCAAGGTCGGCCAACCCGGCGCGGCGGACTTCCTCAAAGCGTTTGGTCAGCTCCCGGCAGACGGCGGCGGGGCGGTCACCGAACGCAGTGGCCATGTCGGCCAAGGACTCGGCAAGGCGATGCGGCGCTTCGTGCCACAGCAGGGTGGCCGAAAGCCCGGCGCGCTCGGCGGCGCGGAGCTTGCCGAAGGCGGCCAGGCGCGCGGCGGAGCGGGGCGGCGGAAAGCCCAGGAACAGGAAGGGTTGCGGCGGCAGCCCGGACAGGGTGAGCGCCATGACCGCGGCGTTCGGGCCGGGAACGGCGGAGACAGGCACACCTGCCTCGATCGCGGCCCGAACCAGGCGGTAGCCGGGGTCTGACACCAACGGCGTTCCGGCGTCCGAAACCAGCGCCATTCGCGCGCCTTGTGCCATGCGGGACACCAGGGCGGGCGCACGGCCGGCCTCGTTGTGATCGTGCAAAGCCTCGGTGCGGGCGGAAATCCCGTACTCCTGCAGCAACCTTGCGGTAGTTCGGGTGTCCTCGCACAGGATGACGTCGGCGGCGCGGAGTGCGGCCAGCGCCCGAGCCGAGATGTCACCGAGGTGACCGATCGGTGTGGCGACCAGCACCAACCCTGATGGTATAGACGAGTCGGACGTCGGCAACGGGTCCGACTCGGGAGGAATCGATGATGCGGTCGAAGGTGGTGTGGGGCGTTCGGCTGGTCCGGTCATCGTTATGCCTGGTTGCGGCGTGCACGGCGGTGCTGACGCTTTCTGCCTGCGTAGACCAGGGCGCGGCGGGACGCTATGGCGCATCCCCGGCCACCGGGGCCGGCGTCGTGCCGGGCGCACAACCTGCACCCACGCTGGGGCGGCGGGTTGCGATCCTCGTGCCGTTGACCGGCCCCAATGCGGAGGTGGGCCGGACATTGTTGCAGGCGGCCCAGCTGTCGTTTGCGCAGCAGGGTTCGCCGACGCTGGACGCGCAGGATACGGGCGGCACGCCTGAGGGCGCGGCGACAGCGGCACGGACGGCCATTGGCGCGGGCGCAGGCGTGCTGCTTGGGCCGCTGACGAACGCCGAGACGGCTGCGGCGGCACCCGTTGCACGGGCGGCGGGCGTGCCCGTGCTGGCATTCACGTCGGACCAGACGCAGGCGCAGCCGGGCGTTTGGACCCTGGGTGTGACGCCGGCCCAGCAGGTCCGACGACTCGTGCTGGCAGTGGCGTCGGAGGGCAAGTCGCGGATCGCGGCGGTGCTGCCGCAGAACGCGTTCGGCGATGCACTCGCGGCCGGACTGCTGGCTGCAGCCAACGAGGCCAAGCTGCCGGAGCCGCGGATCGTGCGGGCGCCCTATACGTTTGCCGGGTTTAACGATGCGTTGAAGACGGTTGCGGACTATAGCAGCCGGCGCGGAGCGATCGAGGCGCAGCAACGCGCCGCCCGGGCGAGCAAGGACGCCGACGGACGCCGCCAGGCAGCCGACCTCGGCAACCAGCCGGTACCGCCGCCGCCGATGGACGCGTTGTTCCTGGGTGCGACCGGCGATATCCTGGGGCAGGTCGTGCCGTTGCTGGCGTTCTATGACATCGCACCCGCGCAGCTGCGGGTGTTGGGGCCGGGCATCTGGCTGCGCGACGCGTCGCGGCAGCCAGCACTGGCCGGCGCCTGGTTCGCCGCCCCGGACCCGGGCGCCCGGGCGGGGTTCGAGCAGCAGTACGCCGCAAAGTACAGTGCCCCGGCTCGGGACATCGCCTCACTCGCATATGACGCGGCCGGCATTGCACGGGCGATCTCGGCGCCGCAAGGGTTCTCGGTGCCGGCGCTCGAGCGTCCGGAGGGGTTTGCCGGGGCCGACGGTCTGTTGGCGCTGCGTCAGGATGGAACGGTCCGGCGCGGCCTGGCGATCTTCGAGGTCGACCGCGGCGGCGCACATATCGTGCAGCCGGCACCGCAGACCATAGCAGCGCCGGGGGCGTAGCCGGGCCACTCCAATGCGCGCGCCGCTGCCGATCCGGACCGCAAGCGTCCTGGCATTGGCGCCGCTGCTGGTGCTGGCGGTCCTGGTGGCGGTGGGCGAGCTGGCGTGGCGGCCGGCCCTGATCGGGGGCATCGTTACGCTGACGGCAGCCCTGGTCATCGCGCAGCTTTGGGTGCGGGATCTGGGGCGGGTCATTTGGGCGCTGCATCGGGCTGGCCCGGAAGGCTCGCGCCTGCCGAACCCCGGCCGGCCGCTGCTGTCGGCCACGGCGCACATCGCCCGAGAGGCAGAGCGCCTGTCGCGGTCTTTTCATGAACGGATCGATGAAAAGGCGGGCGTGGTGCGGGCCGAGCAGGCGCTGGTGCGCCGGCTGCCGGACCCGTTGATCGTGCTTGGACCTGGCCGGGCGGTGCATCGCACGAATGCCGCAGCCGAGGCGGCCTTCGGCCCAGCCCTGCCGGCGGTACTGCGGCATCCGGGGCTGCGGGCAGCGATCGACCGCGCACTAGCGGAAGGGCAGGAGCAGTCGGCCGAGTTGAACCTGCCGGTCCCGGTGTCGCGAGAGGTTTTTGCGACCGTGATCCCGCTCGATCCGCCCCTGGAGGATGGCGGACGCATCGTTGCGGTGCTGTCGGACCGGACGCGGGAGCGGGCAGTGGAGCGCATGCGGGCGGATTTCGTGGCCAACGCCAGCCATGAGCTCCGCACGCCGCTGGCGAGCCTGATCGGGTTCATCGACACGTTGCGGGGCCCAGCGGCCGACGACGTGCCGGCACAGACACGGTTCCTCGCCATCATGGCCGAGCAGGCGCAGCGGATGAACCGGCTGATCGACGACCTGCTCAGCCTGTCACGGATCGAGCTGGTCGAGCACCAGGCGCCGGCAGACCCGGTCGACCTGTCGACGCTGGTGTGCCGACTGGCGGCTGCGTTCGAGCCGCAGATCGAGGCACGGCGCATGACGATCGAGATCAATGCCGAGTCCGGCCTTCCGCGGGTGCCCGGGGATGCGGACCAGTTGGAGCAAGTGATGCAAAACCTGCTCGACAATGCCGTGAAGTATGGGCGGGAGGCGGGGGTGCTGCGGCTCTCGGTGCAGGCGGCCCCGCCGGGCAAGCCCTGGCCGGCGCGGCCAGGCGTGGCGCTGAGCGTGTCCGATGATGGGCAGGGGATTGCGCGGGCGCATATCCCGCGCCTGACGGAGCGGTTCTATCGGGCGGACAAGCACCGGTCCCGCGCGGTGGGTGGTACCGGTCTCGGGCTGGCGATCGTGAAGCACATCGTCAACCGGCATCGCGGGCAACTTGCGATCGACAGCACGGAGGGGGTGGGAACGACGGTCACCGTGTGGCTGCCGGCGCTGACGCCGGTCGGGGCGGGAAATGGCGCAGCAGCCAGACCATGACGAGCATCGCGGGAACGGCAGCGACGATGGTGAGCGCGTAGAAGCCGACCCAGCCAAGGGACGCGGCTAGCACGCCGGAAAAGCCGCCCAGGGTGCGCAGCCCGACGGCCGCCAGTGATGATAACAGCGCATATTGCGTGGCGGTAAAGGCGGTGGAGCACAGCGAGGACAGGTAGGTGATGAAGGCGACGTCGGCCATCCCCTCGGCCACGTTCTCCAGCGTGATTTTCATGACCAGGATGCGCCAGTCCCCGTGGCTGACGGCCAGGGCGAAGTACAGGCCCATGGAGGCCATCTGCACGAAGCCAGTGGCGACCAGGGCGCGGCCGTTGCCGATGCGGGCAATGAGCCACGCGCCGGCGGCGGCGCCGAGCAGGCTGGCGATGAGGCCAGGCACGCCGGTTGCGTCGGCGATGGCGTTCCGATCGAAACCCATGGCGTTGTAGAACGGCACGGCCATGGTGTGGGCAAGGGCCTCGCCGAGCTTGAAGAGCATGACGAAGGCCAGGATGGCCGGAGCGCCCGGACGGCGCATGAAGTCCTTGAACGGATCGACGACCATAAGGCGAAGTCGGGCCGCGAAGTCGCCAGAGCCGGGCGATGCCGCCTTGGCCTGCGGCTCCGAGGCAATGAGGGTCGCGACCAGACCCAACGAGAGCAGGCCCGCCATGGCGGTAAGAGCGCCGTACCAGCCGAGTGCGCTGGCGAGGCGAAGCACCCCGGCGCCGCCGACCAGAAGTGCGGCGCGGTAGCCCCAAATGTAGGTCGCAAGCGCCGTCCCGCGCAGGTCATCGGTCGTAAAGGTCTCGATGCGCCAGGCATCGACGACAATGTCCTGGCTCGCAGAGAGAAAGGCGATGCTAACGGCGGCGGCGACCAGCAGGATTGGCGTGAAACGGGGGTCGGACCAGGCAAAGGCAAGACAGGCCAGGATAAGGGAAAGCTGGATGACCATCAGCCAGCCCCTCCGGCGCCCGAGAACCGGCGGGCGAAGCTGGTCGAGTGCCGGCGCCCAGAGGAACTTGAGCGTGTAGGGAAGTCCGATACTGGCAGTGAAGCCGAGGGCCTGCAGGGAGGTCCCGCCCTCCGTGAGCCATTGCCGGAGGGGCAGCGCTGTCAGGGCGAGCGGAAGGCCTGAAACGAACCCCAGAGCGGCCATGACGCGAAGCTGGGGATTTCGGAGTGGGGAGAACATACCCAACGGCTAAGGTGCCGTGTGGTAGGGGGCAAGAGCCTTATCCGTTGAAGGCGACCAAAAGAACTGGCGAGCGGGGCCGACCATCCAAGATTGCGCACTCGAACAACCGGCCCGCCACTCAGCCTTCTCCCGACGGGAGAGGGCTCTACGAAGCGATGTTACTTGGAGGTCGCAGCGGACCCGTTCGTGCCCGCCTGTGACTGGGTGCCGACCTGCGCTGCCGGACGCGGCGCGCGGCGGGCACGGTGACGGACACGACGGGCGCGCGGCGCCGGGGCGGCTGCGGTAGAGTTGGCCATTGGGGTCGTGTTCATCGTGGGCGCCGGGCTGACGGCGCCATTGGGGCCGACACGGGTGGTGCTGATAACGCCGGTCCCGCCCGCAGGCGTGCCCTGCGAGTTGCTGGGCGCGGTGGTGCTGGCGACGCCACCGGCTGGGCCGACGGTCGCCTGCGCGAAGACGGGTTCGGCGGCGACGGACAGCGCAATAACGGCAATGGCGATGGCAGACGCAGCGCGGCGGAAGCTATTGGTCATCGTAGTCTCCTGAATGGCAAAGTGCGGTGGGGTAACGATCTCGGATGCGTGAAGTTCCGGAACTTGTTACGCGGCCTCGCTGTCGGCGCGCTTTTCCGCACGCTTGCGCATGTTGCTGTCGAGGTGACGCTTGCGCAGCCGTACGGCGGTGGGCGTGACTTCCACCAGCTCGTCGTCCTCGACGTAGGCGATAGCCTGCTCGAGGCTCATCCGGCGCGGCGGGATCAGCAACATCGCATCGTCCTTGCCGGACGCGCGGACGTTGGTCAGCTTCTTTTCCTTGATCGGGTTCACTTCCATGTCGCTGCCGCGGCTGTTCTCACCGAGGATCAGGCCCTCATAAACCTTGTCGCCGGGATCGACGAACAACGTGCCGCGCTCCTGGATATAGAACAGCGCGTAGTGGATGGCCTCGCCGGCCTCGGTGCTGATCAGGCTGCCATTGCGGCGGCCTTCCATCGGCCCGGCCCAGGGCTGATAGCCAGAGAACAGCCGGTTCATAATGCCGGTGCCGCGCGTGTCCGTCAGGAACTCGCCGTGATAACCGATCAGGCCACGGCTCGGCATCAGGAACGTCAGCCGCACCTTGCCGCCACCTGACGGCTGCATGCCCTGCATCTGCCCCTTGCGCCGGCTGATCTTCTCGACCACCACGCCGGAATAAGGCTCGTCCACATCGATCAGCACTTCCTCGTACGGCTCCTCGCGCTCGCCGGTCTCCGGGTTCTTGCGGGTCAGTACGCGCGGACGGCCGATCGTCAGCTCGAACCCCTCGCGCCGCATCTGCTCGATCAGCACGCCAAGCTGAAGCTCGCCACGGCCCGCGACCTCGAACGCATCGGCTTCGTTGCTCTCGGTGATCTTGATGGCGACGTTGCCCTCGCTCTCGCGCATCAGGCGATCGCGGATCTGGCGGGAAGTGACCTTCTTGCCTTCCTTGCCGCCCAGCGGGCCGTCGTTGACGCGGAACGTCATCGCCAGCGTCGGCGGATCGACGGGGATGGAGAACATCGGCGCCGAGACCTCGGGGCTGCAGATGGTGTCCGGGATGGTGCCGTCCGTCAGCCCAGCGACGGCGACGATATCACCGGCCTCGCACTCCTCGACCTGCACGCGATCCAGGCCGCGATAGCCCATCAGCTTCGTCAGGCGGCCAGTCTCGATCACGGTGCCATCGGGACGCAGCACCTTCACCGGCATGTTCAGTTTGGCCCGGCCCTGCTCGACCCGGCCCGTCAACACGCGGCCCAAAAAGTTGTCGTAGTCGAGGATGGAGGCGACCATCGCAAAGGGCGCCTCCTTGTCGAGCGAGGTTGCGGGAACGTGGCTCAGGATCAGGTCGAACATCGGCGACAGGTCCTTCCGGGCGCCCTCCAGTTCAAGATCGGCCCAGCCCTGACGGCCCGATGCGTAGAGCATGGGGAAGTCGAGCTGCTCGTCCGTCGCGCCCAGGGCAGCGAACAGGTCGAACACCTCCTCATGCACCTCATCGGCCCGCGCGTCCTGACGGTCGATCTTGTTGACCACAACGATCGGCTTGATGCCGCGCTGCAATGCCTTGCCGGTCACGAACTTGGTCTGCGGCAGGACGCCCTCGGCGCTGTCAACCAGGACCACACAGCCATCGACCATGCCGAGGATGCGCTCGACCTCACCACCGAAGTCCGCGTGGCCCGGGGTATCGACGATGTTGATCCGCGTGCCTTTCCAGACAACGCTGGTGCACTTGGCAAGGATCGTGATGCCACGCACCTTTTCCAGGTCGTTCTTGTCCATCGCGCGCTCCGCGACCTGCTGGTGCTCGCGAAACGAGCCAGACTGGCGAAGAAGCTGGTCGACCAGCGTCGTCTTGCCATGGTCGACGTGGGCAATGATGGCGATGTTGCGGATTTCCATGGAGTCCTACGATTGTCGAAGGCCGGCGGCCGTGTTGCGGTGCACACATAGAACGTGGAGCGCGTTGTTTCGAGCGTTAAAAACAGGACGCCCGCCTGCACCCTGGTCTTGGCGACCAGGGTGCAGGCGGGCGAGATGGGAGCGGGCGTTGCTAGAAGGTGCCGCCAGCCGGGACACCAGCAGGCGCTGTGGTGGTGGCCGGGCCGCGTGCAGGGGTGCGTTCGTCCATGGCCATTGCAATGGCCTGCTTGGCCCCGGCCATGTCACGGGCACCGAGCGCCCGGCGTGCCTGCGCGATGTTCTGGACCATCGCGGCCTGGTCCGGCGTGCCGGCCATGGTTGGATCGGTCGTGCGGCTCAGGACCCGTGTCTCCGCGCGCTCGAGGGCTTCCTGGGCGGCGCCGGTCTTACCCTGGCTGAGGGCGCGCTGAGCGGCCATCAGCAGATCGCGGGGCGTGTTGCCGGATGCATTCGGGTCGGGCAAGCGGGCGCCCATCGCCTCGCCGCGCGAAGGCGTCAGGTTGGTGGCCTTGGTCGACAGCGGCGAACCGACGCCGCCGCGATATGCGCTGGTCGGCGGTGCGGACGCGTCGTCGAGCGGAGCCGGCGCGGTCTGCGGATCGATGGCGGGCCGGGCACGCATACGGCTGGTTGTGTGCATCGGCTTGTGGCCGCCATTGACGGGCGCAGTCATCATGCGGGGAGCCGGGGCGGCGGTCGTGCCACCGATGTTGGAGCCGGCGGCGGGCGCGAGCGAGGTGGTGGCGCCGACCGGGACGGAATTTGCCGGCTGCGGCATCTGCGAGGACGAGCTGGGGCTGGGCGGTGTCTGGGTCGAGCCGTTTTGGGCATGGGCAGGCGTCGTCAGCGAGGCAGCGACCAGGCCGAGCATCGCGGCGGAGGCCAGTAGTGTGTTGCGCATGGTGTTCTCCTGAAAGAACCAAAAGGTTCGGCGCACCGGGTGGTGCAAACCATGCGGGGGAAACGGGCGGACGCGGCTGCGGTTCCTTACGCACAGTAAACCGTGCAGCCAGCCGGGTCGGGTTCGGTGTCAAGGGGGAACGGACTCACCCTCTCCCACCGCCGGGAGAGGGTTTTTCCGGGCAGATCAGGCAGCGGCCATGGCGCGGAGGTCGATGTCGGGACGGGCGCCGTACTGGGCGATGATGGCGGCGGCCGCACGGCTGCCCAGGGCGCCACAGGCCGCAAGCGGGCGCCCAAGGGCCATGCCTGCCAGGAAGCCGGCGGCGTAGGCGTCCCCGGCGCCGGTGGTGTCGAGAACGGTGGCAGGCACGGCCGCAACGCTCAGGCGCACACCTTCGTGCAGGATCAGGCTGCCGTCCTCGCTGCGGGTCAGAGCGGCAAGCTTCACGTCGCGCGCGGCGTGGGCGGCCGCGGCCTCGAAGGTGTTCTCCTCATACAGGCTGGTGATCTCGGTCTCGTTGGCAAACAGGATGTCCACGTGGCCCGCGACCAGGTCGCGGAACGCAGCGCGGTGCCGGTCGACGCAGAACGCGTCGGACAGGCTGAGCGCGACCCGGCGACCGGCGGTATGGGCGATCTCGGCGGCACGATAGAAGGCGGCTTTGGCGTGCGGCGGGTCGAACAGGTAGCCCTCAAGATAGGTGACCGCGCTGTCGGCGATGATGCCCTCGTCGAGGTCGGAGACACCGAAATCGATGCAGGCGCCCAGGAAGGTGTTCATGGTGCGCTGGCCGTCCGGGGTGACGGCGATAAGGCAGCGGGCCGTGGGGGCGCCGCCGGACAGCGGCGCGGTGGGGAACGCGACACCAACGGCGGTGATATCGGCCCGAAAGGCGGCGCCGAGCTTGTCGTCGGCGACCTTGCCGAGGAAGGCGACACGCGCGCCCAGCCCGGCCGCCACGGCACAGGTGTTGGCGACGGAGCCGCCGCTGCTTTCGCGGCCCGGCGGCAGGGCGTGATAAAGGGCGTCGGCGCGCTCGGCGGAGATGAGCGCCATGGCGCCCTTGTGCATGTCCTGCTTCGAGATGAACGCGTCGTCGACGGGGGCAACGACGTCGACGATGGCGTTGCCGATGCCGCAGAGGTCGAAGCGGGGAGAGGTCATGGTTCGTCCTGTGGATGGGGCGGGTTGCCGAAGGGGGATGCCGGGTGGCTTGCAGGTGCGGGCCGTAACATCCACTTCTCGCTGCCGCAACCTCGTGAGCCTCCGATGCCGAACCCGCCGATGCCGCCCCTCCCATGCTGAACCCCCTTTTCCGTGCGCTGCAGCAAATGGACGATCCCGTGTTCGTGGGCGTGCTGGCGCGCAGCGTGGCGTGGTCGGTGATGGCGTTCGGGGCCGCGCTTTGGGCGGCATTCTGGGCGGTGCAGCATTTGGTGGGGCAGCCGGGATGGCTGGGCTGGGCGGCGGGGATCGCAGGCGGGGTGGGGGCGGCGCTGCTGGCAATGTGGCTGTTCGTGCCGGCGGCAGTGCTGATCGCGACACTGTATATCGACCGGGTGGCGGCGGCGGTGGACCGGCGTTTCTACCCGATGATCCCCGCGCCGCACGGGGGGGCGGCACTTTCGGTGCAGGTTTGGGACGGGGTGGCGCTGGGGGCACAGGTGCTGGCGTGGCAGGTCGTGGCGCTGCTGCTGGCGCTCGCGCTGCCCGGGGTGGGCCTCGTGCTGGGATGGGCGGTGACCGGGTGGGCGATCGGGAGGGGGCTGTTCGTCGCGGTGGCGATGCGGCGGATGCCTCGGCACCAGGCGCTGGCCGTGTACGCAGAACGGCGGTGGGCGGTGCTCGCCCTGGGACTGCTGCTGGCGCTGGCGGGAACGGTGCCGCTGCTCAACCTGCTGGTGCCTGTGCTGGGGGTTGCGGCGTTGACCCATGTTCTCAACGGGGTGTGGCAAGGCATTGGGCGGGATGTCGCCTGAAGGGTATCGCTCGGCCTCGGCGCATGTTAGGCCATCCGTACTGGCCGTCCCGGACCCTCGATCCCGCATTTGAAGCGGGCGTGGCCGTGGCGGCGCCTCAAGCCAGGAGGGGGGTCCGCTTGTTCAAGCGCCGTAAACCAGAAGACCTGCCAGGGTCACCAGGTATGTCACCTAGTAAATCGACCAGCACGCTGGCGCCCACATCACCACCGGATGGCCCCCCCGCCGGCGGGGGGCCAGTCCCCGACCCGTCGGAAACGCCGCGCCGTCCCGATCCTGGATTCGGCGTGCCGCCGTTCCGGGCCGCCACACCTGTTTATCCGTCATCAGCTGCCAAGGAGGCTCCTGCCATGGGCCGATCGCCTTTTCCCGCCCCCCCTCCCCCGCCCTCGTCGCAGCCTGCCCCCGGCATGGCAGCGCAGCCCGGCGGCATGTCCGCCACCCTGCGCCCCGGCGTCACCCCCAGCCGCGGCCGTGAACCGGCGGAGCGCCGGACCCTCGTGGTCGGGCGCGGCATCAGCGTGCAGGGCACGGTGACGGACGCCGAGCGGCTGATCGTCGAAGGCACGTTCGAAGCCAGCATGATCCATGCGACCGAGCTGGTGATCGCGTTGGGCGGGGTCTTCAAGGGCGAGGTCGAGGTCGAGGATACCGAGATCGCCGGCACCATCGACGGGACGCTGACGGCCCGGGGCAACCTGGTTGTCCGCGCGACCGGCAAGGTGCTGGGGACAGCGCGCTGCCGTCGTCTGCAGGTGGAAGACGGGGGACAGATCACCGGCCGCATCGAGATGATCACCGAGCCGGCACGTGCCGACACGCCCCGTCCGGCGCCGGAACCCTTGCCGGGCGAATAACGACAGGCTGTCAATGAGGATCGCCATGCCC
This sequence comes from Rhodospirillales bacterium, assembly GCA_043748985.1. Lineage (GTDB taxonomy): Bacteria > Pseudomonadota > Alphaproteobacteria > Acetobacterales > Acetobacteraceae > JBBROS01. The sequence continues at coordinate 20,230 of JAYVEG010000344.1, forward strand.
ATCCTACGCCGAACCTTACTGGGTTCGCTGGCCGCCCTGCCTTTCGCCCAGGCAGCGTGGGCGGCGGCCCCGCCGCAGGCCGGACAGGCGCCCTCGTTCTTCCGGTATCGCGTTGGCGACATGCAGGTGACCGCGATCCATGACGGCCTCGCGTATCGCGGGCTGGACGGATTCATCCCGAACGCCGACACTGCTGCCGTGAAGCAGGCGCTGGCAGACAACTTCCTGCCGACGGACAAATTTCCGATCACCTATACCACGCTGGTGATCAACACCGGCGGCAAGCTGGTGCTGATCGACACCGGCAATGGCGATCTCGCCCCGCCCACTGCGGGCAAATGGATGGCCAACTTCCGCGCGGCCGGCTTCACGCCAGACCAGGTGGATACCGTGATCTTCAGCCATTTCCATGGCGACCATATCAACGGCTTCCGGCTGAAGGACGGCACGGCGGTGTTCCCGAAGGCCGAGATCATGGTGCCGGAGGCCGAGTGGGCCTATTGGACGAGCGATACCGAGCGGGCACGGGCGCCGGGTCTCGCGGCCAACTTCGACAACGTGAAGCGCGTCTTCGGGCCGGTGCAGAAGGACGTGACCACCTATGGGTGGGACAAGGAGATCATGCCGGGGATCACGACCGTCCGCGCCGATGGACATACGCCTGGGCATACGGCCTATGCGATCGTTTCCGGCAGCGGCAAGCTGTTGGTCATGTCGGATGTGACGAACAACACCTCCATCTTCGCGCGACATCCGGATTGGTCGGCGGTGTTCGATCAGGATGCGGCCATGTCGCGCACCACGCGCCACCGCATGCTCGATCTGGCAGCCACCGAGAAGATGCAAGTCAGCTTCTACCACGCGCCCTTCCCCGCGACGGGAAACATCGTGCGCGACGGCGACGGCTATCGGCTGGTCCCGACACTGTGGAACCCGCAGGCGTAGCCGACGGTAACTGACGAAAGATCCGCAGCTGCGTCGCCTCGGCGCAAGCGGGGCGCGCGACGAACGCGACGGGTGCAGCCAGAACAGCGCGGCGGGTTATCTGTAGCTTGGTCGCCATGTGCCGGCCTCCCTTTTCCGGCGTCCTGTCCGGCGCCACTTCGGCAGTAAGGCTAGGCGGCTGTGTTATCGGGTCGAGTTGGCAGGACCCGATGATGCAACACGGTTCGCTGTCCTTCGCCACCCTTCGAACGATCGAGACCGCAACGATCACGACGATACTGCTGGAACGGTCTGCGAATAGTCTGGACGCGCGGGACGCGGCCGTTGCAGCCGGGTCCCGCGAGAAGTCAGACGCGCGTTCACCATGCGGTTCGTGCAGGCGCGGGAGGATCGAATGCTCACATCAAGGCAGGATACGAGGCCGACAGTGCTCAGTAGCCTGCCGCCGACCCGGCGCCGCCGCGGGGATCGTGCGCACCGAACAACGTCGCACCGCCAGCATCCGGCCCCACAAGGACTAGCGACTGCGCGCTGCCGCCGACTGGCGCCGGACCCAGGCGCGGGCCGCCGGCGAGAATGGCCTCGGCAATGCCGAACGGGGCAGAGTCCGTGACCTTGTGGCCCATCGCTTCGAGCATGGCGCGCGTGTCGGTGCTCAGCGCGAAGCGCTCGGCATAGATGGTGTCCGGAAGCCATT
>JAYVEG010000345.1:0-7930 GCA_043748985.1 Rhodospirillales bacterium
GTCGCATGCAGCGCGTCGTCGACGCGATCCTTGCGCTCCTTAACCTCGACCTCGGTGCTCCCGCCGACCCGGATCACCGCAACGCCACCAGCCAGCTTGGCCAGACGCTCCTGCAGCTTCTCCTTGTCGTAGTCGCTGGTCGTCTCCTCGACCTGCGCCTTGATCTGCTCGCAACGGCCCTTGATCGCGTCGGCAGCGCCGGCGCCCTCGATGACCGTCGTGTTCTCCTTCTCGATCAGCACCCGCTTGGCCTGGCCCAGCATCGCCAGCGTGACCGTCTCGAGCTTGATGCCCAGATCCTCGCTGATGACCTGCCCACCGGTCAGGATGGCGATGTCTTCGAGCATCGCCTTGCGACGATCCCCAAAGCCCGGCGCCTTCACGGCCGCAACCTTCAGCCCGCCACGCAGCTTGTTCACCACGAGCGTGGCCAGAGCCTCACCCTCGATGTCCTCGGCAACGATCAGCAGCGGACGGTTCGACTGCACCACGGCCTCCAGCAGCGGCAGCAGAACCTGCAGACCCGACAGCTTCTTCTCGTGCAGAAGAATATAGGGGTTCTCCAGATCGACCGTCATCTTCTCGGCGTTGGTGATGAAATACGGGCTCAAATACCCGCGGTCGAACTGCATCCCCTCGACGACCTCGAGCTCCGTCTCCATGCCCTTGGCTTCCTCGACGGTGATGACACCCTCGTTGCCGACCTTCTGCATGGCTTCGGCGATCATCTTGCCGATGGCGGCCTCGCCATTGGCGCTGATCGTCCCGACCTGAGCCGTCTCGGCCTCGGTCGTGATCTTCTTCGTCCGCTTCGCCAGCTCTTCAACCAGCGCCGCAACCGCCTTGTCGACGCCGCGCTTCAGGTCCATCGGCGCCATACCGGCGGCGACGGCCTTGCCGCCCTCGCGCACGATCGCCTGGGCCAGAACGATGGCCGAAGTCGTCCCGTCGCCAGCGATATCATTGGTCTTGCTCGCGACCTCACGGACCATCTGCGCGCCCATGTTCTCGAACTTCTCCGCCAGCTCGATCTCCTTGGCGACGGAAACGCCGTCCTTGGTGATCCGCGGCGCGCCATAGCTCTTGTCGATGACCACGTTGCGGCCCTTGGGGCCCAGCGTCACCTTCACGGCGTCGGCCAGAATATCCACGCCGCGAAGCATGCGGGCGCGGGCGTCGTCGCCGAAGCGAACGTCTTTTGCTGCCATGATACTGTATTCCCTATATTTTTCTTACGCGGCCTTCAGGACCGGAGCAGCGCCTTCAATGACGCCCATCAGATCGGATTCCTTCATGATCAGAAGGTCCTCGCCGTCGAACTTGATCTCCGTGCCCGACCACTTGCCAAACAGCACGCGATCGCCGGCCTTAACGTCGAGCGCAACGATCGCACCCTGCTCATTGCGCGCGCCCGGACCGGCGGCGATGATCTCACCCTCCATCGGCTTCTCCTTGACGGTGTCCGGGATAATGATGCCGCCCTTGGACTTCTCTTCGGGCGTAATGCGACGCACGACAACACGGTCATGCAGCGGGCGGAATTTCATTTTCTTCTGGCTCCGTGTGGGGAAGGCGCTCTGTCAGCACTCTCGCGAGGCGAGTGCTACCATGCTTCCGTACGCCGTGGGGGTTTATTCTCGCCCAACCAACATCACTCCGCAGCCCGGGCCAGGCCCCGCAAGTACCGGCTCTCCGGCCGGGGCAGCCCCAAATGCTCCCGTAAAGTCGTCCCGTCATACTCCCGCCGGAACACCCCTCGCCGCTGCAACTCCGGCACAACCCCCTCCACGAAAGCATCCAGCCCCGCCGGAACTGTCGGGAACATCACGTTGAACCCGTCCGAAGCCCCCGTCTCCACCCACGCCTCCATCTGGTCGGCAATCTCCACCGCCGTCCCCACCATGGCCAACCCCCCATACCCCCCCGCCATCTGCGCCAGCTGCCGAACCGACAGGTTGTCCCGCCGCGCCAACGCCACCAGCGCCGCCTGCCCAGACTGCCCCTGATTCGTAACCGGCAGCTCCGGCAACGGTCCATCCAGATCGAACCCCGACGCATCCACCCCAAGCCGGATGGACAAATTCGCAACCCCGCTATCCGGATGCACCAGGCTGTCGAGCTGTTCCTTCTGCGCCCGCGCCTCGTCCCGCGTCGCCCCCACGATGACCAGGCAGGCAGGCAGGATCTTCATATGCGCCGGGTCACGCCCGATGGCGCTCATCCGCCTGGCGATATCGGTCTTGAACGCCCGCGCATCGTCAATCGTCCGCGCACTGCCGAAAATCACCTCCGCGGTCTCCGCAGCCAGCTGCCGCCCCGCCTCGGACGCCCCCGCCTGCACGATCACCGGATATCCCTGCACCGGCCGCGCGATGTTCAATGGCCCACGCACACTCAGGTGTTCGCCCTTATGCCCCAGCACATGCATCTTCGCAGGATCGAAAAAGATCCCCGAAGCCTGATCCCGCACCCAGGCATCGTCATCCCAGCTGTCCCACAGCCCGGTCACCACATCCAAAAACTCGCCGGCCCGGCGATACCGCTCGTCGTGATCGACATCCTCATCCAGCCCGAAATTCAGCGCCGCATCCGGATTGGCCGTCGTCACCACATTCCACCCCGCCCGCCCAGCGCTGATATGGTCCAGCGACGCAAACCGCCGCGCGATATGATACGGCGCGTCGTAGGTCGTCGAAGCCGTTGCAACCAGACCGATCCGCTCCGTCACCATCGCCAACGCCGATAACAGCGTCAGCGGCTCGAACGAAGTCGCCGTCGCACTCCGACGCAGCGCGTCCATCGGCATGTTCAGCACAGCCAGATGATCCGCCATGAAGAACGCGTCGAACCGCCCCCGCTCCAAAGTCTGAATGAACCGAGTCAAATGCTTGAGGTTGAAATTGGCATCCGCAAAAGCCCCCGGCACCCGCCACCACGCCGTATGGATACCCACAGGCCGCATGAACGCACCGAGGTGAAGCTGTTTCGAGCCCATAAATTGGCACCGCCATGGTTGCAACGCGGGAACTGGGATCGGGCAGCCCGGCCTTCAATGGCCCCGGGCGCCCGCTTTCACCCGCCGCATGATGAACTCCCGGTCACGCATCGGCCCGACCGGAAACTCGTACTCGCCCACACGAACAAATCCATATCGCGCATAGAACCGCTGCGCGCCCGCATTGTCTGAATACACCCCCAGCCAAGCATCCCCCGCCGCAGCCTCCGCCGCAGGAATAACGACCGCATCCATCAACCGGCCGCCCAACCCACGGCCCGTGACATCTGGTGCGGTATAGAACCGCTTCAGCTCGATGCCCGAAACAGCCTCCGGATGCGGCAACCCCGGCGCGCACAGCATCGCATACGCCAGCAGCCCGCCGTCATCGATCACCCAGGTCCGAACGGCACGGTCCTCGACCAACCCCCTGATCGACCCCTCGTCATACGTCTCCGCCACGAACGCCGCGTGCACCTCGGCCGGATACAGATGCGCGAACTTCGCGCTGAACGCGGCGGCACTCAGCCGGGCAAGGGCGGGAACATCATGCAGGGTTGCGGCGCGGATAAGCATAAGGTGACGTTTCACCGCGTAGCAGGCCAGGAGGCAAGATGACGTTTTCACTGGCAGGGCGATGCCCGGCAACCGGAATGCTCGGCGGCGTCGTCACCACCTCCGCCCCAGCCGTAGGCGCCCGCTGCCTCTTCACCCGCGCCAACGTCGGCGTCGTCCTCACCCAGCACTGGACCGACCCCAGGCTAGGCCCCCGCGGCCTCGCCCTGCTCGCCGAAGGCATCCCCGCCGCCGCCGTGGCAAAAGCCCTGGAGGCATGCGCAGAAGCCCCGGAATGGCGCCAACTCGCCGTGATCGACGCCCAAGGCGGCACCGCCCACTTCTCGGGCGCCAAGATCAAACCACCCTTTGCCGCCGCAATCGGCCAGGATTGCGTCGCCATCGGCAACATCGTTCGCACCGACGCCGTTCCCGCCGCCATGGTCGCAGCCTTCCAGGCCGCCGCCGCCCGCCCCTTCCCCGAACGCCTCCTCGCCGCGCTCGAGGCCGGTCTCGCCGCCGGCGGCGAACCGAAACCCCTCGTCTCCGCCGCCCTCCAGGTCGCCTGGCACGCCCCCTTCCCCTACATCGACCTCCGCATCGACGCCGCCCCCCAACCGATCACCGAACTGCGCACCCTCTGGAACGCCTACGCCCCCAACGCCGACCTCTACACCGAACGCGCCCTCTCACCCCTGGAAGTCGCAAGGCGGGAAGGCCGCTAACCCACCCCCAACCCAACAGCCGCCACAGCGCGCCAAACATGCCCGCCACAAAGCAGGCCGGACAGCAAGAAAACGACCTTTGTGGTCTCCCTTTTCCAATCGTGTCCTTCGTGTCCCCTTCTCCCTCCCGGCCCGCCGACCCCCACCCCGGCCGCCCGCAAAGTCCGCCAACCCCCGAGCCCCTCCCCCAGCCTGGCACGCAACATGCTTACCAACTCCCGCAGGCAACGGAGCCACCCATGAACGCCGCAACGGCAAAAATCCTCACCGGACCAGAACTACGGACCCTCTCGGAACGCTCCGACCGCAGCGGCGCCCTCCGGCTCTCACTCCACCTCGCCCTCCTAGGCCTCACAGGCTGGCTGCTCGCCATCGCGCCTGTCTGGTGGAAGCTGCCCGCCATGCTGCCCTTCGGCATCGTCCAGGCCGCCCTTTTCGCGCCAATCCACGAAACCATGCACATGACCGCCTTCCGCTCCCGCCGGGCCAACCAGCTCGTCGGCTGGCTCGCCGCCTGCCCGTCCCTCCTGAACTGGCACTTCTACACAGCCTTCCACCTCGCCCATCACCGCCACACCCAGGACCCCGCCCGCGACCCCGAACTGCTGGTCGCCCCACCCGCAACCCTGGACCGCTACCTCCTCCGTCTCTGCGCCCTCCCCTACTGGCAGCTCCGCCTGACAGTCCTGTGGCAAGGCCTGCGCGGCGACCTCTCGATGTACCCCTTCATCACCGACCGCATGGCCCCACGCATCACCCGCTCCCTCCGCGCCATGGCCGCCCTCGTCGTCGCAACCAGCGCCCTCTCGATGGCAACGATCGCCTGGTGGGCCCCGCTCGTCTTCTGGCTAGGCCCCCAACTCCTCGGCCAGCCCTTCCTCCGAGCCTACCTCCTCACCGAGCACACCGCTTGCACCCTGGACGCCAACGGCCTCACCAACACCCGCACCACAATGACCGCCTGGCCCATGCACGTCCTCATGTGGAACATGAGCTACCACGCCGAGCACCACCTCTACCCCTCCATCCCCTTCCACAGCCTCCCCGCCGCCCACGCCGCCCTGCGCGACCGCCTCGGCGTCATCCAGCAAGGCTACCTCCGCTGGCATACAGGCTTCGTCCGAGGACTCCGCGCATGATCACCGCAACCGGCCTCCACCCCCTCGGCGACCTCCCGCTCGTCTCAGGCGAAACCCTGCCCGGCGCCGTCCTCAGCTGGAAAACCTACGGCACCCTCTCCCCCGCGCGCGACAACGTCATCCTCTACCCCACCAGCTACGGCGCCCGCCACATGGACCAGGAATGGCTCATCGGCCCCAACGGCATTCTCGACCCCACCCGCTGGTTCATCGTCACCCCCGACATGTTCGCCAACGGCCTCTCCTCCAGCCCCTCCACAACCCCCGCCTGGCCCGGCCTCGTCACCGCCGCCGACAACGTCTACGCCCAACGCCGCCTGCTGACCGAGGTCTTCGGCATCGACCACCTCCACGCCGTCTACGGCTTCTCCATGGGCGCCCAGCAAGTCTACCACTGGGCCGCCCTCTGCCCCGACCAGGTCGCCCGCGCCATCGTCGTCTGCGGCAGCGCCCGCACCTCGGTCCACAACCAGGTCTTCCTCCGCGGCCTCATGGCCGTCCTCCGCGCCGCCCCGGAATACCAAACCGACACCACCTTTACCCCCGAGCCCGACAAATCCAAGCGCGCCTTCGGCCGCATCTACGCCGGCTGGGCCCTCAGCCAGGACTTCTACCGCGCCAACCTCCACCGCACCGCCCTCGGCGCCCCAGACCTCGAAACCTTCCTCATCACCGACTGGGAAGACCGCTTCATCCGCCGCCCCGCCGCCGACCACATGGCCCAACTCAAATGCTGGGATGCCGGCGACATCGCCCAAGGCGGCGACCTCGCAAACGCCCTGAACCGCATCGCCGCCCGCATCCTCCTGATGCCCGGCGCCACCGACCTCTACTTCCGCGTCGCCGACAACGAGGCCGAACTCCCCCACCTCCGCAGCGCCACCCTCCTCCCCATCCCCAGCCTGTGGGGCCACCGCGCCGGAAACCCCGCCAGCAACCCGCAAGACGAAGCCTTCCTCAAAACCGCCGTACGAGCCTTCCTCGACTAACCCCCCGCGTCATGGTCGGACTTGATCCGACCATCCACGCCGCTCCACCACCACCGGCTTCAGTCACGAACCAAGCTGAACCCCAAGAAAACGTCCTTCGTGTTCCCCTCTTCCGAGTGCCCTCCCTGTTCGCTTCTCCTCCCCGCCCGCCGAGCACCAAACGCGACACGCCCCCCCCCTTGCGCCACGCCCCCCTCGCGCCACGCCCCCCTGGCGCCATGGTTGACGCCGCCCCACGCCCCACGACAAAACCCCCCATGGCTCAGATCGATGGCGCGACGTCGCGATTCCTGGATGCGACGCGCTGGATGGCAGCCCTCGCCGTCGTCGTCAGCCATGCTTCCGCCCTCGTCATCGCCCCCGGCAGCTCGTGGGCCGACGAAGCGCTGCGCTACCTGCAGAATTGTGGCCACCTCGCCGTCGTCATCTTTTTCGTCGTCAGCGGCTACCTGGTCGGCGGCCTCGAACTCCTCCGCGCCCACAAGGGCCGGCCGTTCGACCCACGCCGCTACGCGATACAACGGTTCAGCCGAATCTACACCGTCCTGCTGCCGGCCCTCGCCATGACCGCGCTGTTCGACTGGCTCGGCCGCAACGCCTTCAACGCCTCCGCCCTCTACACGGACCCGGCCATGCAGCGCGTCGGCTCCCTGATGTACGCCATCGCCGACCGCGACGATCCCGCAACCTTCATCGGCAACCTCCTCATGCTGCAGACCATCCTCGTCGAGCCCTTCGGCGGCAACGGCCCGCTCTGGAGCCTCGCAAACGAGTGGTGGTACTACGTGGACTTCGGCCTGTTCCTCGTCGCCATCTCAAGCACGCGACGCCCCCTCCGCCTCGCCACACTCGGCGCGGCCCTCATGGTGCTGGGCATCCTGCCGCTCTCCATCAGCGTGTGGTTCGCCATCTGGCTGGTCGGCGTGGCCGCAGCACTGCTCGGACAACGCTGGCCTGGCCTCAGGTTCGCCGCAGCGATGCCGATCATGGCCGCAGGCTTCGCACTCGCCCTTCTCGGCATGCGCTTCGACCCCCTGCTCGCCACCCTGCCGCCGGTCCTGCAGATCGCCGGAAGACTCGCCATCGATGCCGTCGCCGCAATCGCCTTCGCACTGGGCCTGCTGAGCGCCCGCAACGGCCAACCCCGCTCCGGCCACCTCCACACCATCCTGGCAAGCTTCTCCTACACCCTCTACGCCGTCCACTTCCCGGCCCTGATCCTGCTCGCCGCCGCCGCGCACGACCTGCTGGGCCTGCAATTCAACCGCCCGCTGACACCCGCCTCCCTCGCCGCCGTCGCCGCATTGAGCCTGGCCATCTGGGTCTTCGCCGGGGCCATGGCCCACGTGACCGAGCGCCGCACCCCCGCCGTCCGCAACTGGTTGATGCGCCTGGTGTCCGGAACGCCAAAACCGCTTGACTTACGATGAGGAATATGGTCCTATCAGACCATGACGAATGCCACCCCGCCCGCAACGCAGGACCGCTTCCTGGACCTCCTCCTGGCAGCCATCTACGCCATCGTCG
>JAYVEG010000346.1:0-2319 GCA_043748985.1 Rhodospirillales bacterium
GGCAGCCGTTCCACCCCAGCTGGTGACCGCGATGGAGCTGTTCTGCGCGCCATCGGCGCTGGTGCCGTCGAACAGCGGGATGGCCAGGAACTTGCGGCCGGCCTCGGCGCCCGAAATGATGGCGGCGGTGTGCGCCATCGGGAACAGCGTGCCCGCCGGCAGCGCCTGCGTGCTGTCGGCGGGGACCCGGTAGTGCACCGAGCCAATTTCGCCTGGAGCCGGCAAGGTAGCCTCGCCCGCGACCTCGCTGGTGACCGCGGTGTCGGTGGTCTGGCGCGTCTGGAAGCGCATGCGCAGGCCGTTCTTGGCCTCCCACGTGGAATAATCCGACACCATCTTGATGTCCTGGCCGTCGCGGTTGGTGATGGTCATGTCGAGCCGTTGGCGGGTGGCCCAGCCGTCGCAGGCATCCAGCACCTCATAGGCCATGGTGCCGGTGGCGCCGGCGATCTCGCCCTTGGCCGAACCAAGGGTGAGTTGGTAGACGGCGCGGTGCGCGGCGAGGTCGGCGTTACTGGCGGCTCCCACGCTCGAGGGTTGCAGGAAGGCTGCCGCCAGCAACGCGAACAGCGCGGCCTTGGGGGCGAAGGCTCGGGGTTTCGGCAAGCGCATGCGCGCGGTCTCCTGGATCACACGGGGAAGATAGGGACGCGCGGCCGGGGTGCAAAGCCGTCGGCCGGTTCACTCACCGAGTGATGAGCGTGCCCCCGTACAGCACCGGGGTGGTCGGCTTGCCAGTGGGCGACCCGCCAAGCTGTTCGAGTGTGACGAGCAGCTGCATGCCGTCGGTCACATGCGGCAGCGTGAGGCGGCGGCCGGTGGGGGGCAGCACGCCGACCGAGGCGACGGTCGTCGAACCCTTGGGCAGCACCCATAATTCGAGATCCCGTCCTGCCGGCACCCGGGCCGGGCTGACGGCGGTGAGGATGACCGCGCCATCCGCGCGGGCCACGGCGAGGAAGGCGGGCGCCGGCGCGCCAGTGAAGGTGAGTGCCGCCAGCCGGGGTGGCGCGTCCACGCGGGGCAGGAAGGCGATGGCGGCGAACACCGCGGCCATCGCCAGCGATACCACCGTGGCTCCACGCCAGAACCGCATGCCCAGTTGAGGGCGGTGGAAGCCGGTCGGGGCGGCGGGTGCCGCAGCGCTCCCGACCGACTGTTCGATGCGGGTCCAAAGCGAGGCGGGCGGCGCCACCGGCGGGATGATGCCGGCCAGTGGCGCCAGCCACGCTTCCCATTGCGTGATCGCGCGCGAGAGCTGAGGCTCGATTTCGGCCTGGCGCGCGACCGATGCGGTTTCGGCGGCGTCGAGCACGCCCAACACGTATTCGCCGGCAAGCACGGAGAGTTCGTCGGGGATGCTGTCGCTCATTGCCCCTCCAGACAGGTCCGCAGCGCCAGCAAGCCGCGCCGGATCCAGCTTTTCACCGTGCCGAGCGGCACTTCCGTGCGGGCGGCGACCTCGGAGTGCGACAGGCCATCGACGAACGCCAGCACGATCAGCCGGCGCCGCTCCTCGGCGAGCCCGGCGAGGCACGCGTGCAGCGCGCGGGCCTCGCGGCCTTGCGACAGGCGTGCCAGCGCGTCGGGCTCAGGATCGACCGCTTCTGGCATCCCATCGTCGGACACCTCGCGCCCACGGCGGCGCGCGATGTCGAGCGCTCGGTAGCGGACCAGGCTCACCAACCAGGCTTCGGGGTTGCCGCGTTCCGGGTCGAACCGGGCGGCGTTGCGCCAGACCTGCAGGAAGGCGTCGTGCATCGCGTCCGAGGCGAGTGCCGTCTGGCGGGTGATGCGGAGCGCCACGGCGTAGAGCCGGCCGGAGCGCAGGTCGTACAGGCTGCGGAATGCAGCGCGGTCGCCGCCGCCGATCCTTTCCAGCAGGCTGGCAATGGTGGGCGCCTCGGTTTCATCGCGAAGCGGCACGGAGCGCAGCGGACGGACATTCATCGCGCGGCACCGCCGATCCGGGAGATGGGCGCGACAGGCCGGGCGCATGTGCGCGGCCGCGCCGCGAAGGGGCGAAAGGCGGAACATCTTGCACCGTTTGTCATGCGCGCCGGAGGAGAGAAGTCATGGCGCTTATGTGACATTTTACGGCTCCCGCGGCCAATCGGATGCGATACGACTTGGGTGCGGACGCCCCGGTTACAATTCGCGCGCGGGAAGGATGATTCCGCGGCACTCGCCGAAACCGATCGGGGCCACGCCGTCCCGCGCGCAACGGGCGCGCAGGATGATCTCGTCGCCATCCATCAGGAAGGTCCGGGTTTCGCCCGAGGGGAGCGTCACGGCCTGTTTCCCGGCGCGCGAGATCTC
>JAYVEG010000347.1:0-2318 GCA_043748985.1 Rhodospirillales bacterium
GCACCAGCACCGGGCGGAACGTCATGGCGCCGCCGCAGGGCAGCGGCAGCACCACGTCGCCCTCCGCGGGCTTCGGGTTGAACCAGCGGGCCTCCCAGATCTCGGTCACGGCGGGTGGGGGCACCTGCGCGGCAGCGGGACTGATCAGGGCGAGGAAGAGGTACATGCAGCGGCGGATCATGGCGTGCTGACACCCTCCCACGGCTCCACCCGCGCCGCACGCAGACTTGCGAGCGCCGCGGCAACGAGGCCGCCCCCGATGCTGAGTGCCACGGCGCCAGCCGCGATCGTGGGCGAGACGATGCACAGTGGACGATCCAGCGCCAGCAGCCCGGCCAGGGCCACGTTGATGGCCATCGACGCGACCAGCGCCGCCGCCAGCCCGAGGCAGGCGCCGCAAGCAGACAGCGCGAAGGCTTGCAGCAACGGGAACAGCGACAGCGCGCCTTGTCGCAGGCCCAGGAAGCGCATCAGCGCGAGCGCCACGCGCTTGCGCTCGACATTGGCCCACAGGCCCGCGCCCAGCGACACCAGGAACCCGACCCCGCCCAGCCCGGCGACGACCAGGAACAAGGTGCCGAGACTGCGGTCGACGGACTGGATCCCGGCAACCTCGCCAGCGCGGGAGCTGATCTCGTAGCCTTCGCGGCGGAGGCGAGCATCGAGGGCCGGCACCTCGTCCAGCCGCTGCGCATACAGGCGGAACCCTGCGTAGTCGGTGCGTTGCGGCGTGGGCAGCGGCACGCCCGGCGGTGGCCACTCGGCCTGGGCCTCCTGAAAATCCTCGATCAGCACCGCCAGCGGTATGGTGACAAACGCGGCCTCCCGCGGGAACGCGATCGGCGCGGCGATGCCGTGTACGACCAGCGCGACCGGCACGGATTCCGTGCGGCCGGAGATCGAGCGGACCACCCGCATGGTCAGGACCGTACCCGGACCGGCGCGCAGGCGGGCGGCGGCGGCGGCGGACAGGACGATGCGGTCGTCGGCTGGAGGCACCGTGGCGAGCAACGGGTCGCCGGCGCTGGTCGGCAGCAGCTCGAGTCGGGCGGTCTGGCCGGCCTCGCCATTCTGCACCAGCACGGACGTCGCCAAGGTGCGGGTGCGGGGCACTAGGAACGCGACGCCGGGCCAGCGCGCCAGGGACTCGAGTGCGGCCGCCGGGATGGTCCGGTTGGCGGCCGTGACGATCTCCCGCGCATGAGGGTTCTCCAGCAGCAGCTCGCGCATCCCCTGCACCACGCCGAGCCGCAACCCGGCGAGCACGACAAGCGGCGCCAGCACGGCCGCGAGGGCCAGCACGCTGCACAATGCGAGGACCCGCTCGGCCCAGAGATCGGCGGCGGCGAGCTGCGCCACCGTGCGCCAGGCTGCGCGGGCGTGCGTCATGGGGCGGGGAAGCAGAACCGGGTCGCGGCGACGCCGTGGGGTTCGCAGGGCGCGATCGCGAAGCCGGCGGCCTCGGCCCGGCTGGGGTCGTGGGTGGTCGCGACCAGGGCGGTCCCGGTCTGGGCGACCAGGTCGCGCAGCAGCGCCATGATGCGATCAGCCTGGCCCGGGTGCACCGATGCGGTCGGCTCGTCGGCCAGGATCAGGTCCGGCCGGTGCGCCAGCGCGCGGGCGATGGCCGCCCGCTGGCGCTGGCCGACCGATACCTGGGCCGGGCGGCGATCCAGGACGTGCGCGATGTCGAGCCAGCCGGCGACCTCGTCCACGAACGCCGGATCGACCCGGCCACAGATCGCCTGCGGCAGGGCGATATTGCGCCGGAGCGTCAGAAACGGCAGCAGCGCCGACGTCTGCGGCACGAAGCCCATGCGCGTGGCACGTAGCCCGGTCAGCGCCGCCTGGTCGTCGCGGTGCCACAAGGCCAGCGCGTCGTCGGCCCCGACGGTCATTGCGGCGCCGGGGCCGGGTTCGGGACGCAGCGCAAGCGCCAGCAGGCCCAGCAACGTGCTTTTGCCGCAGCCCGACGGCCCCGTGACGGCGACGCAGGTGCCGGGATCGATGCGAATGGAGTCGAGGTGGAACACGAAGCTGTCGGACCCTTTGCCCAGCCGCCGCAGGAGGCTTCGCGCCTCGATCAGCGGCGCAATCGGCAAAGCCGCAGCGGGCAGCCGCGGTTGGGACAAATACACCGCGGGCTCGGGTACGGTCACGGCAGGGCTTCGAGCGGGACGGCGTAAACCTCCTCGCCGCGGCCGCCGGAGTGGCTGAGGTCGTGCCAGAGCTCGGTCTGGGCCTGGAACTCCTGATAGAGCCGCAGGCGGCTTTCGACGTCGTTCAGCACAGCCCGCTGGGCGATGGGGCCGCGCTGG
>JAYVEG010000348.1:0-2317 GCA_043748985.1 Rhodospirillales bacterium
GGCCCACGCTCCAGGATCACCCACGGGTGGGTGAGGCCGGCCAGGGCAGGCTCGTCGGCGGCGTCGAGGTTGGCCGAGAGCACCGGGAAGCGGGCGGCGCGCACGAAGCGGGCAAGGTTCTCGGGGCCGTTGTCGAATTCGTGGTTGCCGACCGTCATGGCTTCGGTGCCGAGCGCGTGCATCACCGCGAGCTCGGCGTCGCCATGGTGGACGGTGTAGAACAGGCTGCCCTGGAACTGGTCCCCGGCATCGAGCAGCAGCACGGTGCGGCCATCCGCCTCGGCGGCGCGGCGCTCCATGGCGAGTGCGGTCGCGAGGTGCGCCGCGCCGCCGAAGCAGGCGCCGGTGTCGGTGGCGCAGGTCAGCGCCCGCCCATCGACCGGCTCGTGGCGCGAGTGGAAATCGTTCATGTGCAGCAGCGTGAGGCGATGCGCGGGGGCGGCGTGCGCCAAGCGGGTGAGGGGCAGGGTGCCGAGGGCGGCGAGCACGGCGCGGCGGGGCAGGTTCATCTGGGCGTCTCGTTGCAATTCATGACTTGAGGTGGAGCTTCGCCCGGTGCCTGTATGAGGGCCATGGAACCGGCCGCCCCCCACGCTACCATGCTCTGGACGCGCTGCGGGGCATGATGATGCTGCTGGGCATCTATCTGCACGCGGCCGTGGCCTATGCGCCGGATGGCGGCTGCTGCTTGTGCGACGCCTCGTATTTTCTCTGCATCGGACACATGCCGATGCTGCTGGCCTTCCAGCTATGCCTCGCCCCGCTGCCATGGCCACTCCTGCTGAAAGTGCCGGTGGCGCTGGCCGGCACCAGTGCGGCGTTGCTGTTGCTGTATCACTGGGCGGTGCGCCCGACCTGGGTCGGCATGATGCTGAACGGGAGGCGATACGGCGTTCCACGGACGGGCTGGCATGGGATGAGCGCGGAACGCCGACAGGAACCGGGGTGAGCGAAGTCGAGGCCGCGGAGGGTGGCCACGAAACTGTTCCGAGATCGCAATCTCCTACAAACCTTTTACTTTCTTGGCTGATGTGGGGCGTCGTCTGCTTTCTCCCCGTACCCTTCGTCCTCCTCGTGGTCGCCTCCATCGCCGGACACGCGCTTGGAGTCGATTTCACGGCAGGCAGGGCTTATGTCGGGATCAGACTTGTTGTCCGAACGGTGACTTTTCTTTCGCTATGCCTCGCGGCCCGGCGCAAGGCGCGCCAGGTCGGGCGCGGAGACATCGCGGCCGGGCTGGGACTCGTCCCGATCAGGAGACCGCGCTTGGTGTGGCTCCTGATCGGCGCCACCGTGGTCTACCAGGCGGTGTTCCTTGCCGTGCTCCTGCTTTTCCCGTCGCTCCAGACATTGATCCCCAACGACCCGTTCGATGTGCAAACCCGCCAAGCGGGCCTGGCGTTCCGAGGCTGGTCGATCCTGATTATCTGCGGCTTGGGCCCAGTGGGGGAGGAGATGCTTACGCGGAGCTGGCTATGGGTCGGCTTGCGCCGGCGCTGGGGCCCGCTTGCCACGAGCATTGTGACCGGCTTGCTGTTTCTGGCGCTCCATCTTCCAGAAAGCCGTTACAAGCCGTTGTTCATCCTGCCCAGCGTGGCTCTGCTGGGTCTCGCGCGCCATTACGGCGGCAGCTTGCGCGCCTCGATCGCGGTGCATGTGTTCAACAACTCGCTTGCGACCACAGCGGAGTTGGTAATGGAAGCCCTCGGCTTCGATTGAGGCAAGTACGAAGCGGTATGTGCAAAGCCCCTGCCCCACGGGCATGATCGCGCCCGATCAGCCAGGAGTCTGTCCACGATGTCCGCGAGCCTCGCCCCAGCCCCCACGAACAGCCGCATCGTCGCCGCCTACCGGGAGCGCACGCCGGGCTCGGCTGAACTGGCGGAGCAGGCGGCGAGCCTGTTGCCGAGCGGGATCGCGCACGACGCGCGCCATCTCGACCCCTACTCGATCTATGTGGCCCGCGCGTCCGGGCCGCACAAATGGGATGTGGACGGCAACCGCTACGTCGATTTCTTCGGCGGCCATGGCGCGATGATCCTCGGGCACTCGCACCCCGCCGTGGTCGCCTCCGTACGGGCGGCGGTGGGGGAGGGGACGCAGTTCGGCGCCAACCATCCGGCCGAGATCGCCTGGGTGCGGGCGATCCAGCGTCTGGTGCCGGGCGCCGAACGGGTGCGGTTCACCTCGTCGGGCACGGAGGCGACGATGTTCGCGATCCGGGCCGCCCGGGCGTTCACCGGCCGCCCGCTCATCGCGAAGTTCGACCACTCGTATCACGGGACCCACGACCTCGTGATGGCCGGGACGCCCGGGG
>JAYVEG010000349.1:0-2313 GCA_043748985.1 Rhodospirillales bacterium
CGCCGCCAACCTGTCCAGCCGATCGGGGCCACCTCACTATGGATTTCGAAACGCTGGCCCAGGCAGGCTAAACTCGGTGTCAATCGAACCGGCAGTAGGCCAGGGCTGCCGCAGGCGCCCTCGAGCCGGGGCGCCGACGGCCTGGGCTTCGCGCGCGGCGGCTTCCGCGCCCTTTTAAACGGCGCCGCGGCCCACCAGAGCCTCCGGGTCGGCGCTCGCTTCGGGCACGAGGCGTCCGCGGCCGTTTACGGCGCCGTCCGGGACGCGGCCGAACGGTCGCCAGGATGCCCGCCACCTACCTGACCTACCCGGGCCGGGAGCGCATCTTCCCCGCTGCGCCGGGCAGGCGAGGTCCGGAGCAGGATGGCGTCGTGCTCGACGCGGCCTTCCTGGACGCGGTCGGCACGATGCGGGTGCCCTTGAAGCTGTGGCGGGCGATGCGGCGGTTCGCGGCCTGGATCGAGCCAGCCCTCGTCCTCGAGTGGACGCGGCTGATGAAGG
Organism: Rhodospirillales bacterium; assembly: GCA_043748985.1. Taxonomy (GTDB): domain Bacteria; phylum Pseudomonadota; class Alphaproteobacteria; order Acetobacterales; family Acetobacteraceae; genus JBBROS01. The sequence continues at coordinate 502 of JAYVEG010000349.1, forward strand.
GCTACGCCTCCGGACAGGGACGGCCGCCGGACGACGCGCTGCCGCAACGGCCATGACGTGGTCGGACCCGACGCGGAAGGTGGCCCTGCTGCGCCGGATCGCGGCGGGAATGCTGGCGGCCGGGCAGCCCGTGCATTGCGTCTGGACAGGGCGCAGGCTGTCCGAGGGAGTGCTGTTCATAGAACCACTGCCTACCCTGGTCGGCATGGCCGTGCGGCCGCGTCTGAAACCTCATACCCGCCCATCGGACGGTGAACCAGCGCGCAAAGCGTGACCGCCTGCCGTCCTCGTCGGCGCTGCGACAGGTCGGAGACCGCATCCGCGCGTGGTGGGACGGCGCCTACCTGACTGGCGGCGCCGTGCTGCATGGGCGCTTTATGGAGGAAGCGGCCGCAAGCCTCCCGACGCTCTCCGGGGACCGCGCCGGGGTGGAGCAGGTGTTGGCCGCCATGGGCCTGCAGCGGCTGCGGCTGCACCGCGACCAAGGAGTTCCAGAGTGGGGGCCACCTGCGCCCGGGGCCGAAGCAGGGTTTCCCGGCTAACCTGGGCTTATCCGCCTGACGTTCGGTGACGCAAGGCGACGTATTTAGGCTTCGCTAAATCCGTGCCGGGGGGTACCGTTGTCTCGGGACCATGGACTTCGACGGACGGCCAGCGTGCGGCTGGAACGGCAGGGTCCCCGACAGCGCAGAGACTGACGAAGCCTTGCAGACGACTGATGACAAGCTTGGGGCGAGGCTCCTGACAAGGAAACACATGCCGAGGAACCGCCCATGCTCCTGACCGTGCGCGACTGCTGCGTGCCCCATGACTACGTTCTGACCCCGGACGGCCGCGCGGACATCGAGGACATCGCGCTGGCGGTCCGGGCGGCCGAGTCCGACGCCGACGCGTTCTTCTCCAGGAACGCCATCACCGCCGGGATGCGCCAGCTGTTCGAGACGGGCCTTGCGCGCCTCGACGGCCGCAGCCAGCAGGCGGATTTCCTGCTCGCGCAGGCGATGGGCGGCGGCAAGACGCACCTGATGGTGTCCTTCGCACTCATCGCGAAGTCGGCCAACGTGCGCCAGCGCGTGCTCGACGAGGCGGGTATCTCCATCCCGACGGGTTTCGGCTCCGCCCGGGTCGTTGCCTTCTCCGGCCGAAACAACCCCGACCATTACTTCTGGGGGGAGATAGCCGCGCAGCTCGGCAAGGCGGACACGGCCTTCAACCGCCATTGGGTGAACGGCCCCAGGGGGCCGGACGAGGCCGCCTGGATGGAACTCATCGGCGACGAGCCGACGGTCATCCTCATCGACGAGATGGCGCCGTGGTTCCGCATGGCCCACGCCGTCCAGATCGCCCAGGGCACTCTCGCCTCGCACGGGGAGTACGCCTTGGCAAACCTACGGGAGGCCGCCCGCAAGCTGCCGCGCTGCATGCTCATCGCCTCCAGCCTGACGGGTAGCTACGGCGACGAGAGCAAGGCCCTCCTCCAGATGTTCTCCAACATCGAGGGCGAGGCCAAGCGGGGCGCCAAGGTCATCGAGCCGGTAGCGGTCAATACGGACGAGATATTCCAGATCCTGAAGCGCCGCTTGTTCGCCAAGCTGGCGACCCCCGACCAAGTCGAGGAGGTCGCCCAGGCGTACGCCGCCGCTATGGACGAGGCGGTTCGGTCCAGGGCGGTCGCCCGGACCCCGGAGCAATATGCCGAGGACATCCGCCGCTGCCACCCGTTCCAGCCCAGCCTTCGCGAGGTCGTGTCCCTTTTCCAGAACAACGAGCGCTTCCGGAAGACCCGCGGGCTGCTGTCCCTGATGGGCGCGA
>JAYVEG010000350.1:0-2313 GCA_043748985.1 Rhodospirillales bacterium
CGGCGCCGTCCACCACCTCGGTCGCATCCGGCCGCTCACCCAGCCCCATCACATCCGTCCATTGCGCGACCAGCTGCGCCGCATTGCCGGGGTTGACCGTGTCGTCCGATGTGCCCTGCCACACCTGCACCGCCGGCCACGGGCCCGTGTGCCCGGATGCCTTGCGCACCAGGTCGCCCCACTCGCGCGGCGACCGCCGCCGCACCTGGTTCATGGCGGAAAACGCCTCCATCATGCTGCTGGCCGCCCCATAAGGCAGCCCGGCGATCACCGCGCCTCCCGCGAACACATCCGGCGACGTCGCCAGCAACGCCGCCGTCATCGCCCCACCCGCAGAAAGCCCCGTCACGAAAACCCGCCGTTTATCGATCCCGTGCGCCGCGATCATCTGCTCCGTCATCTGCCGGATCGACTCGACCTCGCCATGCCCGGCCGTCACGTCGTCCGGCTGGAACCAGTTGAAGCACAAAGACGGGTTGTTGCCCCGCTGCTGCTCCGGGAACAGCAGCGCGAAACCATGCCGCTCCGCCAACGTCGACCAACCCGCCCCATGATCGTACTCCGACGCATTCTGCGTGCACCCATGCAGCACCACCACCAATGGCGCCCCAGGTGGCAGGCCCGGCGGCACATAGGTCAGCATCCGCAACTCCCCCGGATTGCGGCCCGTCGGACCAACCAGCGTAGGCCGTAACGGCTCCGCCATGTTGGCCATCAACTCGTCCCGCTTGCGGCGCAGCGCCGCGAGACTCGAAATCGTATCGCCGAGACCAACCAAACAATATACTCCGTCACGCTGCTATCGAAATGCTGCGCTGCACCATCCGAACAACGACTACCCATCCACAAGTTCAATCCGCGCCGCCGCGTATTCGCGAGCCAGCCGGTCGATCAACCCCGCCGCAGGCAAGATCGACTCCACTGCCCCGATCCCCTGGCCACTGCCCCAAATGTCTTTCCATGCCCGCGGCTTGTCGCCCCCGAAATCCATCGCGGGCGCAGCCGACTGCGGCAGGTTGTCCGGGTCCAGTCCCGCGTTCAACAAACTGGGCCGCAGATAGTTGCCGTGGACCCCCGTGATCAGGTTCGTATAGACGATGTCCGACGCCGAGCCCGCCACAACCGCCTCCTTGTAGGCCGCTGCCGCATTCGCCTCCTCCGTCGCGATGAAGGCAGACCCGACATACGCAAGATCCGCCCCCATCGCCTGTGCCGCCAGCACGGCACGCCCGGTCGCGATGCTGCCCGACAACGCCAACGGCCCGGCGAACCACGCCCGGATCTCCTGGATCAGCGCGAATGGCGACAGCGTGCCGGCATGCCCGCCAGCTCCGGCCGCCACGGCGATCAGCCCGTCGGCCCCTTTCTCGATCGCCTTGCGCGCAAAACGGTCGTTGATCACGTCGTGCAGCACCAGGCCACCGCCGCCATGGATCGCCGTGTTCACCTCCGGCCGTGCCCCCAAAGACGTGATGTACAGCGGCACCTTATGGTCCAGGCACACCTGCAGGTCCGCCTCCAGCCGCGTGTTGCTGCGATGCACGATCTGGTTCACGGCAAACGGCGCCGACGGCCGCTCGGGATGCAGAACGTCCCAATCCGCCAATGCATCCTGGATCTGCCGGATCCAAACCCCCAGTTGCTCCGCCGGCCGCGCATTCAACGCCGGAAAACTACCGACAATTCCCGCCGTACACTGTGCGATCACCAGCGCCGGGTTCGAGATGATGAACAGCGGCGACCCGATGACCGGGATTCGAAGGCGCGACAACAGGGAAGGGAGGGCCATACCCAACACTGCCCCACTTCTTCCCTCCCTTCCAGGCCACCCCCCCACAGCAACAACCGTTGACGACCCCCCCACCCACACCGGATGCTACCAGCCGAACAAGGCCCGCAAAGAGCCGCCCCGGAGGAAACCCATGAAGACCTTGGCCGCCGCCATCCTGGCAACACTCTCCCTCACGCCGGCAGCCCGCGCCGAAACCGTCAAGCTCGCCTACATCGACCCCCTCAGCGGCTCGCTCGCCGCCACCGGCCAACTCGGCGAACAGCACTTCCGCTTCGCCATCGACGCCATCAACGCCCGCCAGGGCGCCGGCCCCGGCCGCACCCTCGAACTCGTCCCCATGGACAACGAGGTCAGCCCCGACAAATCCCTCACCCTCCTCCGCAAGGCCATCGACGACGGCGTCCACTACATCACCCAGGGCAACGGCAGCTCCGTCGCCTTCGCCCTCTCCGACGCCATCGCCAAGAACAACCGCCGCGCCCCCAACCAGGCCGTCATGTTCCTCAACTACGCCGCCGTCG
>JAYVEG010000351.1:0-2306 GCA_043748985.1 Rhodospirillales bacterium
TATCAGGCCGAGACCGCGCGCCGGGCGCTCGACGGCTATTTCCGCGCGGGCAACCTGGCGGCATTGCGGGAGATCGCGCTGCGCCGGGCCGCGGCGCATGTGGATGACGACGTGCGGGACTGGATGCGCAACACCGGCGTGTCCGGTCCCTGGCCGGTTGCCGAACGCGTAATCGCCCTGGTTGGACCGGACGCGGCAGGTGAGGCGGTGATCCGCCATGCCAAGCGCCTGGCCGATGCGCTGCACGCCCCCTGGGTCGCATTGCACGTCGAACGCCCGTCCGCCGCGCCCCGGGGCCGGCCCTCGCTGGCGCTGGCGGCGCAGTTGGGGGCGGAGGTGGAAACCCGGGCGGGCGTCGACCTCGTGGGTGTGGCACTGGATGTCGCGCGGGCACGCAACGCGACGCAGATCGTGATCGGGCGGGCGCATAGCAGCCAGCGGCGTGGGCCGCTGAATTGGGTGATGCGCTGGGTGGGTCCGCCGAGCTTGGCGGACGCGTTGCTGCGCCGGGCACCGGACTACGCGCTGCATGTGGTGCCCTCGCCCGGCGTGGCCCGCGCGCCGATGGCCCTCCCGGCCGGGATACCACGGCGATGGCTGCCGTGGGCTGTTGCCACGGGGTTGGTGGCGGCAGTGGCGGGCGCCGGGCTGTTGCTCGATGGGGTGATACCCCCGGAGGCGATGGGCATGGTGTTCCTGGCCGCCGTCGTCGCCGCCGCAACGCTGCAAGGCGTGGGGCTGGCACTGTTCACCGGCGTGCTCGGGTTCGTGGCGTGGGACTTCTTCTTCATTCCGCCGGTCCACACGATCACGATCGCCAACACGCACGACGCCGTGGCGCTGGCGGTGTTCGTGGCGGTGGCCGGCGTCACCGGCTGGCTGGCGGGGCGGCTGCGCGCCGAAGCGCAGGTCGGGCAGGCCCGCATCGAGGGGCTGCGGCGCATCGGGGCGTTCAGCCGCAAGCTGGGTGAGCCGGCGACGGAAAACGAGTTGCTGGACGAGATCGTGCGCCAGGCCCGCGGGGTGATGGACGGCCCGGCCATCCTGCTGTGCGGTGGCGGCGACGGCCCACACGACGACGCGGAGCCGCTGATGGTGAAGGCCGCCGAGCCTCGTCCGTCCGGTCCGCTCCATGCCATTTTGGACGAAGGCGGCTGGGCCGCCGCGCGCCGATGCTGGACCCATGCGGAGCCGACCGGGCGCGGCACGGCCACCCTGCCGAGTGCGTCGTGGCGTTTCCTGCCGTTACGCACGGCGCGGGGCCAACTTGGAGTGCTGGGCGTGCGGGCCGGCGACAACCCCTCCGGGCCACGCCTGCAAACGCTGGATGCGCTGGTTGGGCAGGCAGCCGTTGCGCTGGAGCGGGTGCGGCTGGCTGGGCAGGCGGCGCGGACCGCCGCCGGGGAGGAGACCCAGGCGCTGCGCACGGCGCTGCTGAACTCACTCAGCCACGACCTGCGCACGCCGCTGGCGGGGATACGCGGCGCGGCCGGAACGCTGCGCGGCGCCTGGGACAGCCTGGCCCCGGGAACGCGGACGGATCTTCTGACGTCCATCGAGGAGGATACCGAGCGCATGGCGCGGTTCCTGGCCAACATCATGGACCTGACCCGGCTGGAAAGCGGCCAGGTGCAGCCACGGCTGGCAGCCGTGGCTGTGGCGGATATCGTCGAAGCAGCGATCGCCCGGGTACCAGGTGCTGCGTTCGTGTCGGTGTCGCTGCCGGATCCGCCGCCGTTCGTCATGGCCGACGCCGCGTTGCTGGAACAGGCGTTGGTGAACGTGTTGGACAACGCGATGAAATATGCGCCCGGCGGATCGCTTCCCACGGTGCGCATCACCAAAGCCGCTGGGAAGGTCACCATCGCCGTGGCGGACGAGGGCGTGGGCATCCGGCCAGACGATCTGCCGCATGTTTTCGACAGCTTCTACCGGGCCAGGCGCGGTGACAGCGTGGCGCCAGGGACCGGGCTTGGACTGGCGATCGCGCGCGGGCTGGTGGAGGCGACCGGCGGTGAGATTACGGCGCAAAGCCCCCGCGCCGACCGGGCGGCGGATGCGGCGCCGGGCACCGTCGTGACCCTGCGCGTGCCCGCTGCATGACGTCGTCTGAGGTGGGCTGCATGAGGTGCGATCCATGAATCGGGCCTGTGTCCTCGTGGTGGATGACGAGCCGCAGATGCACCGGTTTTTGAAACCGGCGCTGGAAGCCGCGGGCTACGACACGCTGCGCGCGGACACTGGCGCCGAGGGGTTGCGCCTGGCCGCGGTCCGCGCGCCGGATGCGGTGCTGCTGGATTTGGGCC
>JAYVEG010000352.1:0-2302 GCA_043748985.1 Rhodospirillales bacterium
TGAAGCGCGAAGGCTATCGCACCATCTGCGTCCACCCTTTTGACAAGCGCTTCTACGCCCGCGACCGCGTCATGCCGAACCTGGGCTTCGACGAATTCCGCGGCCTCGAGACCTTCCCGCCGCAACCCCCCGGACAATACGTCAGCGACCAGGGCATTGCCGAAGCCATCGCGACCCTTATTCACGAGGAAGGGCCGCGCGTGTTCGTTTTCGCCATGACGATAGCCAACCACGGCCCCTGGGACCAGAATACCGAGGCACCATCGGACACGCTGCCGAACGCCCCACCACATCTCGTTGCCAACCTCCCTGCCAACCTCCCTGCCAACCTCCCTGCCAACCTCCCTGCCAACCTCCCTGCCAACCTCCCTGAGCGTGAGCCCCTCCGCCGCTACCTCGCCGGCCTGCGCGGCACGGACGCCATGATCGCAACCCTGATGAGCGCCATGCCCCCCAACGGCCTGCTCGCAGTCTATGGCGACCATCAGCCAAGCCTGCCTGCCGCCTTTGCCGCCACGGACTTCCGTGATCAACGGACCGACTACGCCATCTGGCAACCAAGCGGGGCACGTGGCCCAACCCGCGACATCCCAGCCGAAAACCTTGCCGCCGACCTCCTGGCACTACGCCCAACGCGTTCGGCCGCTGTGGACACCACGCCCACAATGCTGGCACAGCCTATGACATGACCGCTCCCATCGTCCTCGATGTGTCGCGCCTGCTGTCCCGCGCCAGTCGCCGCGTGCCCACCGGCATCGACCGTGTCGAGCATGCCTACGCCGACGGCCTGCTGCGCACCGCGCGCGACCGTCTCCGCTACGCCGCCGTCAACCCGCTCGGCCGCTTCTGCCATCTCCCCACCGCCATGACCCGGCACTTCGTCGAACAGACCGGCCTCGAATGGCAACACGCCATGCGCACCCGCGCCGACGACGCCCCCTCCCCGCCTAACGACCTGCGCGCCCTCGCCCGTCGTCTGCAGGCAGCCCTGATGCTCCCCCACCGCCTGCCTCGCTTCCTCTCGCGCCGCGCCGCCAACGAACCGCGCCCCACCTATCTCCTGGTCTCGCACCACCATTTGCATCAGCCCAAGGCGATCCAGGCTGCGAAGGACCGGCTCGATGCGACCTTTGTCTGCTTCATTCACGACCTCATCCCTATCGAGTTCCCGGAATACAACCGGCCGAACGAGGCCGCGAAGCACCGCATTCGCATAGAGACGGCAACCCAGTTCGCGGACGCGTTCGTCGTGAATTCCGAATCCACCCGCGACGCCCTGCTCCCGTTCATGCGCCAGGCCGGGCGCCAGGTGCCGCTCATCGTCGCACCGCTGGGCGTACACGCCACAGCCCAGACGGCCGCGCCCGTTGCGACCCCGCACGGCCCCCCCTATTTCCTCTACATCGGCACGATCGAGCCCCGGAAAAACCACCTGCTATTATTCCAAATCTGGCGCCGCCTGGCGCTGGAACTGGGCGACCGCTGCCCCAAACTGGTCCTGGTCGGCCAGCGCGGCTGGGAGAACGAGATGGTCCTCGATGTCATCGAGCGATCTGAAATCCTGCGCGACCGCATCGTCGAATATAACGCCCTGCCCGACGAGAAGGTCCGCGATCTCGTCTCCGGCGCCCGCGCCGTCCTGCTGCCATCCTTCGCCGAGGGCTATGGCCTGCCGGTCGCCGAAGCGCTTGCAGCGGGCACCCCCGTGCTGTGCAGCGACCTCCCCGCCCTGCGCGAGGTCGGCGGCAGCACGCCCGAATACCTTGATCCCCTCGACGGCTTGTCGTGGCTCGCAGCCATCCGCGACTATTCGCAGGAAGGCTCGGCGCGCCGGGCCAGCCAGCTAGGGCGCCTGGCGCAATGGTCGCCGCCAAGCTGGCAGGCCCATCTGGACGCCGTGCTGCATTTGATCGACGACGTCTCGGGCGCCGCAGTTTGAGCACACAAGGCCGCCGTCTGCGTATCGGCATCGACGGTATGAACCTCGCGATACCGCGCGGCACCGGGGTCGCCACCTACGCCCGCTCGCTCGGCGCCTGCCTGGATGGAATGGGACACGAGATCGACCTGCTGTTCGGCATGGACACCGCCGCAGCAACGCCCCCTGATGTCGCATTCTTCGAGCAGCTGCACACCGAACGCGGCTATCGTCGTCCGAAATACCCCACCCCGGCCTGGATTCGCGCCATGCTGCGCGCCCGAAGCGGCGAGACGGCCAAGCCCATCACCCTCACCGGCCGGGTCGAGGCTCGCCCCTTCGCCGGACGCCTGCCGCCGCATGACCGCATCCTGAACAGTGACA
>JAYVEG010000353.1:0-2298 GCA_043748985.1 Rhodospirillales bacterium
CGCTCGGGATAAACGATCGTGGTCATGCTTCCTCCGGCTTCTTGCTTCATGCCTATAACCGCCCTGTCCCCTTGCCAACCCGCCTTGCCAACCCGCAACCCGGCGCGCACCCTCCGCCCACCACCCAACAAGAGGTCGAGATGAACGGAGCCGAGAGCCTGGTCCACACCCTTCTGGCCTGCGGGGTGGACACCTGCTTCTCGAACCCCGGCACGTCGGAGATGCACTTCGTCGCAGCTTTGGACCGGATCCCCGGCATGCGCTGTATCCTCGGCCTACAGGAAAACGTCGTCACCGGTGCCGCCGACGGCTACGCCCGCATGACCGGCAAGCCCGCCTGCACCCTGCTCCACTGCGGCCCCGGCCTCGCCAACGGGATTGCCAACCTGCACAACGCCCGCCGCGCCCGCAGCCCCATCGTGAACCTGGTTGGCGACCAGGCGACCTATCACCGCCAGCTCGACGCCCCCCTTACCGCCGACACCGAGGGCCTTGCGCGCGTCGTTTCCGCCTGGACCCGCACAGCCGCCCACGCGGAAACCGTGGGGTCGGATTGCGCGACCGCGGTCCAGGCCGCCTGCACCGCGCCGGGCGGCACCGCGACCCTAATCCTTCCATCCGACACCTGCTGGGACGATGGCGGTGTCGTCGCCGCCCGCCTGCCGGACGTCCCCACCCCCGTCGCCGCCCCAAGCGCCATCGACGAGGCCGCGCGCGCGCTCCGCTCCGGCGAGCCCACACTCATCCTGCTGGGCGGGCGCGCCCTGATGGCCGACGGCCTGGGCCTGGCCTATCGCATCACCCGGGCGACCGGCGCGCACATGCTGGCGCAGGTGAGCAACGCGCGCGTCCAGCGCGGCGCCGGCCGCCCCACCATCGAGCGCGTACCCTATCCCGTGGACCAGGCCGTCGCAGCGCTCGCCGGGCTGAAGCACCTGGTGCTAGTGGGCGCGATGGCTCCCGTCGGCTTCTTCGCCTACCCCGGCAAGCCGGGCCTCATGGCCCCCCCCGGCTGCGCCGTCCACATCCTGACCCGGCCCGAGCATGATCCCGTCGACGCCCTCGCCCGGCTTGCCGACACCCTCGGCGCCACCGAACCCGGCCCCGTCGGCGCCGGCCCGCGGCCAGAGCGCGTCCGCGGGCCTGTCACCGCCGAGAGTTTTGCCCAGCAGATCGGCGCCCTTCTTCCGGAAGGGGCGATCGTCGTCGACGAGAGCGTCAGCTTCGGCCGCGCCCTGTTTCCTGCCACGCAGGACGCTGCGCCCCATGACTGGCTGCAACTCACCGGAGGCGCCATCGGCGATGGCATCCCCCTTGCCACTGGTGCCGCGGTCGGTGCGCAATCGATCGAGGGTGGGGGCCGCCGGGTCATCAACCTGCAGGCCGATGGCTCGGCCATGTACTCGCTCCAGGGCCTTTGGACTCAGGCCCGGGAGAAGCTCGATGTCACCACCGTCATCCTGTCGAACCGCAAATACGCCATCCTGTTGGGTGAATACCGCGGCGTTGGCGCCAATCCCGGCCGCACGGCGATGGACATGATGGACCTGGGCAGCCCCGACCTCGACTGGCCGAAGCTCGCCGGCGGCATGGGCGTGGAGGCGGCCCGGGTCGACACGATGGAGGCCTTCGGGGACGTGTTCACGCAGGCGAATGCGCGGTCCGGCCCGTTCCTGATCGAGCTGGTGATCTGAAACCATCGACGCCACGAGACCATCGGTACAGCAAACGCCCGTGCGCCACACACCACCGGTGTCGAGATAGGCGACCAAGGCGTTCTGTAGCCGGCCCGGGCAGAGGTATACCGCCCGGGCCGTCGGCGTTCAGGCGGCCTGGTCGATCTCACGCTGGGCCCGATAGACCCAGGGCGAGTTGCCGACGTGTCGGCCATGCTGATCGCGAACCTCGACAACGTGGCGCAAGCCCGGCACCAGTCCGCCGGCGATAGCGAATTCGAAGCCGTGACAGCCATCCCCGATCCCAGCCTGCACCAAGTCGTCGCGGTAGCAATCCGCCACCGCCACGCCGAGCAGGGCTCCGTTGTCCCATACAGTTAGGTCAAGCGGACCTGTCCCAGCCGGGCAACGGGCCCAGCCGCAGATACCTTCTGGGCGCACAATGTCGAGAAAGCCCTGGAGCGGCATCGCCTCGTGCTGTCCAATCGACGGCCGCAGCCTGGCGATGATGGCCTCGAGCGCCTCGCCATCCTCGACGCGGGGTGCGCAATACCGGGCGGATGGGCAGACGCGTTCGGGATAAAGCGCGCGATAGTCTGCCGCGTTGTGGAACATACCGCGG
>JAYVEG010000354.1:0-2294 GCA_043748985.1 Rhodospirillales bacterium
CGCTCGCGGTCGGCCGGCAGTGTCGCGTAAAGCCCGCCGCCGATGGCCGCCATGACGAGTATCGCCAGGACCAGAACCGCCAGCACGACCCGGCGAATGAGACGAATGGCGCGCACGATGATGTCATGCTGCATCTGACCCGGCCGCGAAAGATCCCAGGCAAACGGCTGGCCAACCCAGGCCGCACCGTCCTTGCCACCTTGTCGCCGCCAACGCGCGGGCGGCGGCCTTGCCACCCGGCCGCACGCACTGGAAGCTTAGCGCGATGGTCCGAACCCTCACCCATGCCGGCCTGCGCGGACAGACGGCCCACGCGCGCGGCCTGTGGGCCGAACAGGCGGCCTGCGACGCGCTGGAACGGGACGGCTGGACGGTGCTCGGCCGCCGCGTCCGCACGCCGGCCGGGGAAATCGACATCGCCGCCACCCGGGAAGGCCTGCTGGCGTTGATCGAGGTCAAGGCGCGGCCGAGCCTGGGCGATGCGGTGGCGGCACTGGGCCTGCGGCAGCGGACGCGGTTGATCGCGGCGGCCGAGCTGATCCTGGCCGCCAACCCGGGCTGGGGCGCTGCGGGCGTTCGCTTCGACGTGATGCTGGTCGACGCCGCCGGCCGGGTGCGGCGCGTGGCGGATGCCTTCCGGATCGAGTGAGCGACGCATCGGCGCTGGCGCGTACGGGCCATCCACCCGCGCGCGCTTGACGCCGCCGCCACCTTCCACGACAGCGTAGCCGCCCCATCGTCAGTCAGGACGCAATCGTGCCGAATCCTGCAGACGTGCCGCCGCTCACCCAGGATAGTTTGATGGACGAGATGTGGTCAGAGGCCGACCGGATCATCGTGGGCGCCGGTTCGGCGTTGCCAGCCATCCCGGCAACAGCGGGCGGCGTGCGCGCGCTGACCGGGATGCCCGACCTCGCCATGTCGATGCCGTTGGATGAGCTTTTGAAGCTAGACGGAGAGGCTTTCGTGGCCGCCGCCTACCACATCCTGCTGTTGCGTGCGCCCGACCCCACGGGCAGCCAGCTGCTTCTGGACGGCCTGACCGCGGGCGAAAGCAAGATCCTGCTGCTGGGGTGGCTGTGGCGCAGCGCCGAGGGCCGCGCGGCGGGGCAGTCGCTGCCGGGCCTGGGTCGCCGGTTCGCGGTGCAGCGGGCGTACCGCGTGCCGCTCGTCGGACCGGCGGTGCGGGCCTGCGCCATGGCGCTGCGGCGCGCCGGCGTATCGCGGATGATCGCCAGCCGGGGCGAGGCGACCGTCACGGCGGCGCAGGTGAGAACCTACGTGAGCAAAAGCACCGCGGCGACGAACGCCAGCATCCAGGCGCTGGGCGTGCAGGTCGCCGAGCTGCAATCGGCGTTGGACGACGCCCACCGCGAACGGGTCGATACGGAGCGTGCGCTGGCGGGCCATCTCGGCACCGCATGGCGAAGCTCCGCGCCGCGCGCCACGATGCCCGATTTGGCGGCGCAAATCGCCGCGATGGGGCTGTCGGTGGCACCGGACGCGCTGACGCGGCGCATCGAGGCCCTGGTGGCCCAATGGCGCCGATGGTCTGAACAATCGGACGGCGCGCAAGGCCCATCCACCTCCCATGCGCTCGAAACCCTCATGCGCGAGCCCGCCTTAAGCCAACTCGCCGCAGCCCTCGGGGTGCCCGCGCCGCCGCCGGTCCCCGACCCCTCGCTCGACACGCTGTATGTCGCCTTCGAGGATGTGTTTCGCGGCACCCGTGCCGACATCAAGCAGCGGCAGCGTTTCTACCTCCCCATGCTGGCGGCGGCGGGCGCGGGCAGCGTCGAGCGTCCGATCCTGGACATCGGCTGCGGCCGCGGTGAGTTCATCGAATTGCTGCGCGACGAGGCGCTCGTCGGGCGTGGGATCGACAGCAACATGGCGATGGCAGCGCAATGCCGGGCCATGGATTTGGACGTGGTGGGCGGTGACGCGGTCGCCTACATGGCGCAGCGAGAGGCGGGCACGCTCGGTGCCGTGACAGGGTTCCACATCATCGAGCACCTGCCGTTCCCGGTGCTGGTGCGGCTGTTCGATGAAACCCTGCGCGCGCTGGCACCCGGCGGCCTGATGATCTTCGAGACGCCGAACCCGGCCAACATCATCGTCGCCAGCCATACGTTCTGGTACGACCCCACGCACAACAAGCCGCTGCCGAGCGAGATGGTGGCCATGATCGCCCGGCACCGCGGGTTCGACCCCGTCCGGATCGAGGCGCTGCACCCGCGCGAGGGCCGCCTGCCGGGCATGACGGGCACGCTGCCGCCGGCGCTCGACATCCT
>JAYVEG010000355.1:0-2290 GCA_043748985.1 Rhodospirillales bacterium
ATTGGTGCGGTCGCCGATGCGGATGGAGTTGGTGTCGCCGCGCAGCACGCACTTGAACCAGATGGTGCAGCGCGCACCGAGCACCACGTCGCCCATGACCGCAGCGTCGGGCGCCACCCAGGCATCCTGGCCCAGGGTGGGGCGGACGCCGTCCAGTTCATACAGCATGGGCGAGTTCCTGCGTGGCGGCGGTATCGAGACCAAGCATGAGGCGGATGTTCTGCACTGCCGCACCGGACGCGCCCTTGCCCAGGTTATCCAGCCGCGCGACCAGCACGGCGTGGCCGTGCGCCGGGTTGCCGAACACCCGCAGCTCCATGACGTCGGTGTCGTTCAGCGCCGCCATCTCGATTTTTCCGGACGTCTCGGCCGGCGAAACGCGGACATGTCCGGAACCGGGATACCAGCCGGCGATGGCGTCGTGCACCGCGCCGATGCCAGGCTTCCCAGTCAGCGTGTCCAGGTGCAGCGGGATGCTGACCAGCATGCCCTGGCGGATATGCGCCACCGACGGCACGAAGATCGGACGGCGAGTGAGGCCAGTGTACATCTGCAGTTCGGGGACGTGCTTGTGCTCAAGGCCGAGGGCGTACAGCTCGAACGCCGGGCCGCCGTCGGCCTCGTGCGCCTCGATCATCGAGCGGCCGCCGCCGGAATAGCCGCTGACGGCATTGACGGTGACGGGATAATCGCGCGGCAGCAGCCCGGCCTCGATCAGCGGGCGCAGCAGCGCGATCGCGCCGGTGGGATAACAGCCAGGATTCGCGACGTTCTTGGTCGTCGCGATGCGGTCCGCCTGACCGGGCTGCAGCTCCGGGAAGCCGAAGGCCCAGCTGGGGTCGCAGCGATGGGCGGTACTGGCATCCAGCAGCTTCGGCGCGCGATTGCCGAGCGAGGTGGCCATCGCCACGCTCTCCCTCGCGGCAGCGTCGGGCAGGCAGAGCACCACGAGGTCGGCGGCATCCATCATGTCGCGCCGGGCGTCCGGATCCTTGCGGCGGGCCGGGTCGATGCTGATGATCTCCACGTCCGGCACGTCAGCCAGACGCTCGCGGATGCCCAGGCCCGTCGTGCCGGCCTCGCCGTCGATGAAGATCGATTTCACCATGATGCCCTCCGTCCTGTGCTGCTCCTTCTCCCGCCTGCGGAAGAAGGCCGGAATGAGGGTTCCGCCCCCAGGCGCCGCTGTGCCGGCCTGGCGTCGATACCCTCACCCAGCCCTCCCCCGCAAGCGGAAGGCGGCTTAAAAGACAAAAGGGGCGGCCCCTGCGGACCGCCCCTTTCGGTTGTGGCGTGACGTCCGGGTTTAGCGCTTGCTGAACTGGAAGCTGCGTCGGGCCTTTGCGCGACCATACTTCTTCCGCTCGACCACGCGGCTGTCACGCGTCAGGAACCCGGCAAGCTTCAACACCGGCCGCAGTTCCGGCTCGAAATACGTCAGCGCACGGCTGATGCCGTGGCGCACCGCACCGGCCTGTCCGGACAGGCCGCCGCCGTTGCAGGTGCAGACGACGTCGAATTGGTTGTAGCGGTCGGCCACCAGGAACGGCTGCGTCAGCAGCATGCGCAGCACCGGGCGGGCGAAATACTGCACGACCTTCTTGCCGTTGACCGTGATCTCGCCCTTGCCAGGCTTGATCCAGACGCGGGCAATGGCGTTCTTGCGGCGGCCGGTGGCATAGCTGCGGCCCTGCGCATCGCGCTTGGGGTCGCGCTTCGGCGCGTCGGGATGGGTGGGAACGGCGCTGGCGACAGCGAGGTCCTTGAGGTCGGCGAGGGTACGGGTCTCGGACACGGGCTCAGTCCCTCTTGTTCTTGGGGTTCATGGCGGCGACGTCCAGCATTTGCGGCGCCTGGCCGTCATGCGGATGGGCGGGACCCTTGTAGACGTGCAAATGCCCCATCTGGCGGCGCTGCAACGGCCCGCGCGTGATCATCCGTTCGACCGCCTTCTCGATGACGCGCTCGGGGTGCTGGCTGTCCAGACGCTGCTGGATCGTCCGCTCCTTGATGCCGCCCGGAAAGCCGGTGTGCCAGTAGAACTTCTCCTGGACCGCCTTGTTGCCGGTGACCCGCACCTTCTCGGCATTGACGACGACGATGTTGTCGCCGCAATCGACATGCGGGGTGAATTGCGGCTTGTGCTTGCCGCGGAGCCGGCTGGCAATGATGGAGGCGAGGCGGCCAAGAACGAGCCCTTCGGCATCGATCAGCACCCAGCCCTTGCTCACTTCCGTGGGCTTGAGGGATTGCGTGGTCTTCAACATTACGGTGTCCTGAAGCGTGACAT
>JAYVEG010000356.1:0-21500 GCA_043748985.1 Rhodospirillales bacterium
CCGTCCACCAAGTGCCATTGGGGGAGGGTGCTGCCAAGGGCGGCCCGATCGTCTGGTGACAGGGGCTTCATCGGTTCACCCGGCCGGCAGCATGAGCGCGGTTACACGACCGGCGTTGATGACGTGCTCGACGAGGATCTGGTCGATGTCGGTGGGCGAGGTGATCTTGTACCAGACTCCTTCGGGGTAGATGACGAGGCAGGGGCCAAGTTCACAGCGGTCCAGGCATCCGGCGGTGTTGACGCGGATGTTCTTGATGCCGAGCTCCTTGGAGCGGGCCTTCATGTAGTCGCGAAGATGTTCCGAGCCGCGGGCGGCGCAGGAGCCACGCTTGTGGCCGTCTGGCCGGCGGTTGGTACAGACGAAAAGATGGGCGTCGAAGAACGGGGCCGGGTCGGTAGGGAGGGGCTTGCCCATTTGAGACCTCAGAAGTAGCGGAGGGAGAAGGTGATGCGGCCGCCGGTGGGGGCAAGCTGGAATTCGGCGTCGTCGAAGGCCGGCGGGCCGAAGCGGAACCTGACGTCGTTGCTGAAGCCGATGCCTTCGGTGGGGATGCCGAGGATGTTGGTGTCGATCTTGCTGTTGCTGTTCTCGTCGTGGAAGGCCTGGGCGGCCCAGGTTCCAGGAGGGACATCGAGGCGGAGGGTGACCTGGCCGGGTTTGGCCGGGATGTGGGCGACGTGTTCGCAGGTGGGTTTAAGGAAGGTGTCGCGGGAGCAGACTGCGAGGCGGATATCGCCCTGGGCGTTGCGGATGCCGGTGACGGTGACTTCGAGGGTTGCGGCATTTGCGGCGCCGGCCAGCATGATCATTGCGCCGGATAGGCACGCCCGCGCCAGGTGGCGCGGCCCCCACGCGCGGCGCGGACCATGCTGAACCATTGGATCACCAACAGCCCGGCGATCCCGAGCGGATGCAGCACCGCCGAGAGCGTCGGCTGGTTGAAGCGGGCGGCCAGCATCAGGCGGGTGCCGATGGCCATAGCAAGTGCGATCCCGGCCGGCCAGGATGGGGCGACCAGCATCAGGATCAGCGGCAGCACCTGGCCGCCGGCCAGGATCAGGGTCCACAGCGGCAACGCTGCGGGCTTGGCCATGCCTTCCGTGGCGTTCTTGCATAGGCCCTCCCAGACCTGGTTGGCATTGCGATACATCCGGCAACGCGCGAAGGCGGTGGAGTCGAACAGCAGGGTCATGTGACCTGCCCTGCGGAATGCGCGGGGGAGCGTGATGCCGTCGTGCAGGCTGGCGCGGATGGCGGCGTGGCCGCCGACACTGTGATAGGCGCTCCGACGGGCGATGAACAGCTGCCCGCAGCCGGCGCCGAGGCCGGGGTCCATTCGGCGTTGCATCAGCGCCATCGGCAGGAAGCCCAGCAGCAGGAAATGGATCAGCGGCAGCAGCAGCTGCTCGGACCAGGTGACCGTGATCTGGCTGGGAAAGCCGCTAGCCAACCCGACGTCGTGACGCTGCATGAACCCGGCCATGCGCGACAGCGCATCTGGCGCCAGGCGGACGTCGGCGTCGACGAAGACCATCAGCTCGTGCGTGGCGAGGCCGCCCAGCACGTGGCAGGCATGTTGCTTGCCGGACCAGCCGGGGGGGAGCTGCGGGGCTGTGGCGATGCGCAGGCGGGGGTCTGTGATGTCCGCCAGGATGGCAGGGGTGCGGTCCGTGCTGGCATCGTCCAGCACGATGAGTTCGAGCTCGACACCTTGGCTGGCGAGAATGGCGGCGCAGGCGTCGCCGATGTTGTCCTCCTCGTTGCGGGCCGGGATCAGCACGCTGATTTGCGGTGTGCCGCTGGCGCCGTCGGGACGGCGGAGCAGTTCCAGATTGATGAGCGTCATCACGAAGGGCAGGGCAGCCAGGGCCACGCACAGCCAGGCGAGGAGGATCATTCCTGGCCTTCGTGGGAGGGGTCGAAGCGGTGGCCGGCGGTCCAGGCGCGCAGGCGGCGCCAGAGGTCGTAGACGCCGCCGATGCCGGCGCCACCGCGGACGAGGGGGCGGAACAGTGCCGGGTTGCGCTGGGCGCTTTCGGCGGCGAGGGCGTCGAGGGCTTTGGTCAGCTCCACTTCGAGATGGGCGGTCCATTCGGCGGTGGAGCGGTCGCGGCCGGCATCGATGGGATTGCCGAAATGGACGAGGGCCTCGGGGCGGCTTTCGTTCCAGAAGGTGTATTCGAGGGCGAGCGGGACGATGACGGCGCCGGGGATGCGGCGCGCGAGGTGGGCGATGCCGGGCCGGAGATGGAGGGGGCGAAGGCGGGGGTCGGTGAAGT
Organism: Rhodospirillales bacterium; assembly: GCA_043748985.1. Classification (GTDB taxonomy): domain Bacteria; phylum Pseudomonadota; class Alphaproteobacteria; order Acetobacterales; family Acetobacteraceae; genus JBBROS01. Next base: position 2,283 of record JAYVEG010000356.1, read on the forward strand.
GGCCCTCGGCGGTGATCCAGAGGACGTTGGCGGGGTCGGCAAGAACCTGCAGGCTGGTCTTGAGGAAGCGGGCGGCGCCACGGGGGGTGTCGAGGCGGATGCCGAAGATGCCCATGCGTTCGAGCACGCCGTATTTGCCGAGCGCGGCGGCGTCCATGGGGCCGAAGCCAGGGCGGCCTGGGAGGAGTTTGTGGGAGAGGAGGATCAGCAGGGCCGGGTCCCACCAGGAGGGGTGGTTGCAGTAAATGATCAGGGGTCGGCCGGCGGGGGCGCGGAGCAGGCCGGACCGAGAGATGCGAACGGCGCGGAAGCGGTGCCAGAAGAACCAGTGGAGGTAGTAGCCGAAGAGGTTGAAGAGGGTTTGGGAGCGTTTGGCCAGAGGATTGGTTGTATTCGGGACGGTGCGCGCGCCACCCTCATCCAACCCTCTCTCCAAGGGAGAGGGCTTTTCGGGCAGCGTGTCAGGCATGGACGGGGTCGTGGGCGGGTTGCATGTCCTGGCATAGGCTGTCGGCGGCGATCCAGCCGGACATGAGGACCATGGGCATACCGGGGCCAGGATGGGCGGCGCCGCCGGCGAGGTAGAGGCCGGCGAGGTCGCGGGAGCGGTTACCGGGTTTGAAGGCGCCGTTGACCTTGCCGTGGCTGGCGAGGCCGTAGATGGCGCCGTTGAGGACGCGGTAGCGGTTGTGGATGTCCTGGGGCGTCAGATGGCGTTCGAAGACGATGCGTTCCTCGATGTCGGGCATACCGGCGCAGCGTTTCAGCTTGTCGAGGATGACCTGGCGGTAGGGGGCGAACATCTTCGACCAGTCGTGATGCGGGCGGAGGTAGGGTGTGTGCACGAGGATGTACAGGGCCTCGCCGCCCGGGGGGGCGACACCCGGCTCGGTGCGGGACGTGGCGGCGAGATAGGCGGTTGGGTCGGGGGCGGGCTCACCCTTGTCGTAGATCCAGTGGAATTCCTCCTCGGGGTCCTTGCTGAAGACGAAGTTATGGTGGGCGAGGTGGTCATAGGCACGATTGAGGCCGAGGTAGAGCACGACGCCGGAGCAGGCCGGGTCACGCTTCCAGCGGCGGGCGAACTTGGCGCCGGGGGCGCCCTGGACCAGCTCCTTCATGGTGCGGACGCTGTCCATGTTGGAGACGACGGCGCTGAGGCGGATGATCTCGCCACTGTCGGTGACCACGCCGTTGGCGCGGCCGTTCTCCATCGTGATGCGGGTGATGTCGGTGCTGGGGCGGAGGTCGACGCCGAGCTCTCCGGCCAGGCGCTCGAGGGCTTGCGGGACGGCGCGGGTGCCGCCCATGGGATACCAGACGCCGAGGTCGGTCTGCATGTGGCCGATGCTGCACAGCACGGCGGGGGCGGCGTAGGGGGAGCTGCCGACGTATTGGACGAAATGGTCGAGCATCTGACTGACGCGGGCGTCGGGGACGCGTTTGCGGATCTGGGACGCGACCGAGGTGCCCATGCGGAGGCTGAGGACATCCTTCAGGGTTTCGAGGTTCATGCCCTTGAAGCTGAGGGTGTCGGTGATGCCCTCGACGGACTTCCAGAAGAAGAATTTTTCGGAGACCGAGTGGAGTTTGGCGCTCATCTCGATGAAGTCCGTGTAGCCTTGCTCGCTGCCGGGGGCGAAGCGCTTGACGGTCTCGGCCATGGCGGGGACGTCTTCCTGCAGGTCGAGCACGGACCCGTCGTCGAAGAAGCAGCGCCATTGGGGGTCGAGGCGGCGGAGGTCGAGGTAGTCGTTCATGTCGCGCCCGGCCTCGGCGAAGACGCGGGCGAGGATGTGGGGCACGGTGAGGATGGTGGGGCCCATGTCGAAGCGGAAGCCGTCGCCTTCGAGTTGCGCGGCCTTGCCGCCGAGCCAGGGGTTCTTGTCGAACAGGATGACCTTGTGGCCACGGGCGGCCAGGGTGCAGGCGGCGGCAAGGCCGGCGAGTCCGGCGCCGACGACGCCGACGGGGAGATTGGTGCCCAGACCGGGCGAGATGGCGTTCATACCGACCACCCAAGCGGGTGGCGCGTCATGGGTCCGATGCTTGCGCGGAGCCGCGACGCCAACCCTGCGTGCATGCTGCCGACACCTTCTGGCGTGCTGGTAGACAGGGAACGTGTCGGCATCATAGGGCCTCTGCGATCGCGGGGATGTAGTCGGGGGACGCCATTTTCGAGGGCGCGTCCCAGTGGGCGTCGAGGCCGAGGTCTTCGGCCATCAGGCGGGTGCTGATGCGGGCGCTTTCGAAGATGACGGGCAGGCCGCTGCCGGGATGGGTGCCGCCGCCGACGAGGTAGACGCCGTCGAGGTCCTCGAAGCGGTTGCGGGGGCGGAAGTGGAGCATCTGGCCGAGGTTGTGGGCCAGGTTGAAGGTGGCGCCGCGGTAGATCTGCAGCTCGTCTTCCCAGCCTTGGGGGGTGAGGATCTTCTCGAAGCGGATGCGGTTTTCGATGTCCGGGATGCCAAGCCGCTTGAGGCGTTCGAGGGTGAGGGCGCGGTAGCGGGGGGCGAGGGTGGCCCAGTCCGGGCTCTCACCCATGCGGTGGCCGACGGGCACGAGGACGTAGAGGGTGGAATGGCCGGGGGGTGCCAAAGCCGGGTCGGTGACGCAGGCGTTCTGGACGTAGAAGCTGGGGTTCTCGGGCGCGAGCCCCGCCTCGATGTCGGCCAGGTTCTTCCGGTAGTCCTCGGCGAGATAGATGGTGTGGTGGGAGAGGTCCGGGAGGTCGCCCTCGATGCCGAGATAGAGCATGAAGGTGCTGCAGGAGAATTTCTTGCTGGCGATCTTCTTGTCGGTCCAGCGCTTGCGGATGCGGTCCGGGACGAGGTTGGTCATCGTCTGGGCGAAGTCGCTGCCGATAACGAGGGCGTCGGCCTCGGTGGTGCCGGTGCGGGTGCGGACGCCGGTGGCACGGCGGCCGGTGAAGAGGATTTCCTCCACTCGGTCGTTCAGGACGATCTTGGCGCCGAGGTCGCGGGCGACGCGGGCCATGGCGGCCATGACGGCGCCGGTGCCGCCGCGGGGATGGTAGACGCCGTACTCATATTCCATGAACGAGAGGATCGTGAACAGGCTGGGGCAGCGGAACGGCGACATGCCGAGGTATTTGGACTGGAAGCTGAAGGCGAGGCGGATACGCTCGTCCTTGAAGTAGGTGCCGAGGTCGCTGTCGACGCTGCGGTGGGGGCGCAGCTTGCTGAGGCCCTTGAGGATGGGCGGGCGCATGAGGTCTCGCATGCCGTTGAAGGCGCCTTCGAGGACGGGGCGGAACACGGCGAGCTTGGCGCGGTTGTCGGCCATGAAGCGGCCGAGGGCGCGGGCGTCGGCGGGGGAGAAGCGCGCGATCTCGGCGGCCATGCGCTCCATGTTGCCGGTAGCCTGGATGGCGCCGCCGCCTTCGAAGACGATGTGGTATTGCGGGTCGAGGCGGATCAGCTCCACCTCGTCGTCGAGATCGCGTCCGCAGGCGGCGAAGATATCGGCGAGCACGCGTGGGTAGAGGAAGAAGGTCGGCCCGGTGTCGAAGCGGAACGTGCCCTGCGGCGTTGGAGCTGTGAGGGTGCTGGAGCGACCGCCGATGACGTCACGTGCCTCGTGGACGGTGACGTCGACGCCGGCCTTGGCGAGGAGCATGGCAGCCGCAAGGCCGCCGGGGCCCGCGCCGATGATTGAAACTGTACGGTTCATGCGTGACGGGACCGGGTCATGGATGGCATGGGCAACTCTAACCTTTCTCTGACCTTTGAACAAAGCCAATAGGAAATGGCCCCTTGCCGGAACTTGTCATCCCGAGTTGCTGCAGAACTGGGTGCGTGGTGGGGTCGGCAGGGCCGGTTTTCATCGCCCGAAACAGGCGGACCCGCCGCCGACCCTTCCCCGGTGCGACCGAGGGAGGGACATCGGCCGTCTATGGGATCAACCGGCAGCTTGCGCGGTCTCGGTGGTGCCGCCTTCGGCCGCTTCGGTCAGCGTCTCGTCGAGGGCCTTGATCTTCTCGGCGTTCCTGCTGCCGGGCTTGCTGGCGAGGGTGACCGTCTCCTTGCCGAGCTTTACCAAGAACTTCGTGATGGCCCCGCCATCGATCTCCTTGGCATGGAGGTGTTTCTTGCGGCTTTCGAGATCCTTGCCGATGGTCTCGACGGCTGGGGCTTCGACTTTCTCGAGGGTGGCTTCCCAGCCTTCGATCTTCTTGACGGCGGCGGCGCGGGTGGCATCCGGGTCGTCGCGGATGCCAGGCGATCGGATCAGGGGACCTTGTGCATCGTCCAGCGGTGTTCGCAGGTTGCGCTGGCGATGGTGATCTCGAGCAGCCCGTCGCGGAGCTGGCCGTTGATGGCGCCGACGCCGTCGCTGGCCTGGATGTTGCCGTCCTGCTGCACGGGGGCGCTGAGTTGCACGCGGTCGGGACGGGCTCCGGTGCGGACGGGGGTTGAGTAGGCGAGTTCGACGACGCCGCGCTCGAGTTCGTAGACCCGGGGGCCGCTGCGGGGACAGAAGCGGCTTTCGGAGCGGACGAGGCGGGCGGTGCCGCGGTAGCGTCCCTCGATCCCGGCCGGCGGGCCCGGTGGGGGCGCTGGCGGCTGGGGCGGTGGGGCGGCGCAGGCGGCCAGCGTGGCCGCGAGCAGGAACGGAGCCGCCTTTCTCATCGTATTCAGCCGACGAGATCCACGCCGGCGAAGAAATAGGCGATTTCGGTTGCTGCGGCCTCGGGGCTGTCGCTGCCGTGCACGCTGTTGGCCTCGATGCTTTCGGCGAACATCTTGCGGATGGTGCCCTCGTCGGCGTTGGCCGGGTTGGTGGCGCCCATGATGCGGCGATTGGCGGCGATGGCGTCTTCGCCTTCCAGGACCTGGATGACGACGGGGCCGGAGGTCATGAACGTGACGAGGTCGCGGAAGAAGCCGCGTTCCTTGTGGGCGCCGTAGAAGGTCTCGGCCTGGGCGGTGCTGAGCTGGATGCGGCGCTGGGCGACGATGCGCAGGCCGTGTTCCTCGAAGACGGCGTTGATCTTGCCGGTGATGCTCCGCTTGGTGGCGTCGGGCTTGAGGATGCTGAAGGTACGCTCGATGGCCATGGTGGTGTCCTTGCAACTGATGGCGGGCGTGTAGCCAGTCGCGGGGGGGAGGGCAAGTGTGGGGGGGCGGCGCCTCTGGCCTGGAAGGGTGGCGCCAAGGAGAGTATTTCGGGGACATGAGCGTTTTGATCATCGAGGATTTGGTGCTGCGGATTGCGGGACGGACGCTGCTGGAGGGGGCGGGTCTGCGGATCGATCCGGGCCGACGGGTGGGGCTGGTCGGGCGGAACGGGGCCGGGAAGAGCACGCTGCTGCGGGCGATCGCGGGGGAGATCGGGGTTGATGGCGGGTCGATCACGCTGGCGCGGACGGCGCGGATGGCGTGGGTGAAGCAGGAGGCGCCGGCCGGGCCAATGAGCCTGGTTGCGACGGTGCTGGAGGCGGATGCGGAGCGGTTGGCGCTTTTGGCCGAGCAGGAGAGTGCCGAACCCGAGCGGCTGGCGGAGGTGCATGAGCGGCTGCTGGCGATCCAGGCGGACGCGGCGCCGGCGCGGGCGGCGGCGATATTGGCCGGGCTGGGGTTCGACGCGGCCCAGCAGGCGCGGCCGGTGGAGAGTTTTTCCGGCGGCTGGCGGATGCGCGTGGCGCTGGCGTCGGCGTTGTTTGCCGCGCCGGATTTGCTGTTGCTCGATGAGCCGACGAACCACCTGGATTTGGAGGCGACGCTGTGGCTGGAGGGTTATCTGGCGAAGTTCCCGGGGGCCTGCCTGATCGTGAGCCATGACCGCGGCCTGCTGGACCGTGCGGTGCAGGCGATTGCGCACCTGGACCGGGGGGTGATCACGCTGACGCCCGGGGGCTATGACGAGTTCGTGCGCATCAGGACCGAGCGGGCGATGCAGCAGTCGCGGGCGGCGGAGCGGATCGCCGCACAGCGGGCGCACATGCAGTCGTTCGTCGATCGGTTCCGGGCCAAGGCGACGAAGGCGCGGCAGGCGCAGTCGCGGTTGAAGGCGCTGGAGCGGATGCCGGCGTTGGAGAGCGTCGTGGAGGATGCGCCGAGCCGGTTCAGCTTTCCGGACCCGCCGCGGCTGGCGCCGCCGATTTTGGTGCTGGAGCGGGTGGCGATTGGGTATGGCACGACGCGTGTGCTGTCGGGGCTGAGCCTGAGCGTGGATGCCGATGACCGGATCGCGCTGCTGGGGGCGAACGGGAACGGCAAGAGCACGCTGGCGAAGCTTTTTGCGGGGCGGATGGATGTGCTGGCCGGCGAAATGCGGCGGTCGCCGCGGCTGAAGGTGGGATATTTCGCGCAGCACCAGACCGAGGAGCTGATGCTGGACGAGACGCCGGTGCAGCACATGGCTCGGGCTTTACCGCAGGCGTTGCCGCCGCAGGTGCGGAGCCAGCTGGCGCGGTTCGGGCTGGATGCGGACCGGGCGGACAGCCGGGTGGGGGCGCTGTCGGGAGGCGAGAAGGCGCGGCTGTTGCTGGCGCTTGCGACGCGGGATGCGCCCCAGCTGCTGATCCTGGACGAGCCGACGAACCACCTGGATATCGATGCGCGGGATGCGCTGGTGCGGGCACTGGCCGAGTATCAGGGGGCGGTGCTGCTGATCACGCACGATCCGCATCTTGTGGAGCTGGTGGCGGATCGGCTTTGGCTGGTGGCGGATGGGACGGTGCGGCCGTACGACGGGGACATGGACGAGTATCGGCAGTTGCTGGCGGAGCGGGGGCGGGGGCCAGGACGCGGGGAGACGGCGCCGTCGCGGAAGGACGACCGGCGGGGGCGGGCGGAGGCTCGGGTGCAGACAGCTCCGTTGCGGCGGCGGGCGCGGGATGCGGAGGCGCTGATCGCGACGCTGTCGACGGCGCGGGCGAAGGTGGAGGCGGTGCTGGCGGACCCGGCCTTGTATGCGCCCGGGCGGGGGGCGGAGGTGGTGGCCGCGCAGCAGAAGATGGTGGGATTGGCCAAGGAGATCGAGGCGGCGGAGGAGGTGTGGCTGGCGGCGGAGGCGGCTTTGGAGGGCGCATCGTAGGGCTGATGCAATGTGCCCTATGGGCGTGGACGTTTGGCGAGGCGGCGGAGGGTGGCGACGCCGCGGAAGAAGGAGTTTCGGGGTTCGGCGGGGGAGCCCAGCATGATGGCGCCGGGTTCGACGTTGCCGATGACGCCGGCCTGGGCGCCGATCTGGGCGCCCTTGCCGATTCGGACGTGGCCGGTGAAGGCGGCCTGGCCGCCGACCTGGACGAAGTCTTCGAGGATGGTGGAGCCGGAGATGCCGACCTGGGCGACGATGACGCAGCAGCGGCCGATGCGGACGTTGTGTCCGATCTGGACCAGGTTGTCGATGCGGGTGCCGGCGCCGATGACGGTGTTCTGGACGGAGCCGCGGTCGATGGTGCTGTTGGCGCCGATCTCGACGTCGTCCTCGATCAGCACGCGGCCGAGCTGGGGGATGGTCAGGAAGCCCTGCTTGGTATGGGCGAAGCTGAAGCCTTCCTGGCCGGTGCGGACGCCGGGGTGGAGGGTGACGCGGGCGCCGATGATGGTGTGGCTGAGGCTGGTGTGGGGGCCGATGCGGCAGTCGGGGCCGATCTGGACGCCGGGTCCGATGCTGGCGTAGGGGCCGATGCGGGTGCGGGGGCCGATGGTGGCGCCGGCCTCGATGCAGGCGAAGGGGGCGACCTCGGCGGTGGCGTCGATGGTGGCGGTGGGGTCGACGTGGGCGAGGGGGTGGATGCCGGGGGCGATGGGCGGGAGGGGGTGGAAGAGGCCGGCGACGCGGGCCCAGGCCTCGTAGGTGGCGGGGGCGAGGATGGCGATGGGGCCGGGCGGGAGGCTTGCGGCATGGTCGGGGTGGATGACGACGGCGCCGGCGCGGGTGGTGGCGAGGGCGGCGGCATAGCGGCGGTCATGGAGGAACGAGACGTCGCCGGGTCCGGCAGTGTCCAGGGCGGCAACACCGGAGAGCATGAGGGGGGAGGGTTCGGCGGTGCCCCCGGCGGCGTGGGCGACGTCGGCGATGGGGAAAGGGCCGCTTCTGGCGTAGAAGCGGGGGTCACCGGCTGTGGTCGCGGTCATGGAAGCGCCTTGAGAGAATGAAGGCAAACGTGGCCTGGATTGCGGCGGAAACGTGGCAGGGCGGTTCAGGCGAGGGCGCGGCGGAGCCAGATGTTGGCCTCGACGTAGATGCCGTGATCGTGTTCGAGGGTGGTGTGGATGGGGGCGCGCAGGTCGGGCCTGGGTTTGAGGGTGACGAGTTGGATCATTGCGGTGTTGCAGCATGGGCGGAGAGGGAGGGCCAGGTGTGACTAACTTCGCAGGCGTGCGGCTGATCGCGGCGGCGATGGTTGTGGTGGGGCACAGTTTCGTGCTGACGGGGGCCGTGCCGCCGAGCCTGCTGGGGACGCCGGTGCATGTGCTGGCGGTTCGGGTGTTCTTCGTGATCAGCGGCTACCTGGTATGCGGGAGCTGGCTGCGTGACCCGGCGATGCATCGGTTCCTGCTGCGGCGCGCGTTGCGGATCATGCCGGGACTGGTGGCTGTCGTGCTGGGGGGAGTGCTCGTGGGGGCGGCCATGACGACCCTGCCGGTGGGCGCGTTCATGGCGCATCCGCAAACGGTCGAATACCTGTGGAATCTGGTGTTGTCGCCACGGTTTGCGCTGCCGGGGGTGTTCGACGACGGGCGGGCGTTCACGGCGGTGAACGGGTCGTTGTGGTCGCTGCCGGTGGAGGTGGCGATGTATCTGCTGCTGCCGCTGTATGCGGGGCGGTGGCGTGTGGCGGCGCTGGTGGTGCCGGCGGTGACGGCGGCGGTCGTGTTCACGGTGGTTTGGCCCGGCCAGATCGCGCCGGTGTTGTTCGCGACGAGTATCCCGTTCGGGCTGCGTTTCGCGGCGGATTTCGTGGTGGGCGCTGGGGTGCGGGTGTGGCGGCTGGAGCGGCGGTTGTCGCTGCAGGTGGCGTTGCTGGGACTGGCGGTGGCGCAGGCGGGGGCAGTTTCGGCCGTGGGTGGGGCTGTGCTGTCGGGGGTGGCGTTGCCTTATGCCGTGCTGGCGTTCTGCCTTGCGGGACGACCGGTGTTCGGGCGGTTGGAGGGGCGGGCGGACCTGTCGTACGGGGTGTATCTGTGGGCGGGGCCGGTGCAGCAGGGGGTGTTGTCGCTGGTGGGGGCCGGGGTCGGGTGGGGTGGGCTGACGGTGTTGGCGGGGCCTGTGATCCTGGGGATGGCGGCAGTGTCGTGGTATGGGGTGGAACGGCCGGCGTTGCGATGGAAGCCGGGTTCGCGGGACGTTACGGGTCTTCAGAACCGAACTGCGTCCAGTCGATAACGGTCATAGCCCATCCTGCATCCGGTCTTGGAGGATACGGTTGATCGTGGTCTGGTAGCCGGGTCCGTGGCTGCACAGCCACTCGAACACATCCAGGTCGATACGCAGGCCGATCGGTTCTTTTCGGGCCTTCCACCGGGCACCGCGGCGCGCATTCGCGAAATTCGCGTCCGACGCGTCCGGAAAGTCACTGGTATTGGGGACCCGGCCCTCGAGACCGGCCAGGTGGGTGAGCTGGTGTTCAGTCAGTGCGTCGTCAGTTGCCATCTTCGTAGGCCTTTCGTTCGCGCGGCGTTGCTTCGCGAAGTCCGATGATCTTCAGCGCGTCCGGATCCTGCGCGTCGGGAATTCACTGGTAGGATCCGGTATCCGCCTACAACGGACCCGATGCAGTGCCACCTGTCCCGGTCATCTTCGTCGCGGTCGAAGACGATCAGGTAGAGGGGGGCGGCAAAGACGGGCCGCGCGATTTCGCGCTCATTCATACGTCCTTACAAATAAAGCGCATCAGACAGATCGTATATACGGTTCTGTTTATACGATTACAGCGGGTTTACGCCGCCGCCGTGACGGTGCGGATTCCTTCCCCGCCGTTGCGGGACAGCAGGGCGCTGAAGTAGGCGATCGTGCGTTGCAGGCCTTCGTCCAGGACGACGGTGGGTTCCCAGTTGAGCAGCTTGCGGGCCAGGGCGATGTCGGGGCAGCGTTGGGTGGGGTCGTCCTGCGGCAGCGGGCGGTAGACGATGGTCGAGGCGGAGCCGGTCAGGCGGATGATGCGTTCGGCGAGTTCGCGGACGGGGATCTCGTGCGGGTTGCCGAGGTTGACGGGGCCGGTGACGTCGTCCGGCGTGTCCATAAGGCGGAGAAAGCCCTCGACCAGATCGCTCACGAAGCAGAAGGCGCGGGTCTGGCTGCCGTCGCCGTAGAGCGTGATGGGCTCGCCGCGCAGCGCCTGGACGATGAAGTTGGACACGACACGGCCGTCGTTGGGGTGCATGCGGGGGCCGTAGGTATTGAAGATTCGGACGATCTTGATGCGAACCTGGTGCTGCCGGTTGTAGTCGAAGAACAGGGTTTCTGCGGCCCGCTTGCCTTCGTCGTAGCAGGCCCGGGGGCCGAGCGGGTTGACGTTGCCGCGGTAGTCCTCGGGCTGCGGGTGGACGGTTGGGTCGCCGTATACCTCGGAGGTGGAGGCTTGCAGGACCTTGGCTTTGATGCGCTTGGCCAGGCCCAGCATGTTGATGGCGCCGATGACCGACGTCTTGGTCGTCTGCACGGGGTCGAACTGATAGTGGATGGGGGAGGCCGGGCAGGCCAGGTTGTAGATCTCGTCGACCTCGACATACAGCGGGAAGGTGACGTCGTGGCGCAGCGCCTCGAACTGTGGGAGCGGCAGAAGATGGCTGATATTGTCCTTGCGGCCGGTGAAGTAGTTGTCGACGCAAAGCACGTCATGACCCTGGGCGATGAGGCGCTCGCAGAGGTGCGATCCAAGGAAGCCGGCGCCGCCGGTGACCATCACACGCTTTCGGGTCAGGCTCATTCGGGTACGGCTCCTTGCGCTAGGTTGGAGAGGATAGCACGCGGGTCGCCGGGGGGTAACGCCAGCTGGAGATTTGCGTTCGGCTGATGTTGTTGACCGGTGCGGGGTGGCATGTCCCTATCCGCCGGGTCTGATTCGGGTGGAGAGCATGATGCCTCGCTTTGGCTGTTGCAGTGGCGTGGGCTTTTGGGCGGTGGGCGGATTGACGCTGTTGTTGGCGGCCTGGCCGGCAGTGGCGCAGGCGCCGGCGCCGGCGCCTGTGCCGAGTGCGGGGGCGTCGTCCACCCTGGTGCCGAACCCGGCGGTGGAGGACCAGTTCATCAAGGCCGTGGAGGAAGCGCGCGCAACCTTCACGAACGGCCTGAACGACCTGGTGCGCGGCGTGGCCCGGCCGCGTCGGGCGGAGGCGTTGTGCCGGGTGCTGCCGAAGGCGCGGGCGGAGAACTGGGTGGGCAAGGTGGTGGTGCTGGGGTCGAGCCCCGGGGGGCGCGGGGTCGTGGCGATCGAGATTGCGCCGAAGGTGGTGTTGGCGACGAACCGGACGGAGGCGTCGGACGACAAGGACAAGACGCTGATCGACGTGCGGTCGCCGCTGTTCGCCTATGCTGCGGTGCTGGCGGTGGGGGACCGGGTGCAGTTCAGCGGGACGCTGGTGTCGGGCGGGGAGGATTGCTTCAAGGAAGTCGGCAAGGACGTGATGTCCACGATGACGACGCCCGAGTTCGTCATTCGCCTCGATGCGATGAAGAAGGTGACGCCGCCGTCGGCCAACGCGGTGCTGAGCGGCCAGGCGCAGGCGATGAGCATCGCGCAAAGCAGCGACTACGTGCGCGACGCGGTGGACATCATCGCCGGCGGGGTGGCGTGCGGGGCGGAGAGCCGGCGGGTGTTCGCGGTTATCATCAAGGTTTTGATCCGGGCGACGGCCGGGCAGCCGAACGATCAGCGGGATGCCCTGATCGGGTTGATGTTCTCGCCGCCGACCGCGTCGGCACAGAACAAGGAGAACTGCGACGCGAAGCTGTCGGGGTTGGACCGGCTCGAGGCGGAGTCGTCGTGAGATGCTGAGCGACTTCGCCGACCTGGCGCCATCCAAGATCATCGCGGTTGCACGGGCAGCCTCTGCGCGGCCGGACACGGAGTTCCTGTGTTTCGGCGAGAGCGACCGGGCTGCACCCGAGGGCGCCGGGGCGGCGCTGGTGGCGGCGTTGCTGGCCGGCGACGCGAAGTATCCGGATGTGCGCGGGGTGCCGGCGTTGCGATCGGCGCTGGCGATGCATCTGAGCGCGCTGCATGCGCTGCCGGTGGATGAGGGCCGGGTGCTTGTAACGGCGTCCGGCATGGCGGCGGTGAGTGTCGCGCTGCAGAGCCTGGTGCGGGCGGGGGACCGGGTGGTGCTGCACGTGCCGGCCTGGCCGAACCCTGGCAATGCGGTGCTGCTGCGGGGGGCGGTGGTGGATGCGTTGCCATTGGTGGCGCTTGGGGATGGCCGGTTCCGGATGGATATGGATCGGCTGGCGGAGATGCTGCCGGGGGCGCGTGCGTTCATCCTCAACTCGCCCAACAACCCCACGGGGTGGACGGCGACGACCAAGGAGCTTGCGACGATCCTGGAGATGTGCCGGTGGCACGGGGTGTGGCTGATCTCGGACGAGGTGTATTCGCGCCTGGTCTATGACGGCCGGGAGGCGGCGCCGTCGCTGCTGGACCTGGCCGCACCCGACGACCGGGTGATCGTGGTGAACAGCTTCAGCAAGACCTGGGCGATGACGGGTTGGCGGCTGGGCTGGCTGGTGTTGCCGGCAGGCATGCGGGACCGGGTGGCGGAGGTTGTCGAGGTGACGCATTCGGGGACGTCGCCGTTCGCGCAGGCCGGGGCGCTGGCGGCGGTGGCGGACGAGGCGTTCGTGGCCGGGTTCCGGGCGCATTGCGCGGAGGGGCGGCGGCTGGCGGTGGCGGCATTGGCCGGGTTGAACGGGGTGCGGCTGGTAGCACCCGAGGGCGCGTTCTATGCATTCATCGGCGTGGAGGGGCTGACGGACAGCCTGGGGCTCGCGCTGCGGCTGGTGCGGGATCACGGGGTTGCGGTGGCGCCTGGGGTGGCGTTCGGTGCGGCGGGCGAGGGTTACCTGCGGTTGTGTTTTGCTCAGTCGGCGCCGCGGATGGCTCGGGCGATGGAGCGGTTGCGCGCCGGTCTGGCGGCATGAGCGGGCCGGTCTGCGCGCTGTGCGGAACGGCGTGCCGGGCCGCGTTCCAGGCGCCGGCGGCGGAGACGTCGCCGGACCTCGATCTGCGCCCCGGCGAGCCGACGCGCTCGACCCTGCGGCATTGGGTGGCGACGTGCCGCGGGTGTGGGGCGACGGCGCCGGACCTGGTGCGGTTACCGGCGGCCGCGCGGGCTGTCGTGGAGACCGCCGCGTATCGCGCGCTGAAGGGCCCGGCGGGTGCGTTCCTGCGCTGGGCGATGATCGCGGAAGCGGTGGATGGGCCCGCCGAGGCGGCGCAGGCGGTGCTGGAAGTGGCCTGGATGGAGGACGATTCGGGGCGGGATGCGACGGCGCTGCGGCGGCGGGCGGCGGGATTGTGGGGGGAGCCGGCGACGATGCAGGAGGCGTTGCGGCTGGTGGACGTGCTGCGGCGGGCTGGAGAGCTCGAGGATTCGGCGGCGCGGGTGGCGGCGCTGCTGGGTCGCGCCGGGCTGGACGAGACGGATGCGGCGGTGCTGCGGTACCAGCAAGGGCTGATCGCGGCGGGCGATGTGGCGCGGCATCTGTTGTCGAGCGCGTTGCGGCCGCCGGCGCACCGGCCGCACGGGTCGCATGGCAAGGGCGGCCCGAAGGGGTTCTGGCAGCGGCTGGCGGGTCGATGAGCGACGGGCTCGAGGCCCGTCTGGTGAGCGACGGGCTGGGAGCCCGTCTGGTGAGCGACGGGCTGGAAGCCTGTCTGATGCGTGACGGGCTCGATGCCCGGCTGCGGGCGGCGTTGGACGGGAAGGCGAAGCCCGTGGGGGCGCTGGGTAGGATCGAGGACCTGGCGGTGCAGTTGGGGCTGGTGCAGGGGACGGTTCGACCGGTCGTGGCGGACCCGGTGGTGCTGGTGTTTGCGGGCGATCATGGCGCGGTGGCATCCGGGGTGTCGGCGTATCCCTCGGCGGTGACGGCGGCGATGGTGGGCGCCTATCTGGCGGGGCGGGCGGCGATCAATGTGGTGAGCGCGCAGGTCGGCGCGCGCCTGGTGGTGGTGGATGCCGGGGTCGATGCCGTGTTGCCGGCGCATCCGGATCTGGTGGCGGCGAAGATCGGGCCGGGAACGCGGGACTGGACGCAGGGGCCGGCCATGAGTTCAGCGGAGGTGGCGGCAGCCTTTGCGGCGGCGGCGGGGATCGTCGACGGGCTGGCGGATGGCGGAACGACTGTGTTGGCGCTGGGGGAGATGGGGATCGGCAATACGGCGAGCGCGGCGCTGCTGGTGCACAAGGTCGCGGGCCTGCCGCTGCTGGTGGGCCGGGGCGCCGGGCTGGACGATGCGGGACTGGGACGCAAGCGGGTGCTCGTGGAGGCGGCGAGCGACCGGGTGGCCGGGCGGCTGGACGCAACGGCGGCGCTGGCGGCGTTCGGCGGGTTCGAGATCGCGATGCTGGTCGGCGCGATGCTGCGGGCGGCGCAGCGCCGGGTGGTGGTGCTGGTGGATGGGGTGATCGTGACGGCGGCGGCGGTGCTGGCGCATGCGATGGCGCCGGGGTGCTTGGACAGCTTCGTGTTCGCGCATCGCTCGGCGGAGCCGGGGCACGCGGCGATGCTGGCCCATCTGGGCGCGCAGCCGCTGCTGGACCTGGGGATGCGGCTGGGCGAGGGTACCGGGGCGGCGCTGGCCATCCCTTTGCTGAAGGTTGCGGCGGGCGTGCTGGGGGAGATGGCGGAGCTGTCCGAGGTTGCGTGAGGGAGCAATGGGGCCTGGTTCTGGTCGCGGTACAGGCCCTGACGCGGGCGCCGGTGCCGGCACCTTACGGTCCGAACATGCTGCGGGCGGCGGTGCGCTATTTTCCGTTGGTGGGGGTAGGTGTCGGGCTGCTGGCCGCTGGTGTGTTCGCGGTGGCCCGAGGGGGGCTGCCGGGTGTGGCGGCGGCCGGGCTGTCGTTGGCGGCGACGCTGCTGCTGACGGGCGGGCTGCATGAGGATGGGCTTGCGGATTGCGCGGACGGGCTGTTCGGCGGACGGACGCGGGCGGATGCGCTGCGGATCATGCGCGACAGCCGGGTGGGGGCGTTTGGGGTGCTGGCGCTGGTGGTGGTGGTGGGGTTGAAGCTGTCGGCGGTTGGCGCGTTGGACAGCGCTTGGGCGCTGGTGGCTGGGCATGCGGCGGGGCGGTTCTGGGCGGTGATCCCCGCGGCGGTGCTGCCTTATGCGCGGGACGAGGGGATGGCCGGGGGGGTTGGGGCGCCATCGTTGGGCGATGTCGGGATTGCGGCCGGGTTCGGTCTGTTGCCGTTGGTTCTGTTGGGCGATCGGGCCCTGGTGGCGGCGCTGGTGTCGGGGGCGGTGGCGGCGGGGATGGTCTGGTGGGCACGGCGGCGGCTGGCCGGGTATACCGGCGACGTGCTGGGGGCGACCCAGGTTCTGACAGAGGTCTCGATCCTGCTGGTGGCGGCGTGGCAGCCAGCGTGACGCGCGGTCCATGCCGCGTGGCTTGATCCTGGTGGCCCGGCATCCGCGGCCGTTGGTGGGCGCGCGGATCTGCTACGGGCGGACCGACGTGGCGCTGGCGGAGCCGGCCACGCGGGGGGCGGCGGCGTTGCTGGCGGAGGTGGGGGATGAGCCGGTGGAGCGGATCGTCAGCAGCCCGTTGTGCCGGGCCTTGTTGGTGGCCCAGGCGGCGGCGCAGGTGACGGGGGCGGTGCTGCGCACGGACGACCGCCTGGTGGAGATGGATTTCGGCGCCTGGGAGAATCAGCCCTGGGCCACGCTGCCCCGCGCCGAGATCGATGCCTGGGCGGCGGACCCGATGGGCTATCGGCCCGGCGGCGGCGAGAGCGTGGCGCAGGTTCTGCTGCGGGTGCGGCGTGCCTGGAGCGGCATCGCGAGCAGCGAGGCGACGACGCTGGTGATAACGCATGCCGGGCCGATCCGGTGCCTGCTGCATGTGGGGCGCGGTGTGCCGTTGTTGCGGGCGATCGAGGCGAGCATCGCCTATGGTGCCGTGGAGCGGTTCGAGGCGGGGTAGGCGATGCGTTACATGATGGTGCTGCTGGCGCTGGTGGGGCTGGGCCTGGGCGTGGGGGTGGAGCGCGGCGCTTCGGAAAGTCCGGGCGCGCCGGTCCGGGTGGCGGCGCTGATCAGCGTGGCGGGGATCGAGCTGGGGCCGGACCGGGGCGTGGCCACGCCTTATTTGGACTTCCACAGCTCCGGGACCGAAGGGCTGGACTACGACTCGCGGCTGATCGGCGAGGCTGGGACCGGCCAGGTGGGGCAGGGCGACCTGCGGGCGGCATCCGCGCGGCTGCTGGTGGACGGGGTGCTGAAGGCCGGGCGGATGACGTCGGGGCAGGGGGACCGGGCTGTCGTGGCGAGCTTCATCGCGAACAGCAGACCGGAGGCGCATGGCGGCCCGGCCGGCGTGCTGGGCTACATCCCCGGGCTGATGGCGGCGCCGTACGGGGATATCGACAGCGTCACCACCTATATGGAGAATACGGGCCGGCCGCCGCTTTTCATGGTGCAGGGGGCCACGCTGAGCGTATCGCCCGAGGGCGCGCGGGTGGTGATGCCGGCGGACCTGCCGTTGCAGCCGGCGCAGTTGGCGCAGTTGTTCCGTGGCATGCAGATCATGAGCAACCACCAGCCCGGCTGGACCGGATGGATCGAGGATTGGGATGCCCAGGGACGCTGGGTGCGGTTGATCGGCGGATTTGCCCGTTTGGGTGGCTCCTCCGCGCCAGGGCAGGACCCGGCAGCAGGGGAGCCGCCGCCGCTCGGTATGCCCGTGCAGGTGGCGTTCGCGCCACTGACGAAGGTGTGGATCGAGAACGGGAACTGCTTCCTGCCGGGCGGCCCGTTCGGCGCACGATCCTGCGCGGGGTATGAGCTGGGGATGTTCAACCAGACGGGGCATGATCATAGCTGGCGCGGGCTGGCCGACCCGGCCGGGTATAGCTGGGGGTTCGATGCGGTGAACCTGGGGCCGGGCCGGGCCAGCAGCGCCCACATCGCGCGGGGCAACTGGGATGCCGGGTTCCACGCGATGGTGTCGGGGCGTTTCGGGTTCCTGGACGAGGGCACGGGGGCGGGGGACGGTTTCGTGTCGATGCGAACGAGCGGTCTCGCCTTTGCGGTGCGTCGGGGGGAGGCGGCGGCCACCTGGTCCGTGGATGCGGCGGGGGTGATGACGGCGGCGGCGATGGTTCTGCCGAACCTGCCGCGGTGCGATGTGGAGCGTCGGCCCGGGTATGTGTGCCGGCGCGGGCGGGTGTTGGAGGTGAATTAGGTGGTTTAACGACGGGTGGTTTAACGACGGGTGGTTTAACGACGGGCGATTTAACGACGGGGGGCGGGATCAGGGCAGGCCGCGGCCCTTGAATATGGCGCTCGGGCCGAACCGGGTTCGCAGCGCGTCGATGGCTTTCTGGGCAGCGGCGCGGCGCGGGCCGTCGGGGTCGGCGAGATCCGGACGGTCCGCGTCGGCGAGCGGGAGGAGGGGCGCGGCGCCGAGACCGATGAGGCGGAAGGAGGTTCCGTCGACCTCTCGCGACAGGAGGTCGCGGCCCGCTGCGAACAGGCGGTCGGGCAGGGCTGTCGGGTTGGCGAGGCGCTGGGCGCGGGTGCGGCTGGTGAAGGTGGCGGTCTTCAGCTTCAGGGTGACGCCCCCGGCGGCGAGGCTTTTCTCGCGCAGGCGGAGCGCGAGCTTCTCGGCCATGCGCCAGAGGTGTTTTTCGAGCGCGGGCTGGTTTGCGATGTCGGTGTCGAAGGTCGTCTCGGCGCTGACGGATTTCTCTGCCGTGTTGGGGGTGATGCGGCGCGCATCCTGGCCGCGTGCCCGGCGGACCAGTGATGGCCCGTCATCGCCCAGTTTTCGCCGCGCGTCCTTGTCGTCCAGGGCCTGGAGGTCTGCGAGGCGGATCAGGCCGAGGGCGTGGAGGCGTCTTTCAAGGGCCGGGCCGACGCCGGGGAGAAGGCGGACGGGTTCGGGGGCGAGGATGACGGCGGCGTCCGAGCCGAGCACGGCGAAGCCGCGGGGCTTGTCGCGGCCGGCTGCAAGCTTTGCCAACAGGCGGTTGGGGGCCAGGCCGATGGAGACGGTCACGCCCACTTCGGCCTCGACGCGGTTGGCGAAGCGGGCCAGGACCGCGGCGGGCGGTGCGCCGTGGAGGGCCTGGGTGCCGTTGAGGTCGAGAACGGCCTCGTCGATCGAGAGGGGCTGCATGAGCGGGGTCAGGTCCGCCATGAGGGTGCGGATGTGGCGGGCGGCGGCGACATATTTGGCGAAGTCGGGGCGGATGACGACGGCGTCGGGGCACGCCTTCAGGGCCTTGAACATGGGCATGGCGCTGCGGACGCCGTAGATGCGGGCGATGTAGCAGGCGGCGGTGACGACGCCGCGGGTGCCTCCGCCGACGATGACGGGCTGGCCGGCGAGGTCCGGTCGGTCGCGTTTTTCGACGCTGGCGTAGAAGGCATCGCAATCGACATGGGCGATGGCGAGGGAGAACAGCTGGGGGTGGCGGACGAGGCGGCGGCGGCCACAGTTGGGGCAGACTTGTTGGTTGTCGGGGGTGTCGCGGGGGGTGGCGAGGCAGTCCCGGCAGAGGGCTGGGGGTGGCTCAGGATGGCTCATGCAGCTTGGCCCGTGCGGCTTCGGCCAGGAAGCGGGAGCGGTTTCTGGTCGTACGGTCGATGGCTTCGAGCAGGTCCTGCGGGAGCATGACGTTGATGCGGACAGCCTTGGCGGGTCTGGCTGGAACCTGGATCAACACCGCGACCGCGGCGGCTGCCTCGGGGCTGGCCATGATTGCGTCGAACGGAGACGGGCTGGGGATGGGCAGGCGGTCCTCGATCATTCCAGCGATGTGGAGGTCGAG
The DNA here is from genome assembly GCA_043748985.1 of Rhodospirillales bacterium. Taxonomy (GTDB): domain Bacteria; phylum Pseudomonadota; class Alphaproteobacteria; order Acetobacterales; family Acetobacteraceae; genus JBBROS01. Next base: position 21,257 of record JAYVEG010000356.1, read on the forward strand.
TGCTTCAGTCGCCATTTGCCGGGCCTCGTCGAGGGAGCGGCCGGCGGTGACGCAGCCTGGAAAGTCCGGGAAATCGACGCCGTAGTCGCTGCCGGGATCTTTTCGGAGCAGGGCGATGTAGGTGGTCATGCTGTCACCTTAGACGAAGTCCGGACTGCTTTTCGATGCGGCGCAACGTGGTGAAGGGGAGGTCATGCTTCGGGTGGGGGACGGTCATTCGTCCAGTGCGATCCGCGTGTTTGAA
>JAYVEG010000357.1:0-2286 GCA_043748985.1 Rhodospirillales bacterium
ACCGGGCCTGGCCGCCGTCATCGACGCGTTCCGGGCACCGCTGGCGGGCGATCTACCGGCGTTGCAGCGGGCGTTTCGCGTGGCCGGGTCGGGGTCGCCGGACGCATGGCGGTTGGATCTGGTGCCGACCGATCCCGCCGTCGCCCGCCTGCTGCACCACGTGACGGTCGCCGGCGCTGGTTCCGCGGTGCAGCGCATCACGATCGAGCAGGCCAACGGCGACACGCAGGCGATCACGGTCGACCCATGAAGTCGCACTGGTGAGGCCGCTGCTGCTGGCCGTGCTGATCGCGGGCGCCCTGCTGGCCGGCGCGTTCCGGATTACGCCGGTGCGGACGGACATCGCGGCGTTTCTCCCCGCCGGCCAAACCCCGGCCGCGCGCCTGATGCTGGACGAGTTGCGGCAGGGGGCGGCCGGCGGCGTATTGCTGGTGGGGGTCGAGGGCGCGCCCGTTCCGCGCCTGGCCGCTATCACGACGGCGATGGCGGCCAGGCTCCAACCGACTGGCCTGTTCCGCCTGGTCGCCGCGGGGGCCGCCGCGTTGCCGGATGACGCCGAGATCCACCGTCTATACGCGCGCCGCTTCATGCTTGCCGACGCGGCGTTCGACGAGGCGTCGCTCCATACCGGCATGACGGCCCTGCTGCGGGCGCTGCGATCCTCGGCCTCCCCTGTGGCGCAGCAGTTCGGCTTCGGCGATCCCACGGGGGCGTTCCCGTCGCTGCTACGCGTGTGGGCCGGCGCGGCCGGGCCGGTGCGCGCCATCGACGGCGCATGGTTCGATCCGGCACGCGACCGGGCGCTGCTGGTTGCCGCCACCCGCGCCGGCGCGTCCGACCCCACGCAGCAGGCAGCGGCGCTGACCGCGGTCGACCGCGCATTCCGGGATGCGTCCGGCGACAGCGGTGCCCGATTGCTGATCAGCGGCCCGGCCGTTTTCGCCGCCCAGGCTGCCCGCGCGATCGAGCGGGACGTGACCGGCATTTCGATCATGTCGGCCGTGCTGGTTGCGGGGCTGCTCGTGTGGCGGTTCCGCTCGCTACTGGTGCTGGCCGCGATCGTCGTGCCGGTCGTGCTCGGGCTGGCGCTGGCGGTGCTGGTCACAGGGGCGGTGTTCGGGGGGGTGCAGGCGGCGTCGCTCGGGCTGGGATCGGCCATGGCTGGCATCGCGGTCGACTACCCCGTGCTGCTGATCGGCCATCGCAAACGAGGTGAGGCCGGGGACGCAACCCGTGCTCGGATCGGGCCGGCGTTTGGGCTGGCGGTCGCGACGGCGGTGCTGGGCCTGGGCGGAATGGTGCTGTCGGGACTGCCGGGCCTGATGCAGCTGGGCGCGTTTTCGGCGGTGACACTCGCGGGGACGGCCGCCGCCACGTGGATCGTGCTGCCGCGGCTGGTGGTGGCGGCGGGCCTGGCGCCCGTGGCGTCCGGGGAACTGGCCTGGCTGTCCGCGATCGAGCGTGTGCGGCGTTTTCGCTCGTGGGCGCTGGTTCCCGCCGTTCTACTGCTGGCCTTGGTTGCGGCGCGAGGTGGCCCGGCGTGGGAGACGGATTTGGCCGCGCTCAGCCCCGTGCCCGCCGCCGCCCGCGCCATGGATCAGGAGCTGCGCGCTGCCCTGGGTGCGGCCGAGGCCGGGCTGCTGCTGGTGGTGGATGGCCCATACGCAGAGGCGGTGCTGACCCGGCAGGAGGCGCTGGCCGCGCGCCTGGCCAAGCTGCAATCCGACGGCGTGATCGGCCGGGCCGAATATGCGGCGGAGTTCCTACCGAGCGCCGCGCGCCAAACCGCGCGTCAGACGGCGTTGCCTGCGCCCGGTGAACTGTCGACCCGCATCACCTCCGCCAGTGCCGGATTACCGTTCCAGCCGACTGCGTTCCAGCCCCTGCTGGACGGCGTGGCCGCGACCGCAGTCCTTGCGCCGCTCCGGCCCGCCGACTTGGAGGGTGCGGCGCTCGGCACCCGCCTGGCCCCGCTGCTGTTCCGGGCGGGTGACATTTGGCGCGGCCCGGTCACCTTTCGGGGCGTCACCGACCCGGGCGAGCTACGGCGGGCGCTGACGGGGCTGGATCACGCGATCTACGTCGATGTGCGGGCGGAGTTGGGCGGGACGCTGGCGGCCTACACGTCCGGCGCATGGCGGTGGCTGGGTGTGTGTGCAGCGTGCGCGACGGCGGTGCTGACGTGGGGACTGCGCCGGGACCTGGCCCGGCTACCCCGCGTGCTGGGCCCCGTGCTGGGCGCCGTGCTGCTCGCGGGGGCCGCCCTGGCCGCGGCCGGGGCGCGGC
>JAYVEG010000358.1:0-2283 GCA_043748985.1 Rhodospirillales bacterium
ATGCCTGTTCCGGCATCACCGTGTTTTCGGCGATCCGTAAGCTCGGCCCGGTTGATGCCGATGAGGCGATCGTGCTGGTCGGCGCCGGTGGGCTGGGGTTGAACGCGATCGCCGTGCTGAAAGCGATGCAGCACCGCAACATCGTCGTCGTCGACATCAGTGCCGAGAAACGCGCGGCGGCGACCAAGGCCGGCGCGACCAAGGTGGTCGACGGATCGGGCGAGGGCGTCACCGCGCGCATCGTCGAGGCCTGCGGCGGAGCGCCGCTGGCGGTGATCGACCTGGTGAACGGCACCACGACCGCGCGGTTCGCGCTGGACGCGCTGCGCAAGGGCGGCAAACTGATACAGGTCGGGCTGTTCGGTGGCGAGCTGACGCTGGCGCTGCCGCTGATGGCGATCCGGGCGCTCACAATCCAGGGCAGCTATGTCGGCAACGTCAAGGAGTTGCGGGAGTTGGTGAAGCTGGCGCAGGGTGACGGCCTGGAAGCGCTGCCGGTCAGCATCGTGCCGCAATCCGCCGCCAACGAGGCGCTCATGCGGCTGCGGGACGGCAAGATCACGGGGCGCGTTGTTCTAAAGGCGGACGCGGCATGAGCGAGACGATGCGCAAATCGGTGGTGCTGCGGCGCCGCCCGGACGGAGAGCCGCGCGAGGACGACTTCGAGATCGTCACCGACGCGCTCCCGCAACTGCCGCCCGGCATGGTTCTGGTCCGCAACATCTGGCTGTCGATCGACCCGTACATGCGCGGGCGCCTGTCGGACCGCAAATCCTACGCCGAGCCGGTCAAGATCGGGGCCACGATGGAAGGCGAGACCGCCGGCGAGGTGATCGCCTCCAACGACCCCGGCTTCGCCGCCGGCGACCGCGTGGTGGGCGCCCGCGGCTGGCAGACCCACGCGCTATGCGCGCCTAAGCAGCTCACTCGGGTCGACGCATCGGTGGCCCCGCTCTCGGCCTATCTGGGCGTGCTGGGGATGCCGGGGGTGACCGCCTATTCGGGAATGAAGGACATCGGCGAGCCCAAGCCCGGCGAGACGGTGGTGATCTCGGCGGCGTCCGGGGCCGTCGGCTCGGTCGCCGGCCAGATCGCCAAGCGCGCCGGCGCGCGCGTGGTCGGCATCGCAGGTGGGCCGGACAAGTGCCTGTTCGTGCAGGAATCGCTCGGGTTCGACGAATGTGTGGATCACCGCGCGGGGAATCTCGAGACCGAGTTGGCGGATGCATGTCCGAAGGGGATCGACGTCTATTTCGAGAACGTCGGCGGCAGGGTGCAGGAGGCGGCGTTCCCGCTGCTGAACCCGTTCGGGCGGATGATCATGTGCGGGATGGTGTCCCAGTACAACGCCCGCGAGTTCGCGCCGGGCCCCAACCTGATGTCGGTGGTGGGCAAGCGGCTGCGCATCCAGGGCCTGATCGTCTCCGACAAGCCGGAGCGTTTCGCGGAGTGGCGGGCCCTCGCCGGCCCATGGGTCGCCGACGGCAGCCTGCGCTACCGCGAGGACGTGATCGACGGCTTGGAGAACGCGCCGGGGGCGTTGATCGGGATCCTGGGCGGCAAGAATTTCGGGAAACTCCTGGTCCGGGTAGGCAAGGAATAAACCCGTCTCAACTTGTAGGGTGGGCTAAAAGCCCACCCTACAAGATTCCCGAGACCATCTCCCCAACCCTGCCCACCCGCGCCACCGGCCGCAACGCCTCCACCGCCACCGCATGAACCTTCTGGTCAAACGCGGCGCAAGCATCCTCCAACACCGTCACCTCGAACTCGCGCACGTGCGCGTCCCGAACCGTGCTCGCGACCCCGCCATTGGTGACGATGCCGCTCACCAGCAGGCGCCGGATTCCACCCCGCGCCAACACCCATTCCAGCCGGCTCATGTAGAACGCCGAGAACGCCACCTTCTCCACCGCCGCATCGGCCACCCCAAGGTCGTCCACCAAAGCGTGTCCCCAGGACCCTGGCATGAAATCCCCCCGCCGCAGGAACGGGCGAGCGGCGCGCAGGTGCGGCGAGATGAACGGCTCGCCCCCGCGCATCGGCACCAGGGTGAAATGCGTGGACACGATCAGCCCGCCATTCCCGCGCATGAGATCGACCAGCGGCCGGATCGCCGGCACCACCGCGGCGCAATCCGCATTGCCCATGCCGCCGCGCGCATAGGCCCCGTCAGGATGCAAGAAATCGTTCTGTAAGTCACACAACAACAGCGCGGTGCTGGCGAAGTCGATCATGCGGCCTGCAGGATGAGATTGCCGAACCGATCGACTATGCCGGTCT
>JAYVEG010000359.1:0-7794 GCA_043748985.1 Rhodospirillales bacterium
CACCGCCTTCCACCACCACGCCAACATCATCCGGGCCATCGCCGGCTGCGACTGCCTCCCACCCCAAACCTGGGAACGCGCCGGCTAACCACCCATCCACCCAAATCCGCCCCACACCCGCCCCAACAGGGGCCGCACCCGCTGCTCCTCTCCCTCGAAGATAGCGCCGGGGTGAGCGTCCAGGCCAAACAAACGATCATCCGCAAAAAGGGCCTCCCAAACGCCAAAGCCCCACCTCAACCCGTGGTCCCACCCCCAAGCGGATGATGCAAAGCCATCAGCTCCGCCAGACGCTCATGCAGCACATGCGTATAGATCTGCGTCGTCGCGATGTCCGCATGGCCCAACAGGGTCTGCAGGCTGCGAAGGTCCGCCCCACGGGCCAGCATATGGCTCGCAAAACTATGCCGCAGCACATGCGGACTGACCCGAGCCGGGTCCAGCCTGGCCTCGAGCGCAACCTGCTTCAACAACAACGCAAGCCCCTGGCGCGTCATCGGCAAACGGGGGTCGCGCCCGGCAAAGACGTGCCTGCTGTCCGGTGCCGCAGCCACCAGCGCCACGACGGCCTCCTTCGCGGCGTGCGACACCAGCACCATCCGCTCCTTGCCGCCCTTGCCGCGCACGATCAGCATCTCCGTTCGCGCGCCCAGATCCCCCCGCCGCAGCGACAGCAGCTCGGAAACCCGCAGTCCGGTCGCATACAGCAGCTCCAGCGCAGCACGCCCGACCAGCCCAGAAACGCCGGCATGCCGCCCGGCGGCCGCAATCAGCGTCTCGACATCCGCCTCCGAAAGATACTTCGGCAAGGTGGCCGGTAGCCGTGGCGACTCCAGCAGCATGGACGGATCATCCGTCCGCACCCCCTCGCGCGCCAGGAACCGATAAAACCCCCGCAGGCAGGACAGCCGCCGCGCCGCCGTCCGCGCGGACGCCGTCGCCGACAATCCGCGCAGATACGCCCGCAGATCCTCCGCCCCAGCCGTCGCCGGCGTCACCCCGCGTGACCGCAGATATCCCCCGGCATCCGCCAGGTCCGCCAGATACGCCGCAACGGTGTTCCGCGCCGCGCCGCGCTCGGCGGCCAGCATCTCGAGGAAGGCTTCCTCGTGCCGGTCCATCCGCGACGGCCTACCTCGGCCCGAACCGCTCGTTCGGCAGCACCCGCTCGATCTGCTCCGTCCGCGGCTTCGGCGGAAACGCGCCCAGAAACACCATCCCGCCTGCCAGCAGCAGCAACAGGAGCACGAACACGGCTAATACTATTCGGCTCATCCACCACCCTTGGCCGTCACATCGATGCCTGTGCTAGCCTTGGCTACCATGACACGCAACATCACAGCCTTGCGCGCGCCCCGAGCGGCTGAAATCGCAGGCGAGATTCCCGCCGCCCTGGCAGGCCGCAGCCTCGTGCTCGTCGGCCTCATGGGCGCGGGCAAGACCAGCATCGGCCGCCGCCTCGCCGCCCGTCTGGGCCTGCCCTTCCGCGACGCCGACGCCGAAATCGAACTGGCCGCCGGCTGCACGATCCCCGAATTGTTCTCCCGCTACGGCGAACGCGACTTCCGCGACGGGGAACGCCGGGTCATCCGCCGCCTGCTGGCCGGCGACCCGCTGGTCCTGGCAACCGGCGGCGGCGCCTTCATGGACCCCCAGACCCGGGCGGCAATCCGCGCGGACGGCGTCTCCGTCTGGCTCCGCGTGCGCCTCCCCACCCTCGTGCGCCGGGTCTCCACCCGCACCAACCGGCCCTTGCTGCAGAACGGCGACCCGGCCGAAATCCTCGCCCGCCTGATGGAACAGCGGCATCCCACCTACGCCGAAGCCGACCTGATCGTCGACTGCGGTGACGAGCCCCCGGACCACACCACCGCCAAGGTGCTTGACGCCCTGCACGCCTGGCGGCCGCCGCGGCGCCTGTCCGTGGCACTCAGCACCACCTCCTACGACGTGGTGGTCGGCACCGACCTGCTGCCCCGCGCCGGCGCGCTGCTCGCTCCGGTGCTGCCACAGAAACGCGCCGTGGTGGTCACCGACGAAACGGTCGCCGGCCTGCACCTCCCGGCCCTGCTGGACGGTCTGGCGCAAACCGGCATCCGTACCGAGACGGTCGTCGTCCCCCCCGGCGAAGCCTCCAAAAGCGTCGAAGGCTTCACCCGGCTGTCGGCCGCCCTGCTGGACCTGGGTGTCGAGCGGCGCACCACGATCATCGCCCTGGGCGGCGGCGTCGTCGGCGACCTGGCCGGATTCGCCGCCGCCGTCACGCTGCGCGGCCTCCCGTTCGTGCAGGTCCCGACAACCCTGCTCAGCCAGGTCGACAGCAGCGTGGGCGGCAAGACCGGCATCAACACGACGCACGGCAAAAACCTCATGGGCGCGTTCCACCAGCCCCGCATGGTGCTGGCCGACACCGGCGTGCTCGGCACCCTGCCGCTCCGAGAGCTACGCGCCGGCTACGCCGAGGTGGCAAAGGCAGGCCTGATCGGCGACGCCGCCTTCTTCGTCTGGTGCGAGGCAAACGCGCCCGCCCTGATCGCCGGCGACCCCGACCTCCGCGCCGAAGCCGTGCTGCGCGCCTGCGCCTTCAAGGCCGCCGTGGTCGGCGACGACGAGCGTGAGGAAAAACCCAACGACGGCCGCGCCCTCCTCAACCTGGGCCACACCTTCGCCCACGCGCTGGAGGCCGAGGTCGGCTACGGCGGCGGCCTGCTGCACGGCGAGGCGGTGGCCGTCGGCCTCGCCCTCGCCTTCCGCCTCTCGGCCCGCCTCGGCCATTGCGCGCCCGAGGATGCAGCCCGCGTCGCAGCCCATCTGGAGGCCGTCGGCCTGCCCTCCGAACCCGGCATGCTCAACCGCCGCTTCTCCGCCACCAGGCTCATCGCCAACATGAAGCGCGACAAGAAAATGCGCGATGGCACCCTGCACTTCGTTCTCGCCCACGGCATCGGCCAGGCCTTCACCAGCGCCGACGTGCCGGAACAGGCGGTAACGGCCCTGTTCAAGGACGAAAGGCTGGAGCCCTGATAGCCCTCTCCCTTGGCAAAGGGTTGGGTGAGGGTCCAGCCGCCCGCGCCTACTTCGGCCGCGTCATGTCGAACCGGCTGTCCGGCCCGATCTCCGCGTAGGCCGAAGGCCCCCCGGCCCGCAGGATAACGCCCACCCCGAACGTGTCGAACACGCCCTCCTTCAGCACTGCCGGGTCGATATGCACCGCAACGACCTCGCCGAATACCATCCATGCCGGAGTGTATGTGCCGGCACTGTTCTTGAGGTTGATGATCTCGGTCACCTTGCACTCGAAGTTCACCGGGCTTGCCGCTACCATCGGCACGTCCACCAGGCGTGCCTTCGCTATCGCCAGCCCGGCGATGCCGAACTCGCTGGTGCCATAAGGCACCGGGGCGCAGGTCTGGTTCATGGCATCGGCCAGGGTGCGCGTAGCAAGGTTCCACACGAACTCGCCGGTCTCCCGGCAGTTGCGGACCGTGTCCTTCAGGCTGGTGCTCGAGAAGCCGATGATGGGCGGGATGTAGTTGAACCCGTTGAAGAAGCTGTAGGGCGCAAGGTTTACCGACCCGTCCGCCCCGCGGCTCGAAACCCAACCGATCGGCCTCGGCCCGATGATCGCGTTGAACGGATCGTGCGACAATCCGTGCCCCTTCGACGGTTCATAGAAGTGCTTGTCGGCCGCGGTCATGCTGCATCTCCGTCTCGGGCGCCGGTACGTGCCTTACCGATGCCGGGCAGGCAACCCCTTCCCTCCGAATGGCGCGTCCCGCATCATCGCTATCAAAACCCGCCCGGAGCGCCCATGCCGCCTCTTCCCCCCGCCTTGCCGATCGCAAGCCCTGCCGTCCATGCGTTCTTCATGGAATGGCTGACCAACTTCTCCGGTTTCGTTCGCGAGGTCGACTATGCCGCCGCACGCCCCCTCTTCCATCCGGAAGTGTTGGCGTTCGGCACACATCGCGACATCATCCCCGGCCTACAGGCCTGGATGGACACGCAATGGGACAACGTCTGGCCGAAGACGACCGACTTCACCTTCGACCTGCCGGGCACGTATGTCCTGGCCTCCGCGGACGAGACGATGGCCGTCGCGATCGCGCCCTGGACCAGCACCGGCTATCACACGGACATGACCCCGTTCGACCGTCCCGGCCGCGCCACGATGATCTTCTCGAAGCTCGATGGGGTCTGGCTCTGCACCCACTCCCACATGTCGCTGAACCGCGGGGTGCCGCAGACCAGCCACGCCAACCGGCCCGTGAAGGCACCGTGACGTGGCGGTCGCGTTGGTTTACTGCCGAGGCTACTCGGGCAGCGGCTCCGGGCTGGCAGACAGGGTCCGCAGGTAGTTGATGATCTCCGCCCGCTGCTTCCCGTCGGTGACGCCGGCATAGGTCATCTTCGTGCCGGGCGCGTAGGCAGCAGGCTTCGTCAGCCACTTGTCGAGTTCCTCATAGGTCCACTTGCCAGGCCCCTTGGCCTTCAGCGCGGCAGAGAAGGTATAGCCCTCCTTCACGCCGATCGGCTCGCCGATCACGCCGTAGAGATTCGGGCCGATGCCCGCCTTGCCACCCTCGTTGAACGAGTGGCAGGCAACGCAGCCCAGCTTCATGGTGTCAGCCTGGCCGGCCTTGGGGTCCGAGGATGCCATCCGCACGCCGATCGGCCCGTTCCCGGCCGGGGCCGCACCGCCAGTGGCCGCACCTCCAGTGGCCGCACCGCCAGCGGTAGCACCGCCAGCGGTCGCAGCGGCGGCCGCCGGTATCGCGGCAGCCTGCGCCGGCACTGCCGGCAGCGGCTCCGGGTTCTTCGAAAGGCTGTTCAGATACAGAATGATGTCCGCACGCTTCTTCGCGTCGGCCAGGCCGGCATAGCTCATCTTGGTGCCAGGCGCGTAGGCCGAAGGCTTCTTGAGCCACTCGCTCATCTCATCGAGCGTCCACGGCCCGGCCTTGCCCTTCAACACAGCGGAGTACGCATACCCTTCCATATGGCCATGCGGACCGCCGACGACGCCGTACAGGTTCGGCCCGACCCCGGCCTTGCCCCCCTCATTGAACGAGTGACACGCCACACACCCCTGGGCCTTCACCCCGGCTTCGCCACGGCCCACATCCGCGGACGCAAGCAGCAATGCAAGCGGCGGCTCCGGCGCATTAGCCGCTACCTCTGCCCCGCCTGCGGCACTCGCCGGCAGTTCGATCTTGAGCGCGCTTTCCTTCAACTCTTTCGGGTGAACCAACGCATTGCTCAGCAGCCCGGCGCCCGAAAAGGCAATCCCCGCGAGCAGAACCGCGGCAAAGGCCTTGTTGACTTCCAGACTGTCCATGCTCACGCCGCTCCCAAACGAACACCGGGCGCCCTGCGGCACCCGGTTGTCCATTACTCTGTGTCGCTAAACCTGGGCAAGCCTGCGGACCTGTCCAGGGCACCCGCTCGAGGATATTTCCTCTCCGGGCGGGTCTGGCCAGCCTATTGCGCCGCAGTTTTCTGCAGCGCCGTCTCCCGCTTAAGCTCCCGGAAGTCCTTTGCCATGCTCACACCGAACACCGGCTTATAGACGCCCTGGTGACAGGTGCCGCAGTCGACCTTCGCCACGTCCCCCGCCGTTCCCAACCGCACGGGCGGAAACACGCCCGGCAAGGAGCCGATATAGGTGTTGTCGAGGTCCCGCACCATGCGGATGCCATGCCACGCCGTCACCCGCTGCGGGCTGCTCTGCTCCCAATCGCCGAACGCCCGGCTGTTGTGGCAGTAGGTGCAGTCAACGCGCAGCGACTGCGAGAAGTGGATCATCAACGCAGAGGTCCAGTCGGTCTCCTTGATGGAGTGACGGTCGGTCCCCGGCAGCGCCCGCTCCGCCTGCACGCGGATGGAGTGGTCGTTCTGCAGATAGGGCGTGAAGGGATCATACGGCAACGAGGAGTTGTTGAGCGCGCGCCATGCTCGGCGGCATACAACCGCTCGTTATAGGACCCGTACAGCACCATCGGCGGCTTCGACTTGATCAGCGCGCGGACAGCCTGGTTGTCCGGCTTCACCCCCGCCGTCCGCTCGATGGCGAAAGCGCACGGAATGCCCAGCTCACCGTCCATGAATCCTTGCAGACCGCGGGCATACGTCGCCGTCGCAACCACCGCGAAGCTGGCACTGGCGAAGAAGTCCTGCGTCACCGACCGCCACAAGTCCCATACCGGCTTGATCGTCGTGTGCTTCTCCCGCTCGATGAACGGCTCCGGATCCAGGCCCGTCACCTCGCCCAGCGTGCGCAGGAACTTCGTGGTGGCGAAAATCCCGATCGGCGCTTGCAAATAGGGCCGCTCCAGCTCCTCGCACAGCCCACGGCCGAACTCGCGATACATGCAGATGTTCACATCCGCATCCGGCAGCTTGCTGATCTCGTCGATATGTCCGCCCAGCGGGAACACCAGGTTGATCTCGCACCCGATCCCCTCGACCAGGCGCCGGATCTCGGCCAGGTCCGACGGCAAGTTGAACGTCCCGTAGATGGGCCCGATGATGTTGCCGCCGATCGTCTCCGCGATCGAGCCCGTCACCACCACGCTCGGCAAATCCTGGTCGCCCGTCGCCGCGGCCGGCGCTGCGCGCCCTCGGTGCCGTTCATCGACAGGCTCGACCGGCTTGTCGGTCCAGCCGTAGTCGGCCGCACTGGCGGGGCTGCTGCGACCTGCTCGGCCAGCATCTCGAACAGCGGTGCCCACTGGCTGCCGGGTCGCCCGATGATCTCGTAGTTCGCGCTCTTCTTGCGGATGTCGTCGTTCGCCGGAATGGCGCTCAACACGGGAATGCCGGCCGCCGCCGCGAAGGCATGCGCCTCGCCGGTGCCGTCGTCCTTGTTGATGACCATGCCCGCGACGCCGACGTTGCCGCCCATCTTGCGGAGGTAGTCGACCGCCGAGCAGACGTTGTTCGCGACATACAGCGACTGCAGGTCGTTCGACCCGACCACGATCACCTTCTGGCACATGTCCCGCGCGATCGGCAGGCCGAATCCGCCGCAGACCACGTCGCCGAGGAAGTCGAGCAGCACGTAGTCGAACCCCCACTCGTGGAAGCCCAGCTTCTTCAGCAGCTCGAACCCATGGATGATCCCGCGTCTGCCGCAGCCGCGCCCGAGTCGGGCAGCTGCGCCCACCGAACAGCAGGCTGGTGGTGTCGCTCTTGGGATCGCACCCGATCAGCAGCACGCGCTTGCCCTGCTGCGCCAAAATGTAGCTGAGGTTCGCCAGAGTGAACGACTTGCCGGTGCCACCCTTGCCGTAGATGGCAATGACCTGCGTTTCCTTCTTCACCGGCCCCGTGCTCGGGGCGTCCGGCTCGATGGCGGCCTGCGCACGAAGGGCGTCGGTCATGCTGCCAGGGTTCGCAATCGCGTTCGTGCAGCGTCTCTCCAGTCGAGGATCATCTTCAGGCAGCGCGAATCGTCGAAGGGCGTGCGATAGGCGTCTGGCGCATCGTTCGCGTTGGCGTGGTCCGTGATCAGCCCACCGAGATCGAGCCTGGCGGACGCGATGGCGTCGGCGACCATATCCAGGTCCGGCCGCTTGAACTGGGCAGCGATGCGGAACCGCGCCTTCTTCATGAAAGCCATCGGAAACGCGAAACCCATGCGCTCGTGATAGAAGCCGGCCAGGACGATCTCGCCGCCCGGCGCCAGCCGCATCACCAGCGTGTCCAGCAATCCGGCGTCCCCGCTCGCGTCGTAGATGGCGCGATAATCGCGCCGGTCGTCGTCACCGGGGTGCACGACCGCACAGCCGCGCG
>JAYVEG010000360.1:0-21424 GCA_043748985.1 Rhodospirillales bacterium
ATGGTCGCCATGATCCATCCGCTCTCGGACTTCATCTGGATCGCACGGCGCACACCCAGCCGCTCGACCACCGCACCCTGCAGCAGCCCGAACGCCAGCACGATCGGCAGCATCGCCCAATAGCCCACCAGATACGTCGCCGACAGCCCGACCAGCGAGCCCAGCATCAGCGCCTCGCCCTGGCCGAAATTCAGCGTCTTGGAGGTCGCGAACGTCAGCTGGTAGCCGAACGCGATCACGCCGTAGATCATGCCCACAGCGATGCCGCTGACCATCAGCTGTAAGAAAATCTGCATGAAAGCGTTGCCCCGACAAAAAGGCCCTCACCCGCCTGCGGGAAAGGGTTGGGTGAGGGTGCCGAGGGATGCGCGACGGCCTGGATCTGCGCCAGTCACCCTCACCCCGCCCCTCTCCCGCAAGCGGAAGAGGGAGAAGCGATCAGGCGCGCGGTTTGGTCCGCAATGCCTTGTCGCCTTGCAGGTCGTCGGCCCGCGCCGGAACCACGCGACCGTCCTTGACCTCGCCGAACACCGGGATGTTCGCCGTGATCGCCTCGTGGTCGGTCTTGCTGTACGGGTGGTCGTACGTGGTCACCACGCCGACCACCTTTTCGTTCAGGTTCTCGAGCGCGTCCTTGATCTTGCGGCCATCCGTCCCGCCCGCCTGCTTGATGGCAGCGGCCAGCAGATACACGCTGTCATAGCCCTGCGCGGCCGACACCGGCGACGGCATCCGATCGGTCTTGTAGGCCGCCTGATAGGCCTTGATGAACGCCGCCCGCTTCGGCGTCGTCGGCAACTGCACGAAGGTCTGCGGCATCGTGGCCCCGGCGCCGTTGGCCCCCGCCGTGTCGATGAACGTCGCCATGCTCAGCGTCCAGCTGCCGACCAGCGGCACCTTCCAGCCCAGCTTCGCCTGGCCATTGGCGATCTGCGCCAGCTCCGGCCCGATGCCATAGGTCAGGATCACGTCGGCCCCGGCCTCCTTGGCGCGTAACAACTGTGCAGTCATGTCGGTGTCGCCGATGTTGAACTTCTCCGTCGCGACGGCCTTCACGCCCTTGGCGGCCAGCGCCTTCTCCAGGTCCTCGCGGCCCAACTGGCCATAATTGGTGCTGTCGGCCAGGATTGCCGGCTTCTTGAAGCCGCGCTTCGTGATCGCCTCGTCGACGATCATCGGCGCCTGGATATTGTCGGCGGCGGCAGTGCGGAACACATAATTGGCGCGTTCCTTGGCGAACTGCTGCGTGATCACCGTCCCCGTGGCTACGTTGTTGATCACGGGGATCTCTGCTTCCTGGTAGAAGCGCTGCGAGGCGAGCGCCACGCCGGTGTTGATGTAACCCAGCGTAGCGACGACCTTTTCCTTGTTGATCAGCTCCTGCGCGATCTGCACGCCCAGCTCATTACGGGCCTCGTCGTCACGCTCGACCGCGACCAGCTGCCGGCCCAGCACGCCGCCCGCCGTGTTGATCTCGGTGATGGCCAGCTTCACGCCGTCGCGCATCGACACACCCATGGACGACGAACCGCCGGTGAACGGTCCGGACACACCGATCTTGATCGGGTCCGCGGCAAAGGCGGGGGTGGCGGCAAGCGCGACGCTGGCAACGGCCGCAAGCAAGATGTGACGCCGGGTCAGACGCATATGGAGGTCCTCCGAAAGATGCGCGTTGCGCGCGGTGTCCCTATTCAGGGCTTGGGGCCGTATATCATGGGTTCTCGGGACAGTCATGGGCGTGTCATCACTGGATGGGAAGAATTCTGAGACTTTTCCCGCAGGCATCGCACGCGCATATACCGTCCCATGATCCAGCTCCCGTCTCCATGCTGACCCGGCGTCACGCCATCATGCTGGCTCCCGCCGCCGTGCTCGGAGCCGGGCTCGTGGGGGCTGCCGTTTTCGCGGCGAACCGATCGCCGGATGCGGTTCCCATCGGCGGCCCGTTCACCCTGCTCGACGGCGACGACCACACCGTGACGGACCAGGCGTTCCGCGGGCGCTGGATGATGGTCTACTTCGGCTATACCCATTGTCCCGACGCCTGCCCCACCGCGCTGCAGGATATGGCCAACGCGGTCGACCAGCTCGGTGCGAAAAAGAACGAGGTCGCGATCGTGTTCATCACGATCGACCCCGAGCGCGACACGCCGACCGTGATGAAGGACTACGTGGCCGCCTTCGAGGCCGGAATCGTGCCTCTCAGCGGCAGTATGGATGCCGTTGCTGGTGCAGCGCGGGCCTATCGCGTGTATTACGCGAAACATCCCACGAAGGATGGCGCCTACGACATGGATCACAGCAGCATCATCTACCTGATGGACCCGCGCGGCCGGTTTGTCGCGAACTTCACCCACGAAACGCCACCCGACCAGATCGCGGCCAAGCTGAAGACGCTCGTATGAAGGCCGCGGTCGCTGTTGGCCTCCTCCTGGCCACGCCGGCCTGGGCCGGGTCGGTCACGGTCGTCAACGGCGGCGGCGAGACGATCCGGCAGATCGTCATCGGCCCCAGCGCAGGCGGCGGCGACAACCGGCTGCGCTCCACCCTGCCGCCGGGGGCGCAGGCGCGCATCACCTACAGCACGGGCTGCCAGGCCGTGGTCCGCCTGGTCTACGACAGCGGGCGGAGCGAGGATTTCGCGGGCATCGATCCCTGCACCGACGCCAGGGTGACAGCCGGCGGCGGTGCCACAGGCCCCGCGGTATCGGCGGGCTCGTCGCCGCGGCGGGCAAACGACCTGGTCAAGCCTGCTGCAACGGGCGCGAAGCCCACCGCCACGGCTGCCAATCTTCCGGTGAAGGCGCCGCCCCCGGTCGTGCCGCCGTGGACAGGCAAAAGCATCACGAAGCGGTTCGGCGGAATGCAGTAGCAAGACGCCATCCGACGGGAGCCGCGCTCAGCCCTCCAAAACCACCAGCTCCATCCCGTCCTCCACCAGATCGCCGGCCGCCGCGTTCACCGCAGCGATGATCCCGTCCCGTGGCGCCGGCAGCCGCATCTGCACCTTCATCGCCTCCAGCACCAACAGCACATCGCCCCGCGCGACGACCTGGCCCACCGCCACCGCCACGGACACCACGCGCCCCGGCATCGGTGCGATGATCTTTCCGCCGCCATCGTCCTCGGCCGATGGCGGCGTAAGCGGGTCCACCACGGCCAGCGGCCAGTTCTGTCCGGCCAGGATGACGGTCAGCCCGCTGCCGCACTGCACGACGCGGGCGCGCACGACCAAGCCCTCCAGAACCAGGTCGCCATCGCGCAGCAGCGCTTCGCCGCCGGGCAGCACGAGGCGCGTCGCCCCCTCCGGGCCAGGCTCGGCCCGCACCGCCACCAGCGTCTCACCGTCGCGCAGCACCACGTCGCGGTGCCCAGCCAGGTTCATCCGCCACGACCGGCCCGTTGCCCAAGGCGAGAACGGGTCGCCCGGCGCAGCAGCCGCGGGCTCCGCCAGCGCATGCGCCGCCGCTGCCGCCAGCGCCGCCCCGGGTGCTGCCGCGGCCTTCGGCAACAGCGCCGCCTCGTGCCGTCCGATGAACCCGGTGTCCAGGTTGCCGGCCGCAAACTCCTTGTGGGCAGCAATCCGACGGAGCAGCCCCAGGTTCGTCTGCACCCCCACGGCCTCATACTCCGACAGCGCCACCCGCAGGCGCCGCACCGCAGCCTCCCGCGTGTTATCCCAGACGATCAGCTTCGCGATCATCGGATCGTAGTGCACCGTGACGGCGTCACCCTCACGCACCCCGGTGTCGACGCGCACATGCGGTCCCTCCGCAGGCGTCACCAGGTGCGACAATCGCCCGGTGGACGGCATGAACTCGCGCTCCGGATCCTCCGCGTAGACCCGAACCTCGATCGCGTGGCCGCTGATCGTTGGTGCCATCGTCGGCAGGGGCTCCCCCGCCGCCACAAGCAACTGCCATTCGACCAGGTCCAGTCCGGTGATCATCTCCGTAACCGGATGCTCCACCTGCAGCCGCGTGTTCATCTCCATGAAGAAGAAGTCGTTTCCTTCCGCGATGAACTCGACAGTTCCGGCGCCCACATAGCCGATGGCCTTCGCCGCCGCGCAGGCCGCGCGCCCCATCTCTTCCCGCCGGTCCGCCGTCATGCCTGGGGCGGGCGCCTCCTCCACCACTTTCTGGTGGCGCCGCTGGATCGAGCAGTCGCGCTCGAACAGGCTGATCGTCTGGCCGGCCATATCGGCAAAAACCTGAATCTCGATATGCCGCGGCCGCGTCAAATACCGCTCTACCAGAACCTGGTCGTCCCCGAACGCGCTCGCCGCCTCTCCCTTGGCCAACGCCAACCCCTCGGCGAACCCGTCCGGCCCCGTCACCACCCGCATACCCTTGCCGCCGCCCCCGGCACTGGCCTTGATCAGCACGGGATAGCCGATCCGCGCGGCCTCCGCCGCGAGCAGCGCAGGGTCCTGGTCCGCCCCATGATAGCCCGGCACCAGCGGCACCCCGGCCACCTCCATCAGCGCCTTGGCCGCCGACTTGCTGCCCATCGCCCGGATGGAGGCAGCAGGCGGCCCGATGAACACCAGACCCGCCGCAGCACAGGCATCAGCGAAAGCGGCGTTCTCGCTCAGAAAGCCATATCCCGGATGGATCGCCTGCGCCCCCGTGGTCCGTGCGGCCGCGATGATCACCGGGATGTTCAGGTAGCTCTCCCGCGCCGCCGCCGGCCCGATCGGCACCGCCGCATCCGCCAGCACGGTATGCAGCGCGCCCGCATCCGCCTCGGAATACACCGCAACCGTTCGCACCCCCATCCGCCGCGCCGTGCGGATCACCCGGCAGGCGATCTCGCCGCGGTTCGCGATCAGGATCGTGTCGAACATGCCTGTTCGCAAAGACGACTCGAACATGCCTGTTCGCAAAGACGATTCGGACATGCTCACATTCGGAACAGGCCGAAGCCTGCCCGCCCTGAATCCCACCCCGTGCACGGCGCGTTCAAGGCCGCGGACAAGCCGAGACCCAGCACCATGCGCGTATCGGCAGGGTCGATCACCCCATCGTCCCACAACCGCGCCGAGGCATAGTATGGGTTGCCCTGCGCCTCGTACTGCGCCTCGATCGGCGCCTTGAACGCCGATTCCTCCTCGGCCGTCCACACCCCCCCCTTCGCCTCGATGTTGTCCCGACGCAGGGTCGCCAGCACGCTTGCCGCCTGCACGCCGCCCATCACCGAGATCCGCGCATTCGGCCACATCCACAGAAAGCGCGGCGAATAGGCCCGCCCGCACATCCCGTAATTCCCGGCCCCGAAGCTGCCCCCCACGATGACAGTCAGCTTCGGCACCCGCGCGGTGGCTACCGCCGTCACCATCTTGGCGCCGTCCTTCGCGATCCCCCCGCTCTCGTACTTCCGGCCCACCATGAAACCCGTGATGTTCTGCAGGAAGACCAACGGGATGCCGCGCTGGTCACACAATTCGATGAAATGCGCCCCCTTCTGCGCGCTTTCACTGAAAAGGATGCCGTTATTGGCAACGATCCCAACCGGATAGCCCCAGATGCGCGCAAATCCCGTCACCAGGGTCGGCCCATACAACCGCTTGAACTCGTCCAGCTCCGACCCATCCACAAGCCGCGCGATCAGCTCCCGCACATCATAGGGCTCCCGCGTGTCGGCGGGCACGACGCCATACAACTCCGTCGCCGGATGCAGCGGCTCCCGAGGCGCCACGATGTCCAGTGTCGGCCGCTTCACGCTGTTCAGCGACCCCACGATCCGCCGCGCGATCCCCAGCGCATGGCTGTCGTTCTCCGCCAGATGGTCGGTCACGCCAGAGACCCGGCTGTGCATCTCCCCGCCGCCCAGATCCTCAGCCGTCACCACCTCGCCCGTCGCCGCCTTCACCAGCGGCGGCCCAGCCAGAAAGATCGTGCCCTGGTTGCGCACGATGACGCTCTCGTCGGCCATCGCCGGGACATATGCGCCGCCAGCGGTGCAGCTGCCCATCACCACCGCGATCTGCGGAATCCCGGCCGCCGACATCTGCGCCTGGTTGAAGAAGATGCGTCCGAAATGGTCGCGATCGGGGAACACCTCGTCCTGGTTCGGAAGGTTCGCCCCGCCGCTATCCACCAGATAGACGCACGGCAGCCGATTCTCCTGCGCGATCTCCTGCGCTCGTAGATGCTTCTTCACCGTCAACGGGAAATAGGTACCCCCCTTCACCGTCGCGTCGTTCGCAACCACCACGCACTCCCGCCCGGACACGCGGCCCACCCCGGTGATGATCCCCGCCGCCGGAACCTCGTCGCCATACAGCCCGTGCGCCGCCAGCTGCGACAATTCCAGGAACGGCGTCCCCGGGTCCAGCAGCGCATGCACGCGGTCCCGCGGCAACAGCTTGCCGCGGTCCAAATGCCGCTTGCGTGCGACCGCACCTCCGCCCTCGGCCACGCGCCCAACGGTCTGTCGCAATGTCTCGACCAGCCCCACCATGCGCTCGGCATTGGCGCGGAAGCCTGGGCTGCGCGCATCGATCGACGCAGGGATCACGCTCAACCCAGCGCCCCGTCGATCAAGGCCCGGGCCGCCACCGAGAAGTCCTTGCCCCCCATCCCTGCCGCCGCCAGTCGGGCGTAGGCATCCCGCGCATGCCCACCCAGCACCGACCCGGCGCCCGTCGCCGCCACCGCATCGGCCGCAAGGCCAAGGTCCTTCAGCATCAGGTCGATCGCGAACCCGGGCACGTAATCCCGGTTCGCCGGCGACGTCGGAACCGGGCCCGGCACCGGGCAATACGTCGTCAACGACCAGCACTGGCCCGACGAGGTGCTGCTGATGTCGAACAGCGCCTGCGCCGATAGACCCAGCTTTTCCGCCAGCGCGAACCCCTCCGACACCGCCAGCATCGAGATGCCCAGAATAAGGTTGTTGCAAACCTTCGCCGCCTGCCCGGCGCCTGCGCCCCCGGCCAGCACGATGTTCCGGCCCATCTGCGCCAAAATCGGCTGCGCGCGCGCAAAGGCCGCCTCCGTCCCACCCACCATGAACGTCAGCGTCCCCGCCGCCGCCCCGCTCGTCCCGCCCGAAACCGGTGCATCCAGCAGCGCGAACCCCCGCGCTTCCGCCGCCAACGCCATCTCCCGCGCCGTCGCCACGTCGATGGTCGAGCTATCGATCAGCAGCGCCCCCTTTGGCGCCGCATCGAACACCTCCGCCAGCACCGCCCGCACGTGCTTGCCCGCCGGCAGCATCGTCATAACGATTTCGGCGCCACTGGCAGCCTCCGCAACGCCCCCAGCGATATGCCCGCCAGAGGCAGCCAGCGAATCGCGCGAAGCCGCCGAAAGATCGAACCCCCGCACAGCATGGCCAGCGCGCACCAGGTTGGCCGCCATCGGCCCGCCCATGTTGCCCAGCCCGATGAACCCGATCGTTGCCATGCCCGCTTCATCCCTGCTTTATTCCCGCAAGGATGGCCCGCCCGCAGGCGCCCGGCAAGAACCCGCCCCCCCCAAGCCAAATCCCGAAACCGGCTTCCGAAACCGCCTCCCGGAACAGCTTGGTTTCAACAGAGGAAAATAGTCATATTACCCACATGAAGCCCAGCCCCTCCCCCGCAACCCCGGACCGCCTCGAGGGTCTGCTGTCAACCCTCCGTGATCCCCGAAACCAGGAATCCGGTGACGCTGTCGCCCGCGGCAGCCCAGGTGGGTAGAACGTCCCGCGCCAGGGCGGGAAATTCCAGCCGCCGACCCCGACATGGATCGGCTGCGGCATCAGGCCGCCAGCTTCAGGATGCGGGCGGCGTTGCCGCCCAGCACCATGGCGCGCTCCGCCGGGTTGAGGCCCAGCGCATCGACCACCGGAACCGGCTCGGCGTAGCCCATGTCGAAACAGTAGTCGTCACCCATGGTGATCCGCTCCACGCCCACCTGCGCGATCACGAACTTCATCACCTCCGTCGAATGCGCGATGGTGTCATACGTGAACCGCTTCAGATAATCGCTCGGCGCCCGCGTCATGTGCTTCAACTCCGGCCTCACCTTCCAGCCATGATCCCATCGGCCCGTCAGCACGCTCAGCACCCCGCCCGCATGCGGCAGATTCACCTCCAACGTGGGGCAGGCGTCCAGCACGCCACCCATGATCAGGTTCGCCGCAGCGATGGCGGTGTCGAGCGGATTGCCGATCAGGTTGTTGAGATAGAATTTCCCGAAGCGCGGCGTCGGCAAGGTCTGCGTGGGATGAAGGAACAGCGGCAACCCCGCCGCCTCTACCGCCTTCCAGATCGGCAGGAACCGCGCCTCGCTCAGATCCAGCCCGGCGATGTTCGTCCCCGCATACACCCCCACGATCCCCGGCAGCCGCCGCGCCCGCTCCAGCTCGGCCAGCGCCAACTGCTCGTCCATCATCGGCAGGGTCATGAAGCCCATCAACCGCTTCGGGTGCTGCAGGTGTGCAGCCGCAGAGGCGTCGTTGAAGGCGCGGCACAGCTTTGCGGAGAAACCCGGGTCCGCCCAATAGGTCATCGGCGTACTTAACGACATCACGTGCACGTCAACGCCCTGCCGGTCCATGTCCACCAGCCGCGCATCGATGTCGCGCACCCCCGGCGGCAACGGCCCGGCCCGGCCCGCAGGCGCCGCCAGCACGAACCACCCATCCGGTCGCGGCAGATACTCGGCCTTCCACGGCGCCCCTTCCGCAGCGACCATTTCCAGCAGCTCCCGCGGGAAGAAATGTGCGTGGGTGTTGATCACGCTGGGCCTCGCGACCTGCGCCGCCACGGGCCCGGGCCCCGCCGCAGCGCCGGCGCCCAATGCCGCCAACGCCCCCCGCATCATCCCGCGCCGGCCCATGTCGAATGCGCAGCCACAACCGAAATGCATCATCCCACTCCCTTTTGTCGTCTTGTTACCCACAGCGTAGCCGGTTTCGCCACGGAAACCAGGCGCGCAGCGAGGTCGGGCCTTGCAACAAGCGACGACCCGCGCCAACACCCTCGGCCATGTCCGACATCCCCCATGGCGGTCGCCTGGTCGCAGCCGGGCGCCGCTACCGAAGCGCGCCGCAGCCCTGGATTGATCTCTCGACCGGTATCAACCCACAGGCCTATCCCTTCACCCCGCCGCCGCCAGAAGCCTGGCAGCGCCTGCCGGAACCCGAGCAGGTGCAGGCCCTCGAAGCCGCCGCAGCCCGGGCCTACGGCGCCATCGACCCCGCGATGGTCGTCGCAGCCCCCGGCAGCCAGGCGCTCATCCAGCTGCTCCCACGCCTGTTCCCCCAGCCCCGCATCGCCATCCCCGGCCCTACCTACGCAGAGCACGCCGCCGCCTGGTCGGCTGCCGGAACCGTCATCGCGGCCGACGCACCCGCCCGTGTGCTATGCAATCCCAACAATCCCGATGGTGCCCGCCACGACCCCGGCACGCTACACGCCCCCGCCCTCCTCGTTATCGACGAGGCCTTCGCCGATTTCGAACCCGGCCTCAGCCTCATACCCCAGCTGCCGCGCGCCAACACGATCGTCCTGCGCTCGCTGGGAAAGGCCTACGGACTGGCCGGTCTCCGCCTGGGCTTCGCCATCACGGCGCCCCCACAGGCCGACCGCATCCGTGACGCTCTCGGCCCCTGGGCCATCAACGGCCCTGCCATCGCCATCGGCATCCAGGCACTATCCGACACGGCATGGTGCATCAAGGCAGCCCTGGCAGCCGAAGCGTCGGCGGTCCGGCTGGACATCCTGCTCGCCCGCGCCGGCCTTGCCCCGGTCGGCGGCACGTTCTTGTTCCGCACAGTCTGCGCCACCGACGCATCCAACCTCGCCAACCACCTGGCCCAGGCCGGCATCCTCGTTCGCCAATTTGCCGCCCAACCCACCTGGCTCCGCTTCGGCCTTCCTGGCGATAACGCGGCCTGGACCCGGCTCGCCAAAGCCCTAGGTTCCCGCTGGAACGGCGCCCGGAGCATGTGACGGCGCACCGTACACGACCCGCGCCCGGGTCAGGAACGCGTTCACCATCCGCCGAACAGCCTCGTTGAACACCACCCCGATCGCCGCCTGCAGCAGCCGGCTGCGGAACTCAAAATCGACGAAGAAGCTCACGCGGCAGCCGACCGGATCCGGTTCGAACACCCACTGGTTGTTCAGATAACGGAACGGCCCGTTCTCGTAGATCACAATCACCTTGTTCGGACGCTCCAACGACACCCGGCTGGTAAAGTTCTCGCGAAAAGGCCCAAAGCCGATCGTCAGATCCGCGACCAGCTCCGTCTCCGTGCGGGTCCTCACCCTGGCACCCGCGCACCATGGTAGGAACTGCGGATACTTCCCGACATCGGCCACCAGCTGGAACATCTGGTCGGGCGTGTAAGGCAGCGTCCGCTTCTCGGCATGGGTCGGCACTAGACGGACGCCGCCGTTTGCGACTGAAGCTGCTTCGCGCGCGCGTCGCGAAGCTGCGCGAAATCCGCATCGGCATGGTAGCTGCTGCGGGTCAGCGGCGTCGCCGAGACCATCAGGAAGCCCTTCGAGCGGGCCATCCCCGCATACTCGGAAAACTCCTCGGGCGGCACGAACCGATCCACCGCTGCATGTTTCACGGTAGGCTGCAGATACTGGCCCATCGTGATGAAATCCACGTCCGCGATCCGCAGGTCGTCCATTACCTGGCCGATCTCGGCCCGCGCCTCGCCCAGCCCCACCATCAGCCCGGATTTGGTGAATATCGTAGGATCGACCAGCTTCACCCGATCCAGCAGCCGCAACGATTGATAGTATCGCGCACCCGGCCGGATGGTGGGATACAGCCGCGGCACCGTTTCCAGATTGTGATTGAACACATCCGGCCGCGCCTCTGCGACAATCTCGAGCGCACCGGGCTTACGCAGGAAATCGGGGGTCAGCACCTCGATCGTGGTCTCGGGCGCCGCGGCACGAAGGGCCGCGATCACGTCGGCAAAATGCCGTGCGCCCCCGTCCACCAGGTCGTCGCGGTCCACGGATGTAATAACCACATGGCGCAACCCGAGCTTCGCCACAGCATCCGCAACCCGCCGCGGCTCGGTCGCGTCAAGCGCCTCGGGCATCCCGGTGCGCACGTTGCAGAACGCGCAGGCCCGGGTGCAGGTGTCGCCCATGATCATCATGGTCGCGTGCCGCTGGCTCCAGCATTCCCCGATGTTCGGGCAGGCCGCCTCCTCGCACACCGTCACCAGGCCGTTGCTGCGCATCAGCTCCCGGGTCTGGTGATAGACGGGATGGTTGGGTGCCTTGACGCGGATCCAGTCCGGCTTGCGCTGGATCGGGTTGTCCGGACGGGCCGCCTTCTCGGGGTGGCGGGTGATGCGATGGTCGATGAGCAGGCGGGTCGCCATGGGCGTCCTGATAGGTTGAACCCACCTTAGGTGGCTAAGGTAACCTGGGTCGTCAACCGGTCGCTGCCGACCCATAGGGTTGCAGCAAGCCCCCCGCCCCGGCATACCCGACCCAAGTTTGCCGGAGACGCCTACCTGTCATGATGTATTTCAGCCGCCTCAAGAGCGCGATGATCCTCGCGGTCTGCGTATTGGGCGTGCTGCTCTGCCTGCCCAACCTGCTGCCGGCGCCTGCCGACTGGATGCCGTGGCGCCAGGTCCGCCTGGGACTCGACCTGCGCGGCGGCAGCTATCTGCTGTTGGAGGTGGATGCGGCCACCGTCCTGAAGGACCGGCTGGACAGCATCGCCGATGGCGCCCGCACGGCGTTGCGCGGCAAGGTGCAGGGCTTCCAGCCGCCGGTCGCGCAGCCGGGGCAGAGCCGGGTGGTGATCCGCCTGGCTGCCGGGCCGCAGCAGGACGAGGCCACGCGCCTGTTGCGCGATGCTGCCATAGCGGGCGGCGCCGCGCCGGACTACGTGGTGTCCGCCGAGGGCAACGAGGTCTATCTGACGCTGCCCGCCAACGCGATGCGCGACCGGCTGGCCGGCGCCGTCACGCAGTCCATCGAGATCGTCCGCCGCCGCATCGACGAAACCGGCGTCATAGATCCGCAGATCACGCGTCAGGGCGACAGCCGCATCGTCGTCCAACTGCCCGGCATCGAGGACCCGAACCGGGTCAAGGAACTGCTCGGCAAAACGGCGAAGATGACGTTCCGCCTCCTGGACGAGAGCGCCAACATGGCGGGCAACCCCCCGCCCGGGGTCGATTTCCTTCCGGTAGAGGGGCAACCCACCCAGAAGGAGCCGGTGCGGCGCCGGGTGGAGGTCGATGGATCGAACCTCACCGATGCGCGCCCAGGCCAGGACAGCCAGCGCGGTGGCGGCTGGGTGGTTAACTTCACCTTCGACAGCGTCGGCGCAAGGCGCTTCGCCGACGTCACGACCGCCAACCGCGGCAAACGCTTCGCCATCGTGCTCGACGACAAGGTCATCTCGGCGCCCGTCATCAACGAGCCCATCCTTCAAGGCCGCGGCCAGATCAGCGGCAACTTCACCGCGACCTCCGCCCAGAACCTGGCCGTGCTGCTGCGTGCCGGCGCCCTGCCCGCCCCGTTGACAGTGGTCGAGGAACGCAGCGTCGGACCGGAACTGGGGGCGGACAGCATCCGCGCCGGCGCCATCGCGCTGGCGGTGGGGTTCCTGCTCGTCATCGCCTACATGGCCCTGTTCTACGGCCTGTTCGGCTGGTTCGCGAACGTCGCGCTGCTGTTCAACCTGGTGCTGCAGATCGCCATCCTGTCGCTGCTGGAGGCCACGCTCACTCTTCCGGGGATGGCTGGCATTCTGCTGACGCTCGGCGTTGCAGTGGACGCCAACATCTTGATCAACGAGCGCATCCGTGAGGAGGTCCGTAACGGCCGCACACCGCTGAACGCCCTCGAGACCGGATACCGACGCGCCTTCGGCACCATCATCGACAGCAACGCAACCGCCTTCCTCGCCCATGTGATGCTGTTCATCTTCGGCTCCGGCCCGGTGCGCGGCTTCGCCGTTACGATCACCGTCGGCATCGTCACGACGCTGTTCACCGCAACCGTCTTCGCCCGGCTGCTGACGGTACGCTGGTATGTCCGCAATAAGCCCCAAGCCCTTCCGGTATAGGCTCAACATGTTCATTCGCCCCCTGTTCCGGCTGGTCCCGGACGACACCGACATCAAGTTCATGCGGGGCCGCTACCTGGGCCTGGCGACCTCCGCCGTGCTGTCGATCGCATCGGCGCTGCTGTTCTTCTATCCCGGCCTGCATCTCGGCATCGATTTCCGCGGCGGCATCGTCATGGAGGTTCGGACGCAGGGTCCGGCCGACTTCGCCAAGTTGCGCGCCGGGCTTGCGGCGGCGCAGGTGCCGGAGGCCGGATTGCAGCGCTTCGGCGGCGATGACCAGGCGGCAATCCGACTGGACCCGCGCGGCGACGAGGCAGCAACACAGGTAACGATCTCACGGGTGCGGACCGCACTGGAACAAGCCTCGCCCGGCTTACGTGTGGTCCGGACGGACGCCGTCGGCGCGTCGGTGTCGCAGGAGCTGTTCCGCGACGGCATGCTGGCGCTGGGGATCAGCCTGTTGATGATCCTCGTCTACATCTGGTTCCGCTTCGAATGGCAGTTCGCGGTCGGCGCAGTCGTGACCCTGATCCTGGATGTGACGAAAGCCATCGGCTTCCTGGTCGTCACGCGCATCGAGTTCGACCTGGTGATGGTCGCCGCCATCCTGACTGTCATCGGCTTCTCCACCAACGACAAGGTCGTCGTCTATGACCGCATGCGCGAGAACCTGCGCAAGTACAAGTCGATGCCGCTGAGGCAACTGATCGACCTCAGCATCAACGAAACGCTCAATCGCACGCTCGGCACATCCATGACGGTGTTCCTCGCGACCCTGCCGCTGGCGCTGTTCGGCGGCGCGTCGCTGCAGGGATTTGCGCTGATGATGCTGTTCGGGATCGTGGTGGGCACGTCGTCCAGCATCTTCATCGCCGCACCCATCCTGCTGTTGCTGGGCGAGAACAAGCTGCGTCGGGACACGGTGGCGCCTGTAGTACCGAAGGCGGCGAAGAAGGCGTAGGTCAGGTCGCCTTGACCGAAACCAGCCCGACGCCTTCGTGGAACTCGTCGACCGGAACTTCGATCCCGATTTCGGGCATGTGCAGGATGTCGCCTGCACCGAGCAGGCTGGTTTGCCAGCCATCGCTAATACGTTCGGCAACGCTGATCTGGATACGGTCGTGCTCCAGGATGACATAGCGCTGGACCGCGGAGATCGCGGGATGCTGCGTTGCCTGGTCCACGCGATCCCCTAAACTCGCTGTCGGGACGTACCATCTCAAACAACACGGTCGGCGTGGTCGTGAACGTCGCGTCGCCGGGTGTCTTGTTGCAAATGACCTGCCCGTCCGGATAGCGAGCGCGGTCGGCCGTAAGAACCTTCAGGTCGCTCCCGTAAAAGGCGTACGCCTGATCCCGACGGCGGCCACGGACCGCGATCGCCAGCTCCAGTTGGATATCGAGCGGAGAAACGTCGTTAAGGCCGTGTTGCGTGCAGATCGCTTTCATGGCCTCGAAGATCGCGCCTGGCTCAGGCTCGAACACCATCGGGCCGGCAAGATAGACGGTGGACGCGGGCATGGGCAGGCCTATGCCCGATTGCCTGACCAAACAACCTGATACAGCGCCACGATCTCGTCTGCGGTGGGGACGCGCGGGTTGTTGGCGGGGCTGCCGCTGGCCAGCGCCTGCTGGGCCATCAGCGGCAGCTTCGCGTCCCACTCGGCCTTGTCGATGCCGAAGCCGCCGGGGGTCGGGACATCGAGGTCGTGGTTCAGGGTTGCCAATCCTTCGGCCAGCTTTTCCGCCGCCACGCCATCCGCGTCGGCGGGGGTGGCAAAGCCGATCGTGCGGGCCGCATCGGCATAGCGCGCCTCTGCCGACTCCAGCCCGAAGCGAGTGATCGCCGGCAGCAGCATGGCGTTGGACAGGCCGTGGGGGACGTGGAAGTGCGCGCCGATGGGCCGCGACATGCCGTGCACCAGGGCCACGGAGGCGTTGGTGAAGGCGATGCCGGCCTGCATGGCGCCCAGCATCATCGCCTCGCGCGCCGCGGCGTTCCGCGGCTCGGAGTAGGCAGTCCGGATATTAGCGCCGATGAGCCGCATCGCAGCGAGCGCCTGGGTATCCGAATAGGGGTTGGCACGCTTCGACACGTAGGCCTCCAGCGCATGCGTCAGACTGTCGACGCCGGTGTCGGCGGTGATGCGCTTGGGCACTGTGAAGGTCAGTTCGAAATCGACGATGGCGGCAAGGGGCAGCGCGCCCATCCCGGCGATCAGCATCTTCTCGCCGCGTTCCAGGTCGGTGATAACGGAGAAGCGCGTGGCCTCGCTGCCCGTGCCGGCGGTGGTCGGGATGGCGATGACCGGCAGGCTGGCGCGGTCGGCGGCGAAGGGAACCTTGAAGTCACGCATGTGGGCGGCCGGGTTCTCCCCCCTGCCCTGCGCCAGAATGGCCATAGCCTTGGCCGTGTCGATCGGCGACCCGCCGCCGAAGCCGACCAGGCAGTCGTAGTCGCCGCCCGCCAGCACCGCCACACCGGCCTCGATCACCGCGTCGGTCGGCTCGGGGATCGTGTCGCTGAACACGCCCGGGTGCAGGCCGGCCGCCTCCATCGGGTCGAGGCAGCGGCGCACCAGGCCAGACGACACCATGAAGGGGTCCGTCACCACCAGCGGCCGCGACAGGCCGAACACAGCCAGGACCTCTGCCGTCTGCGCCACGGCGCCCCCGCCCACGCGCATCATGCGCGGCGAAACCAGGGGGGCGATCATGGTGTCGCCACCGGCCGGGCGGCGCGCCGCTCGGCGTACAGCGCCAGGCGCCGGGCCGCGAGTGGCGGCGCTTCATGCACCTCCGCCAGATTGGCCGCATCCGGCAGGTCCTCGGCGCGGTGGCAGGCGGACAAATGCGCTCCCTCGATTTCCCGCAGGCCGGGATCTTCGCTACGACACCGGTCGATCACGAACGAGCAGCGAGTGTGGAACCGGCAGCCCGGCGGGATGTTGGCCGGGCTCGGTACGTCACCCCCCGGCACTTGACGCGCCAGCCGGCGATGCGGGTCTGGGCGCGGGATCGCCGACAGCAGAACGCGTGTGTAGGGGTGCCGCGGGTTTGCAAACACCTGCGCCTTCGGCCCGATCTCGACGATGCGGCCCAGATACATCACCGCAACCCGGTCGGCGACGTGCTTCACGACAGCCAGGTCGTGGGCGATGAACAGATATGACAGCCCCAGGCGGGTCTGCAGGTCCTTCAGCAGGTTCACGACCTGCGCCTGGATGCTGACGTCCAGTGCTGACACTGGCTCGTCGAGCACCACCAAAGCCGGCTCGACCGCCAGGGCGCGGGCGATCCCGATCCGCTGCCGCTGACCGCCCGAGAACTCGTGCGGGTAGCGCGCCGCCTGGAAGGGCTGCAGGCCGACCAGCCGCAGCAGCTCCGCCACACGCGCCTTGCGGGCCGGGCCATCGCCGATCTCGTGCACCACCAGCGGCTCTTCGAGGATTTGTCCGACGGTCATGCGCGGATTGAGCGACGCGAACGGGTCCTGGAACACGATCTGCATCCGTCGCCGGATTTTCCGGAGGGGCGCGCCAGACAGGCTCGTGATGTCCTGGCCCTCGAACCACACGCTGCCAGCCGTGGGATCGATCAGCCGCAGCACCAGGCGTGCGGTCGTGGACTTGCCGCAACCGCTCTCGCCCACCAACGCCAGCGTCTCGCCGCGCTGCAGCTTGAACCCCATCCCGTCGACGGCACGAACGGTGCCGACGTTGCGCGACAGGATCAGCCCGCGCGTCATCGGGTAGTGCTTGGCGAGGCCCTCGACCTCGAGCAAAGCGCCGCTCATGCCGCCATCTCCTGTTCAGGGATCGTCTCGACCGGTGCCCGGATGCAGGCGACCAGATGGTCGGGCCCCACATCGCCCAGCGGTGGATCGATCCTGGTGCACGCATCCGCCGCGAACACGCAGCGGGGATGAAAACGGCAACCGTCCGGCAACGCGAACGGCGCCGGCACCGTGCCCTCGATCGCCAGCAGCCGCTCCCGCTCCTCCTCGATCTTCGGGATGCTGCCCAGCAAGCCAAGCGTGTAGGGATGCTGCGGGTCGTCGAAGATTGCTGTGCCGCCGGTGCGCTCCACCACGCGGCCGGCGTACATCACGGCCACCTCATCGGCCATTTCGGCCACTACGCCGAGATCGTGCGTGATGAGCACGATGGCCATGCCGGACTGCGCCTGCAGGTCGCGCAGCAGGTCCAGGATCTGGGCCTGGACGGTCACATCCAGCGCCGTGGTCGGCTCGTCGGCGATCAGCAACTCCGGCTCGCACGACAGCGCCATCGCGATCATCACGCGCTGGCGCATGCCGCCCGACATCTGGTGCGGATAGTCCTCGAACCGCCGCGCGGCCGACGGGATGCGAACCCGGTCCAGCGCGGCGATCGCCCGGGTCCGAAGCTCCGCCTTCGACGATCGGCGTTCATGCGCCCGCATCGCCTCGGTGATCTGGTCGCCCACCGTGAAGACCGGATTCAGGCTGGTCATCGGCTCCTGGAAGATCATCGCGATGCGGTTGCCGCGGATATCCCGCATGGCGGCGGGCGGAAGCTGCAGCAGGTCCTTTCCCTCGAACAGCACTTTTCCCTGGGTCGTGCGGCCGGGCGGGGGCACCAGGCGCATGACCGACAGGGACAGCATGGACTTGCCACACCCGCTTTCGCCCACGATGCCGAGCGTCTTGCCCTTATGGACCGACAGGCTGACGCCATCCACGGCCGGCACGTCGCCGGACTGGCCGCGGAACACGGTGCGGATGTCTTGGATGCTGAGCAGCGGCTCTGTCATGGTTCGATGATCTCGATCAGGGGTTCGAAGCGGCGGAAGTGCTTCGCGTTGAACGGCAACAGGCGGTTCTCGCCATGGGCCAGCATGGTGGCGATGATGTTCGCGTCATGTAACTGGGCGCCTCTGCCTGGCCGCCTCCAAAATGGTAGTTGACGGAGAGACTTTGCAGCCATTTCTAAGTGGCCGGCTCGTCCTCGTGCATGATGAAACGCCTGGTAAGCGCGGTGGCGCGCTGAACGGCTTCGCACATAGGTGCGGGGTGCCCCGTCCTGGGGCCGGGTCATAATCGCGAGGTATTCTCGAATGATCTGACGGCTGATCGCTACCGATTGCGTTTGCTCCTCCTCCGCAATCGCGTCCCATGCCCGCGGATAGTTCGCAGTAGCCTGGACTGTCGGGAAGACGTGAACGTTGGTGTCGATGAAACTCACCTGCCCTCAGCACCATAGATCTCTTCACGGCTGAATATGGCACCAGGCGGAAGCGGATCGATGTCAAAGAGAGGCCAGTCCGTCCCATCGAACCGCAATGTGGCCGGGCGTGACAGCACATCGATCTCGAACTTCACCCTCGCGACCTGTTTCCCCGGTGGCAGTGGGGGAATGGCCGAGATGGTCCCGTCAGACGCGACGTCCAGCGATACGGTCACCACACCCATGATCTGCTTCCAATTCCATCTAGCGGATGACCAGGTTGTATCAGCAAATGCCTCCCTCGGTCACGCCGTCCGGAACGTCGGCGGGCTGATCTGGTCCACGGGGCGGTGGTCCCAGTCCAATGACGGAGCCCGCGCCAATATCCGCTTCTGCGCCTCGTCGAGCGCTTCCGCCGCCGCGGCGTAGTCCATGGTCAACACCTTGCCCTCATCCACCACCATCAACCCGTCAACATACGTCCGCCGGATCGCGCGATCCCCGGCCGCGTAGATAAGGCTGCGCACCGGGTCCCGCGATGGCCGCATCATCGGGTGTGTTACGTCTACCAGGACCATGTCCGCGCGGCACCCCGGCGCCAGACGACCGATATCGTCCCGCCCGAGCGCTCTCGCCCCCCCGATCGTCGCGGCATCGAACAGGTCGGTGCTGTTCATCGTTCGCGGATTACCCGCCTGCGTGCGCGCCAGATACGACACCAGCCGCAACTCATCGAGCATGTTGTGCGGATACGTGTCCGTCCCGACCCCCATGTTCACCCCGGCCCGGCGATACCGCCCGAAATCCTTCAGCGTGATCCCCCGCCGCGCGAATACCGTCGGGCAGTGCGCCACCGTCGTCCCCGTCTCCGCCAGCCGCGACAGGTCGCGGTCCGTGTGCCACTGCGTGCTGGGGTGGTCATCGAGGAAAATCCCATGCCCGATGATGCTCCGCTCCGACAGCAGGTTCATCTCGTCCAGCCATCCGATCGGTGTCACACCATGCCGCCGGGTGATCTCGTGGAACTCCACCACCGACTGCGCGGCATGGATCTGCCAGGACAATCCGCGCGCCGTCGCCTCCTGGTGGCTGTCGCGCAGCAGGGTCTCGGTGCAGGTGTCGATCTGGGCCGGCACCACCATGCCGAACAGGCGGCCGGACGGATGCTGCTCCGCCCGGTCGATCAGGCCCAGCGCTTCGCCCATCGCCTTCTCGCCGGCCGCCTCGTCCCATTCGTACTGCACCACGTGGCCGTTCTTCGTCGACCACTTCGCCGACTTGAACATCGGCGCGATGCAAACCCGCATCCCGCTTTCCGCCAGCAGATCCAGCCAGCCCGGATGCGCCATGCTGAGATCGGCAACCGTCGTGACACCCGACAGCAGCAACTCGCTCAATGCCACGCGCACGCAATGCGGCACTGCATCGGCATCCGCCCGGAAGATCGGCATGTACTCGTACAGCGACGAGTTGTACAACCCCGGCGACCCGATCTCGTCGATCAGCCCCTTGTTCATAGGCTCGCTGCTGGGGTGGCTGTGGATGTTCACCAGTCCGGGCATCACCATCATGCCGCGCCCGTCCACCTCGTGCTCCGCCGGGCCGGTGTAGTTGCGGCCGACAAAGGCGATCGTGCCGCCCTGGAAGACCACGTCGGCGCCGGGCATGTAGGTGTGCGATCCGCTATCCCGAGGTCCATCCCAGGCCACCACCATGTTGGCGTTGCGGATGATGGTGGTCGGCGGCGTCGGATCGATTTCCATGGTGGTGCATCCCCGGCGTGTCTATCCCGTTATACGGAGACCGGCCGCCCTTGCCAGCAGTTCAATGCCCGCCGCCGCGCCAAAGCCGCCCACCATTCGGCCGTCACCCATGCCGCGGGCGTCGCCAACGCCGCAACCTGTCCGGCGATTGCCATCCGGCCGGAGATCGCCACGACGATGGTATCCTGAAGCACCGTCGCGTGAGCGGGCGTGACGATGCTGCCTGGAAAGGCGGACCATACCCTCCGAACCGTTCGGGGCATGGGCGCCAACGAGAACGCCAGCATGGCTGCGCCCAGGGGACGGCTGAGAACGCGGCGCACGCCGCATTCTATGGCCACACCCGAGGCGGAGCTTATCAGGACCTGTGCGGGTTATCTGACCAGACCGATATCCAGACCCTTGTGGATGCCTAACCCATAGATAACGTGCGCCCGCGCCCCCAGCACCCGGCGCGACGACGTCGCCCCGATCGCCAACGTCAGCCGCAGCCCGTACAATAACCGCGTCACCAAATCGCGCCCTTGGTCATCCGCCCCCAGCAACAACCCATCGCCCGACGGGGTCGTGGCCCGCGCCACAACAAATACAACCGCGTCCGCGGCTCGCTACTATCATCATGCGACAGCCAGCATCCGGCACCTCGTGGGAGCGATCAAACCCGCCCTGTGATGGTTGCTGGGACACGAAGCCACTTGTAACGAACTAGGCTTTATCTCGCACCCTCGACCCGACTTGCGCCGGTACGTCCGCGTCCCAGGACGGCTGACCGCGTGTCCGTCGGACAGCTTCTTCAGGAGGTGAAGCCTGATCGGCGCTGTGGAGGATAGCACTTCCCATCGACAAATTCGTGAGCCCATTACGTCATGGGGCCGTCACATCCCGCCAGGACACCGGACTCCTGTGGCTCACTACGCATGGTTCCCTCGGGGGACAGCGATCCTTAGTCATCGCTAACGCGGACCCCAACCTATCATTAACGAGCGAGGTTGTTGGGCGATCGTCGTCCCAGCGAAAGCGTCTCGGTTCTCGTGGAAGCCGAGCCGAGCCGTAGCCCGCCAGTCTGGGAACTGTCCACGAGGACAGCGGCAACCTCCAACACGCAGAAGCCGCTGTCAGGCGGCCCTGAGTCTCGTGTAGCCTGCACCGGCTGAATGTGGATCGGATAGCGCTGGCCGCGACCGCGACCGCCATCGGCGCCTGTATCGCCCGCAGTTTAGTCCCGCGGGGCGCAGGGGCGATGCGGGCTGACCTGCACGGCGAGGCGGCCGAGGCGTTCGCACAGACAATGCGCAACGAGAGGTACCACTCACTCTCGACGATGGTGGACACCACTGATTGCGGCGGGAACCAGTTGTCGGACAATATCCCGGGATGCGGGGGCCCGGCGAAGCGG
>JAYVEG010000361.1:0-2272 GCA_043748985.1 Rhodospirillales bacterium
CGAGCCGACGCGGTTACGGCTGGTGGCGCTGGGCACGCGGGGCGCCTTCTGCGTCGTCGATTACACCGAAATCCTGGGGCAATCGCAGCCGCGGCTGTCCCGTCACCTGCGGCTGTTATGCGACGCCGGGGTCATGGAGCGGACGCGGGAGGGTGCCAACATGTGGTTCACCCTGCCGGCGGACGCGAAGGGGGCGCTGGCGCGGGATCTGGTGGCGCGGCTGCCCGGCGACGACCCCGTGCTGGAGGCTGACCGCCGTGGCGCGGCCCGGGTGCTGGCGGAACGGGCGCGCATCGCCTCCGAGGTCTTTCGCCGCTCGGGTGTGGATTGGGACGAGATGCACGCGCTGGGCTTGCCGGCCGAGGCGGTCGAGCAGGCGCTGCTGACCAACGCCGGAGAACAGCCGGGCCGGCTGCTGGACATCGGCGCGGGGACCGGCCGGGTGCTGGAGTTGCTGGCGCCGTTCGTGACGGCTGGGCTGGGTGTGGACGCCAGCCGGGCGATGCTGGCGCTGGCCAGGGCGCGGCTGGCCCGGCCGGAGTTGTCGCATTGCGCGGTGCGCCAGGCGGACATGTATCGCCTGCCGCTCGCGGATGCGACGTTCGACACCGTGGTGATGCAGATGGTGCTGCACTACGCCGAAGACCCGGCGGCCGCATTGGCGGAAGCCTCTCGCGTGCTGCGCCCGGGCGGTCGACTGATCGTCGTGGATCTGGGCGCGCATACCAACCACGACCTGACCCAACGCCTCGCCCATCGCTGGCCGGGGTTCAACCAGGCCGCCATGGGCTCGTTATTGAAGCAGGCCGGCCTGCTGCCGTGGGAGCCGGGGCTGGTCCATGCAGGGCCGCTGACGGTGATGATCTGGCCGGCCACGCGCGCCACCCCATCTGAGACATCCGCCGCCAGTCGGCTGACGAAGGAAATCGCATGACACGTCCACATCTCCTCGATGCGTTGCGCGACCGCGTGTTGCTGTGCGACGGCGGCATGGGCAGCCGGGTGCAGGCGCTGACGCTCGACATCGAGCGGGATTACTGGAATCAGGAAAACTGCACGGAGGTGCTGAACCTTTCGCGGCCCGACTTGGTGCGGGAAATCCATCGCGGGTATTTCGCGGCGGGCGCGGACATGGTGGAGACCAACAGCTTCGGCGGCAGCCCGTTGACGCTGGCCGAGTTCGACCTGGCGGACCGCACCCACGAGATCAACCGCGTGGCCGGCGAGCTGGCGCGGGAGGCGGCGGACAGCTTCGCCGATGGCCGCCACCGCTGGGTGCTGGGCAGCATCGGGCCGGGGACCAAGCTGCCGAGCCTGGGCAACATCGCCTACGACCCGCTGGAGGAAGCGCTGCGGCAGCAATCGGCCGGGCTGATCGCGGGCGGGGTCGACGCGATCCTGATCGAGACCTGCCAGGACACGCTGCAGATCAAGGCGGCGGTCAACGGCGCCAAGCGGGCGCGGCTGGCCGCGGGCACGGACACGCCGATCTTCGTGCAGGTCACGGTGGAGACGACGGGCACGCTGCTGGTGGGGCCGGACATCGCGGCGGCGGCGACGGTGGTGCACGCGCTCGATGTGCCGTTGATCGGGTTGAACTGCGCCACGGGTCCGCAGGAGATGGCCGAGCACGTGCGCTGGTTATCGAAGAACTGGCCGGGGCTGCTGTCGATCCAGCCGAACGCCGGGCTGCCGGAGCTGGTGGACGGGGCGACGCACTATCCGCTGGGTGCGGCGGAGATGGCGAGCTGGGTCGAGCGGTTCGTGACGGAAGACGGGCTGAATCTGGTGGGCGGCTGTTGCGGCACGTCGATCGAACATATCGAGGCGCTGGACGGCATGTTGCGCCGGTTGGGCGGGCAGCGGCCGGTGCCGGTGGCGCGGACGCATCATTGGGTCCCCTCGGTGGCGAGCCTGTACGGGCAGACGCCGCTGCGGCAGGAAAACAGCTATTTCTCCATCGGCGAGCGCTGCAACGCCAACGGCAGCCGCAAGTGGCGCGAGCTGCAGGAGCGGGGCGATTGGGACGGCGCGGTGGCCGTGGGGCGCGAGCAGGTGGCCGAGGGCAGCAACAGCCTGGACATCTGCACCGCCTTCGTCGGCCGCGACGAGGTCGCCGAAATGGACGAGGTGATCACGCGCTTTACCAGCAGCGTCAACGCCCCGCTGGTGATCGACAGCACGGAGACCAACGTCCTCGAGGGCGCGCTGAAGCTGCACGGCGGCAAGCCGATCATCAACAGCATCAACTTCGAGGATGGCGAGCAGGCGG
>JAYVEG010000362.1:0-7768 GCA_043748985.1 Rhodospirillales bacterium
TGGCTGTCGCGCGGGCGTCGATGGGATCAATGCCGCTGTCGAGTAGCCGGCGGGCATCCCGTGCCCTCTCACGCGCTTCCGCCAGCGTCACGTCGGCAACCGCGCCCAGCGCCATCTCCCGCTGGCGTCCCGTGTCGGCCTTGTAGCGGAAGGTCCAAACCCTGCCGCCGTCGCTCCTGACAAACAGATAGAGGTTGCCGCCGTCCGAGTAGCGGCCGGGGTTCGTCTCACGCTGGACCTTGATAGCCGTCAGCCGTCCCAAAGCCATCGCCAAACCCTCCGCCCAAATTTCCGTCCACAACGCCGTCCACAACGAAAACGTGGATTGAGGTGGACAGTATGGAACGGTTATGGACCAACCCTAGGACTAGAGCAATGTAATCATGGAACTATTAGAACACGTACGAACGGCCTTGGACGTGGATACAGCGGACACCCTCTCCGCCATTGCCACATCCGCATTCATCCAGTTTCGACCCCTTCGGTCTTGATAAGATTACTGGGACCGATGGATTAGGCAGGGTGATTGTCCGCAAGTGTCTCCATTCATCCGCGCTCATTCGGCCTCCTCATTAGGGGATGAATTAGGGGACATTTCTCCTGGTATCTATCGCTCTGCCCGGTAGCTGTCTGGTTGCTTGATTACCGTCTACCCAGCGGCAGCCGTGCACGCCCCTCGCTCATGTCTCTTTACTGACAAGACGAGCCTGTTCCTCATTCGTTAAAAAGCGATGACCGCTGGCTTTGCTGGCCGCGCCATCATGCGTCCCTTGATTTCCAACCGAGCCGCCCGGACGGTCGGACATTGACCCTGTGGTTCGATCCCGCCTAGCGTCGACGAAAAATACGGGAGGACGGCCAAATGCCAGCCATCAGTCGACGGGCCCTGCTCGTGAGCAGCCTCGCCTTGCCCGGCGTCGCGGGTAGCCTCGCGATGCCTTCGATCGTACGGGCGCAGACGACACGCACGTTGAAGATGACGCTCGCCGACACGGTCGCCAGTCCCGTCTACCCCATCTGTCAGCGGTTCGCGGCCAACCTGAAGCAGAAGAGCGGCGGCAGCCTCGATGTGCAGGTCTATGGCGCCGGGCAGCTCGGCAGCCAGGCCAATGCGCTGACGAGCCTGCAAACAGGGATCGTCGACTTCGTGGCCCACACATCCGGCTACATCGAGACGGTGTTTCCGAAGGTCGCGGTGCTGGATCTGCCATTCCTGTTCCGCGACACCAAGACTGCAGAAGCGGTCTTGGACGGCCCGATCGGCGAGGAGCTGTTCAAGCCCTTCCCCGAGCGCGGCA
Source organism: Rhodospirillales bacterium (assembly GCA_043748985.1). Taxonomy (GTDB): domain Bacteria; phylum Pseudomonadota; class Alphaproteobacteria; order Acetobacterales; family Acetobacteraceae; genus JBBROS01. The sequence goes on from JAYVEG010000362.1 coordinate 1,299, forward strand.
TCTACGGCCTGTGCTGGGGTTGGTGGGGCTGGCGCCCGATCACGACCAGCGCGCCCACGCCGGTCACGCATCCGTCGGACATGAACGGCATCAAGATTCGAATCCAGCCTGGCGCCATCTACGCGGAGACCTACAAGATCATCGGCGCCATCCCCGTTGCCGTGGATATCAGCGAGGCCTATCTCGCCATGTCGCAAGGCGCGGTGCAAGCGGTGGAGCTGCCCTACATCTCCATGGTGGCGAACAAGTTCCAGGAAGTGGTCAAGCACAGCAACGAGTGCAACTTCGTCTACAATGCCGGCGCGCTCATGGTCAGCAAGCGCCGGATGGACAGCTTCACGCCCGAGCAGCAGGCGGCGGTGCGGGCGGCGGCCAAGGAGATGTCGACCGACTGGCGCGCCTCTGTCGCCACCGCCACCGACCAGGCCGCAGGCGTCCTAAAGGCGGCAGGCGTCACGATCGGCCCGGTGGACCTGCCCGCCTACATCGCCGCAACCCGGCCGATCTATGATAAGTTCCGGCCCATCATCGGTGCCGACCTGGTGGACCAGGTCATGAAGCAGGCCGGCGTCTAGCCGGCATGGAGCTGTTGTCCGACAACACGGCCGGGCACCTGCCGGGTGGCTTGTCGTCTGCCGGGCCGCGCCTGACCACCCTGCGGGCAGGCACCCGGCAGCTGATCGACTCCATCCACCTGGTCGCGACCGGCATTGCCGCGGTGGCGTTGATCATCGAGCTGGTCATCATCCTGTGGGACGTGACGCAGCGGGAGTTCTTCAGCCGGTCGTTCCTGTGGTCCGACGAGTCGGCCAAGCTCTGCCTGTCCATCATAGCCTTCATCGGCGGCGCTGCAGCCTACCGTTCCCGGCAGCACACGTCGGTCCGGGTCCTGCTGGACCTGATGCCGGCGTCGCTCTGCGACTTCGTGCTTGCCGTGCTTGAATGGGCAGTCGTCGTCGTGGCCGTGATCACGGCTTGGCAAAGCCTGCTGCTAATGGAGGGCAACTGGCAGACGCTCACGCCCATCCTACAGATCAGTACCGGCTGGATAGCGCTGCCCCTGCCGGTCGGCATGGCGCTGGTGGCGCTGTTCGCGCTGGAGCGGCTCGGGCTGCAGCATCGCCCGTCCATCGCCACGGGTGCCTTGCTGTTGGTGGCGGCAGGGACGGCGGCCCTTGCGCAATTCGACGCAACCGCCTTCTTCGGCGCGCACCCGAACGGCGCCTTGGTCGTGCTGATCGCACTCTTCTTCGGAACCGTCCTGCTGGGCCTGCCCGTCAGCTTCGCCATGCTGCTCTCGACACTCGCCTATCTATCGCTGACGGATGCAGCACCGGCAATCGCCATCCCGCAGAACATGGTCGACGGGACCGGCAACTTCATCCTGCTGGCGCTCCCGTTCTTCATCTTCGCCGGGCTGATCATGGAGCGCGGTGGCATCAGCGTGCGCCTGGTGCAGTTCGCGATGGCGCTGGTGGGCGGCATCCGCGGCGGGCTGTTGCAGGTCGTTGTCGTCACGATCTACCTGGTCAGCGGCATTTCCGGCTCCAAGATCGCCGACGTGGCCGCAGTGGGCTCCGTGATGCGAGGCGAGCTGAAACGGCATGGCTATCGGCCGGACCAGGGGGCGGCCGTGCTGGCGGCGTCGGCGGCGATGGCGGAGACCATTCCGCCCAGCATAGCCATGCTGGTGCTGGGCTCGGTGACGCCGATCTCGATCGGCACGCTGTTCGTGGCCGGGCTGCTGCCCGCTGCGCTGATCGCGGTCTGCCTCATGGGGCTGATCGCCTACCAGGCGCGGGGCCGGGTGGAGGTCGCGGCGCCCCAGGGCGCCCGGCGGATGGCAGCGCTAGGCCCCGCGATCCTGCCGCTGGCCATGCCCGTGGCAATGGTGTGCGGCATCCGGTTCGGCATCGCGACACCGACTGAGGTGTCCACACTCGCGGTGCTCTACGGCCTGGTACTCTCCATCGTCGTCTATCGCGGGCTGCCGTGGCGGCAGGTGCTGGAACTCGTGCTGTCCTGCGCGATGACGGCCGGGATGGTGCTGCTGGTGCTGTCCTCGGCCTCGTCCTTCGCCTGGATGCTGACGGCGGCGAACATGCCGCAGCACCTTGTGGAACTGCTGGACGACACCGGGCGCAGCGCTGTGGCGTTCTGGATCGGGTCGATCGTGCTGCTGATCCTGATCGGAACGCTGCTCGAGGGGCTTCCGGCGCTGATCATCCTGGCGCCGCTGCTTATGCCGATCGCAACGGGTCTCGGAATCGACCCTATACAATACGCCATCGTGCTGATCCTGGCGATGGGCGTAGGCGCGTTCATGCCGCCGGTGGGCATCGGGTTCTATGTGGCTGCCGCGGTGGCGGGCAGCCGCGTGGAGCCGGCGGCGCGCACGATGGTGCCGTTCATCGTCGTGCTCGTGCTCTCCGTCGTGCTGATCGCCTTCGTGCCCGGCATCGCGTTGATCGTGCCACATCTTCTAGGCGGCAAATAGGAGACTGCATGGTCAGGATGGATGCTCCGGACGGGGCGCCCTGGTGCGCGGGGGCAGATCCGGCCACGCGCCCGCAAAGCTTCAATATGCCGCCGCTGGCCTGCGACAGCCACGCCCATATTTGCGGGCCCATGGCGCACCACCCCTACGCCGAGGAGCGGATCTACACGCCGCCCGATGCCCTGCTGCCGGACTATCGCCGCATGCTGGACACACTCGGTATCCAGCGCGCCGTGCTGGTCCAGCCCAGCGTCTACGGCACCGACAACACCGTCATGCTGCAAGCCCTGGCCGAGGCCGGCCCCACGATGCGCGGCGTCGCGGTGGTGGACCCCGGTGTGACCGACGCCGCGTTGCGGGACATGCATGAAGCCGGCGTGCGCGGCCTTCGGTTCAACGCGGTCGATCGGCGGGATGCCCGCAACGTCGTGCCCAAGGACCAGATTATTCCGCTCGCGCGCCGGATCGAGCCGCTGGGCTGGCATATCGAGCTGCTGCTGCAGGTGGATGCCGCGCCGGACCTGCAAGCTGTGCTGGGCGCGATTCCGGTGCCTGTCGTGCTGGGGCATCTCGGCTACGTGCATGTCGGGAAGGGCGGCGCAGCAGCACCGGGCTTCCAGACCCTACTGCGGGCGATGGGCGGCGGGCGCTGCTGGGTGAAGCTGACCGGCGCCTATCGCATCTCGTCCCAGCCCGTGCCCTATGCGGACCTGGCGCCCATGGCAGCGGCCCTCCTTGCCGCAGCACCCGAACGCCTGGTGTGGGGCACGGACTGGCCCCACGTGAAGGTCGACACCGCCGTGCCGAACGACGGCGACATGGCCGACCTGCTGGCCAAATGGGTGCCGGACGAGGCTCTCCGCCACCAGATCCTGGTCGAGAACCCGGCCTCGCTCTACGGCTTCGATTGAGGCACTACCTATGAACGACATGTCCGCCACCACCTCGCAAACCGCCGGCCAGGTGCTGGTCGACAGTCTGGCCGCCCAAGGCATCGACCGGTTGTTCTGCGTGCCGGGCGAAAGCTACCTGGGTCTGCTCGATGCGCTGTATGGCCGCACCGACATCGACACAGTCGTGTGCCGCCACGAGTCCGGCGCCGGGTTCATGGCGCTGGCTGATGCGCGGCTGACGCACCGCCCCGGGGTCGCCTGCGTCAGCCGTGGCCCCGGTGCCAGCAATGCCGCCATTGCCGTGCATACCGCGCAGCAGGATGCCGTGCCCTTCCTGCTGCTGATCGGCCAGGTTGCCGTGCGCGACCTGCGGCGCGATTCCTTTCAGGAAATCGACTACCTGCGCATGTTCGGCGGCATCGCCAAGTGGGTCGTGGAGGTCTCGGACCCCGACCGCATCGGCGAGACCATCCAGCGGGCATTGCAGATTGCGGTATCCGGCACCCCCGGACCGGTGGTGATCGCGCTGCCGGAGGACATGCTGACGGCCGCGAGTGCTTCCCTGGTCGCCATCCCGCCCACACCGATCCAGGCAGCGCCGTCGCCGGCAACCCTCGAGCGGCTCCGCGGCATGCTGGCCCGATCGCAGCGACCTCTGGTCCTGGCCGGCAGCGCACTGCAGCAGCACACGGCCGCCCTGCAGGCGTTCATCGAGGCCTGGGATCTGCCGGTGATGGTGGCGTTCCGCCGCCACGACCTGTTCGACAACACCCACCGCCTCTATGCCGGCAACATGGCCCTGGCCAACCCAACGGCGCAGATGGCGCTCCTGAAACAGGCCGACCTGCTGCTGGTCCTGGGTGCGCGCCTGTCGGACATCACGACACAGGGCTACGCCATCCCGGCCACCGAAACCTGCCTGGTCCATGTCCATCCCGACCCGGCCGCCATCGGCAGCCACTTCGCCACCGAGCTCGGCATCGCCTGCGAGGCGGCGACCCTGCTGGAAACGATCGGCGCGCCGGCCGATCCGCCAACGTCCCGCGGCGGCTGGCTCGACCAACTGGTTGCGGAACGCCGTGCGCTCGCGGCCCCGCGCCGGTCCACCGCCACGGACGGCGTTCCGTTCGAGGACGTGGTGGAGGTGGTCGGCCAGACTTTGCCGCCGGATGCCATCCTGACTGTCGATGCCGGAACCTTCGCGGCGCCGGCCTACCGCATCGTTCCGTTCCGGCCGCCGCAGCGGTTGCTGGCGCCCATCGCCGGGTCGATGGGCTTCGGCGTGCCGGCGGCGGTGGCGGCGGCGTTGCGCCATGGGGACCGCACCGTCGTCTGCATGGTCGGGGACGGCGGCTTCCTGATGACGGGCAACGAGCTTGCGGTTGCGATGGAGCGTCGGCTGGCTTTGAAGGTGATCGTTGCGGTCAACGGGTCCTACGGCTCGATCAGGGTCAATCAGGAACGCGAATTCCCGGGCCGCGTCATCGGCACCAGCCTGGTGAACCCGGACTTCACGCTGATAGGCCGGGCATTCGGCTTTCCGGTCCACGAGATTCGCACCCGGGCAGACCTTGCCTCGCTGTCTCAGTGGCTCCGCGAGCCCGGACCTGCCTTTATCGTCGTCGAGACCAGCCTGGCGGCCGTCCTGCCCTAAGCCGCATCAAGCGGCAGCAACAGGTCGACCGATACCGGCCAGGCGCTCGGCCAGCCGTTTCGATCCCATTCCGCTCTCTACACCGCTCGGATAGGATGAACTCGGCCGCGCAGACGGCCCAAGCAAAGGAGGAACCAGCCATGCCAGACACCAACGTCGCAGGCGCCCGCGCCACCGACCTTTCGACCATCCGCGCCATGGTCAGCCCCGCGGAGTGGCAGGCCCGGCTCGACTGCGCCGCCACATACCGTCTGATCGCGCTCTTCGGCATGAGCGACCTCGTCTACAACCACGTCACCGTGCGCATCCCCGGCGAAGGGCGCGAGCGCTTTTTGATCAACCCGTATGGCTGGATGTATGAGGAGATCACCGCCTCGAGCCTGATTACCATCGACATCGACGGCACCGTGCTGCTCAACCCGCACGACGATCTCGGCATCAACCGCGCCGGCTACGTCATCCACAGCGCCGTCCATGCCGCCCGGCACGACGTGGGCTGCGTCATCCATACGCACACGCGCGCTGGTATGGCCGTCTCCGCCATGAAGTGCGGCCTGCTGCCGCTGTCGCAGACTGCCACGCGCTGCATGCCGATGGCCTATCATGGCTACGAGGGCCCGGCCGTGGACCTGGCCGAGCGCGAGCGCCTGGTGCGAAACCTCGGACAAGCGAACTTCATGATCCTGCGCAACCACGGCCTGTTGGCCATGGGCCCCTCCGCCGCAGAGGCGTTCAACGCGATGTATTGGCTGGAGAATGCCTGCAAGGCGCAGGTGGACTTCATGTCCGCAAACACCGAGCTGAACGAGCCCGAGCCCGGGGCGATCGACAAGGCGGTGCACCTCTACCAGCCCGCAACACGCAACTTCGGCCTGCGCGAGTGGCCCGCCATGCTCCGCTACCTGGACCGCCGCGACGACAGCTGGCGCATCTGATCGACGTCGACTGTAAGGCAAGACCCTCGAGCTCATCGACCTTAGGGCCGGCTTTGTCGGCGGAGATGGAGATGACGTAGGGCACCGCCGTATATAGTGCGCTCGGTCTGGTATGGCAGCCGCTTTGGGCAGTCGCTTGTGCCGGCTGGGTGCGGGCCGAACCGTCGTTGGTTAGGTTCGGCCATACCAGCCACGAGGACGTGGTCTCATGACACCGCAGACCAGCGACACGAACCCGCTCCGCATCGCCTCCGTGCCGTTGGGCCACGCTGGCGGACTGCTGAGGCTGACGTTTGCGCCAGGCAAGCAGCAGCGGGATGGGGCGACCGCCTGGCACAGGCGCGACCTCGGCACGGACCTCGACGCGATCGCGGCATGGAATGCGGCAGCGGTGGGCGTTGTTGCAGGGACCAGCGCAAGGCTGAGCTTTCCCTTTCGGGGTGTTGTTTAGGCGATCCGGACGGAGATGGGCTTTGCCGTCGGGATCATCG
>JAYVEG010000363.1:0-7763 GCA_043748985.1 Rhodospirillales bacterium
AGCGGCGTCATGGCGTGTCGCGAAACCCGCGCATCAGCGCATTGACATCCCGCCCCGCAGCCATCGCCGCCTCGTAAGGCAGGTCGGCGACCCGATGGAACAGGCTCTTGGTCGCGCCCATCGCCGCCGGATGCGCCGCCGCCCACACCGTGGCGATCGACAGCGCCTCGTCCACAACCGCCGCCGGCTCCACAAGCCGGTTGGCAAGCCCCAGCCCCAGCACCTCGGCCCCCCCCAGGATGCGCCCCAGGCTCACCAGCTCGAATGCCGTCTTGCGCCCCAACTGCCGCTGCAGGTCCGTCATCACGATCGCCGGCACGATCGAGTGCTTCATCTCCGGATAACCGAACTTCAGGTCCGTCGCCGCCACCATCATGTCGCATCCGATCGCCAGCCCCGCGCCGCCCCCCATCGCCGCCCCCTGCACCGCCGAAACGATGGGCTTCGAAATCCGCTTCAACAGCATCTGCGTCCGCGTGGTCAGGTCGGCCCGCTCCAGCACCAGGCGCTGGTTCGCCGGCGTCAGATCCCTGAACTCGCCCAGGTCCGCGCCCGCACAGAACCCCCGTCCCCGCCCCGCCAGCACCAGCGCCCGAACCGACGCGTCGGCATCGGCAGCAACCAGCGCATCGTGCAGCGCCCGGGTCAGCGCGGTATCCAGCGCGTTCAGCTTCGCCGGCCGGTCCATCCACAGGATGCGAACCGCCCCACGGTCCTCGCTCGCAAAAAACTCAGGCATGTGCCGCCTCCCGTGTCCGCAGCCCCGCCCGCGCCACCTGGCTATGCAGCGTCCGCCCCAAAGCCTCCTCGCACAGCCGCGACGCCGCCATCATCCGATCGAGGTCGATCCCGGTATCCACCCCGCTGGCCTCCAGCAGGTCCACCAGATCCTCGGTCGCGACATTGCCGGTCAGCCCCTCGCCATACTGTATCCTCTGCGGATGCCCCCCCACGCCGCCGAACGACGTGTCGAACCACCGGCACCCAGCCTCCAGCGCGGCCATGCAGTTGGCGATCCCAGCACCCCGCGTGTCATGGAAATGCGCAACGAAATGCACCCGCGGCAGCGCCGATCGCAACCGCCGGAACATCGCGCCGACGCTGGCAGGGGTGGCAAGCCCTGTCGTGTCTCCCAACGCCACGATCCCAACCCCGAGTGTCGCAAACCGCGCCGCGTCGTCGGCCACCACACCAGGATCGACCGACCCCTCGATCGGGCACCCGAACGCCACCGAAATCACCCCGACCAGCCGCGCATGCCCGGCCGCGGCATGCGCCATCTCCTCCACCTTCGCCCACTGCGCCACCCGCGTCGACCGAAGGTTGCGCTGCGTATGACCCTGCGTCGCCGACACCAGCAGGCTGAGTTCGTTGGCGCCATGCCCCAGGGCCAGATCGACCTTCGCCCGCTCGATCGCCCGTAGGTTCGGGCACGTCGCCTTGTAGAACACGCCCTCGCCCCGCCGGATGCCGGACAGCACGCCCGTAGTGTCGCGGAACGCCGGCACCTGGTCCGGATGGCTATAGCTCGTGGCCTCGATGCGCGGAAAACCCGCCGCAGTGAACGCGTCGATCAACGCCACTTTGGTCCGCGTCGGAACGAAGCCAGCCTCGTGCTGCAGCCCATCACGAGCAAAGCACTCGCAGATCGTCACCCGGTCGGTCACGGCAGGAACGCCTCCAGCGCGGCGTTGAACGCCTCCGGCCGCTCGATCCCCGGAATATGCCCGGCATCCGCAATCTCCACATACCGGGCATCGCCCAGCTGCGGCAGCAGCGCCCGCATCGACGCCGGCATCACCCCGTCCTCGGCCCCCGCCATCAGCAAGACAGGCTGCGCCATGGCCGGCAGGCCAGGCCGGAAGTCATAGGCCTGCAGTGCCCGGGCGCAGGCAATAAGCCCCGCCAGCGGCGTGGCCTCGATCATCCGCCGAATGGGCGCCAGCGCCGGATTGCCCTCCGCACGAGACCGGGCAGAAAACCACCGCTCCAGCGTGACATCGGCATACCCCGTCATCCCGCGCGCCTCGGCCAGGGCGATCCGCTCCTGCCACGCGGCAGCACCCCCCGGCGCATTCGCAGCCTGCCCATCGGAAGCAACCAGGCGTCCAACAAGCTCCGGGTGCTTCTGCGCCAGCGCAAACCCGGTGGCCGCCCCCATCGACACCCCGACGAACACCGCATCACCGGCGCCGAAATGCACCATCAACGCCGCCGCGTCGTCCGCCAGCTCCGCGATGGTGGCAGGCCCGGGCGGCACGCTGGTGCCCCCATGGCCCCGCTGGTCATAGCGCAGGATCCGAAACCGGTCGGCAAACGCGGCGACCTGGTGGTCCCAAACACGGAGGTCGGTAACGAGGGAGTTGCTGAAAACCATCCAGGGCTTCCCCTCGATGCCATCCAGGCGGCAGCGGAATCTCAGGCCATCATGGTCAACGAACTGGTCTGTCATGCGATGGTCTCCCGTTCGGCCAGCGGCGTGGCGAGCATGCCGGCGACCGCGTCGTCATGCAGGGTGCCGTGACGCAGTGCAACCAGCTCGCCCACACGCCCCTCCGGCAGGCGGGCCATCATGGCGGCAGCGTCCCAACCCACGCGATCACCGCCTCCGCCACCGCCTTCGGCTGCTCGGGGAACAGCGCATGGCTCGAATCCGGGATCACCACCGTCTTCACCCGATCCCCATAGGACTTCGCCAGCTCGTCCCACTTGTCCCGCGACTTGAACGGATCGTCGGCCGGGATCAGCTCCAGCAGCGGCGCCGTCCCCGCCGACCACCAGTCCGACTGCTTCACTCCCGCCTTCTCGCGGCTGTCCGTCTCCATCTTCTGCGCGGCCGGCCACCAGCCGTGCAGCCACGGCCGCGGGTCATGACCAGGCGCGAAGAACCCCAGCCGAAGCGCCGCCAGACGCTCGGACTCCGGCAGCGACAAATCCCCCGCCTTCAATGGCGTCGCCGCAATATCCGCCGGCCAGACAGAGGCCGCGGCAGCCGCCAGCACCACCCCACGCACCGCCCGGGGATGATCCACGGCCGCCATCCGCGCGACGAAATGCCCGAAGGCATGCCCCACGATGACCGCGCGCCCACCCCCCAACTTGTCGATCACGCTCACCACGTCGCCGGCAAGCTGATGCAGGCTGATCCCCTGCATCGGCCCCGTCGAGCCCAGCATCCCACGCGGCTGCGGCCGTAACACCAGGAAACCCGCAGCAGCCAGATCCGCAGCGACCCGATCGAAATCCTCCGAACCGTCGCGCCCGCTCGACGGCAGCATCACGATCGCCGGCCCCGCCCCCTCCACGAACGTCTCGATAACAACATCCCCCGTCGTCACCATCACGCTCCGCCGCTGCGTCTCGGCCCGGGCAGTCGTCGCAAGCAGCAGCGCGGCGAGTGACAGCATCGACATGGTGCGTCTCCTCATGGGGACTCCTGATCCGGAATGGCGATGGTGTTGACGTGCAGCGCATGCAGCGCGACCTCGGTGCCGATCGGGAACAGCGTCTCCGGCCCGGTGCTGGCATGCAGGACACAACTTCCGACCCGAATGCCATACTTGTTCATGTTGCCCAGGAACCCGCTGCTCACGATCACGCCCTGCATCCGGTTCGCATCGGCCCGCACAGCCTCATCAACCGGCGACAGACACAGGCACTCGGGCCGAATGCTGACGGCGATCGGAACACCCGCCTCCGCACCGCCCGGAACCGCGCACTGCAGGACCTCGCCGCCCGGCAACGTAACCGCCGCAAACGCCCCGGGCGCAACAGCGGCCGCCACTCTCCCCTGCAGCAGGTTCGTGGCACCAACGAACCCGGCGACGAACGCGTTGCGCGGCCGGAAATAGATCTCCCGCGGCGGACCCATCTGCACGATGCGCCCCGCATTGATGACGGCAATGCGGTCCGACATATCCAGCGCCTCGCCCTGGTCGTGAGTAACGTAGATCGTCGTCACCCCGATCTGCTGCTGCAGCCGCTTCAGCTCGGTCCGCATGTCCTCCCGCAACGCCGCATCCAGGTTGCTCAACGGCTCGTCCAGCAACAGCAGACTCGGCCGCCGCACGATCGCCCGCGCCAGCGCGACCCGCTGCTGCTGCCCGCCCGACAACCGGGTCGCCGACCGATCCTGGAACCCGGACAGGCTGACGGTCTCCAGCGCCTGCCCCACCAGACGCCGGATATCGCCCCGGCTATACCGCTCGGACTTCGCGACCCGCAGCGGGAACGCCACGTTCTCGAACACACTCATATGTGGCCAGATCGCATACGACTGGAACACCATCCCGATGTTGCGCTGGTTCAGCGGCACGTCGACCCCCGCCGCAGCGTCGAAAAACACCCTCTCCCCCAGCCCGATCCGCCCGGCATCCGGCCGTTCCAGCCCGGCAATGCTCCGCAGCGTCGTCGTCTTCCCGCACCCGCTAGGCCCCAACAGGGTGAAGAACGTCCCGGGCTCCAGAACGAAGCTGGTATCGCGAACCCCCCCGGCCGGCCCGTCCCGCGTGGCATAGACTTTGCTCAACCCGTCGACCGTCAGGCTGGCGCCCGCCATGGCTAGTGTCCAAACGCGGCGGACGTGCCCCGCCGGGCCAGAAAATAGAACGCGCTGGCAAACAACGTCATCAGCAGCGCCCACAGCAGACCCAGCGCCGACAGCTCCCCGCCTTGCCCGTTGGCCCACAGGTCGAACATGGCGACCGCCATCGTCTGCGACCCCGGCCCAGCCAGCAGCACCGCCATCGACAATTCCTTCGCCGCGATCAGGAAGATGAACAGCCACCCCGACAACAGCGCCGGCGACAACAGCGGCACCACCACCCGCCGCAGCACCCCCAGCGGCCCGGCGCCCGCAACACCCGCCGCCTCCTCCAACTCGCGATGGATCTGCAGCACGCCGGAATACGCGTAGCGCATGCCATACGGCATGTACCGGATAGTGAAACCAATCGCGATCAGCCACAACGTCCCATAGATCGGCACCGGCGCCCGCAGCCCCAGCTCCATAACCGCGACACCCAGCACAATGCCCGGAAATACCAGCGGCATGGTCGCAAGCTGATCCGCAACGCCGCCCCCAGGCTGCCGCCGCGCGGCGATCCAGGCAGCAACCGTGGCAATGACGATGGCCGCCGTCGCAGCCCCCGCAGCAACCAGCAACGTGTTGACCGCCAAGTCGACATAAGACGGCACCGCAAACACCGCATTGTAGTTCTTCAGCGTCAGCCCCTTCAGAGCCGCCCACCGCATCGGCCGCACAAACGGGCTGAACGAGGTCCACAGCAGCGCCAGCAGCGGCAACCCCAGCACCAGAACGAAGTTCAGCACGATCAGCGCACCAGCCACCCACCGCCCACGCCCAAGGTCGAACGGCCGCGGCCGAAACCCCTTGCCCGTGACGCTGGCATACCGCTCCGCCTGCCGCGACACCCGCCCATACAGCAGCAACAGCCCGGCCACGATAACGATCAGCACAACGGAGAACGCGCTCGCATGCCCCAGCAGCGGCGGCACCTCCTTCGTGGCCAGATAGATATCGGTCGTCAGCAACGTCACCCGCCCCGGCGTGCCCACCAGCACCGGCACGTCGAACGCCTCCAGATTCCGGATGAACACGAACAGCGCCATCGCCAACACCGCCGGCCACGCCAGCCGCAGCGAGATGCGCCAAACGGTCGCGGCAATGGAAGCGCCCGCCATCCGCGCAGCCTCCTCCATCTCCGCATTGGCCGCGCGGAACGTGGCCGACAGCAACAGGAACACCAGCGGCGACCACAGGAACCCCTCGATCAGGATCATGCCGCCAAGGGAATAGACGTCGATCAGCTGCCCGGCGCTCCCGGTCAGAGTGCGCCAGCCATCGTTGAACGGGCCCGCCCGCCCCAGAAGATACAGCCACGCCGTAACATACAGGATGTACGGCGTGCCCAGGGAAACGATGGTGGTAAGATAAGCCAAAGCCTTCAACGGCGCATTCGTCCGCTCCACGATCCAGGCCAGCACAGCCCCGAACCCCAACGAGACGGCCGTGGCGCCCGCGGCAAACAGCAGCGAGTTCACCGCACTCCGATACAGCACCGGGTCCGCCAGCAGCTGCGCATAGTGCCGCATCGTGGCCGCACCAGCCGACCCGTCGACGTTGGTCTCCGTCAGGCTGACCTGCAGCAGCACCGCAAGCGGCGGCAGCACCAGCAACGCCAGGACCAGGACGATCACCAGCGACAAAGGCCACGCCGGCCCGGCCCGCCTGACGACAAGACGGAAGATGCGGCTGCCGGGCGGCCGGGTGGGGACAGTCAGGCTCAAGGCACTACTTGAACAACTCGTTATACACGGCGACCCACTCCTCAAGCTTCACCGCCGTCGTCTCCGGCGTGATGATGGTCGTCGTGAAGTGCCCCCCGGCCGGCGTAAGGCTCGGATCCTTCGGGGCGACGGCCGGGTCGGCAGGCACATAGTTCGCGTCGCGCAGCACCCGCTGCCCGTCCGGCGACAGCACGAACTCCACGAACAACTTGGCCGCATTCGGATGCGCGGAGTTCCGCACCAGCCCCAGCGGATTCGGCAGCTCGACAACGGGCGAGATCGGCAGGAACCGCACCGGCGCACCGTCGGCGGCGCTGATGACGGAATGGTTGTGGAACGTCATCAAAGCCAGCGCATACTGCCCGCCGATCACCTGGTCCAGCACGACGCGCTGCGCCGCCGGAACCGCCACGATCTTCTGCTGCGCAAGCTTGCGCAGATAGTCCATGCCGGCCTGCTGGCCCATCGCAGTCAAGATGTTGCCGATGAAACCCGGCGGCCCGGCCACGGTCTGGTCGTTGGTCCACGCGATCCGCCCCCGCCATTTCGGGTCCAGCAGATCCTGCAGAGTCTTGGGGATGTCCTTCTCGGCGACAGTGTCGGTGTTGACCGCAGGCGTCATGAAATAGGTGTTCATCGCCGTCCACACGCCGCTCGGCTCTTGGCTGCCGGGCGGAAAATGCGCGGCAGCCTCAGGCTTGTAATGCTCGACCACATGGGCGGCCTCAAGCCGGAACACCAGCGCGGTGCCGTCGAACACGTCGGCCTGCGGCTTCCCCGCACGGGCCTCGTTCATGATCTTCAGCGCCGCCTCCGAACTGGTAAGGCGGGAGCCCAGGACCTTGATCCCCGGATACTTCTTCTCGAACGCCTCACCGAGCGGACGGACGATCTGATTGACGATCAGGCCGGAGTACCACACCACCGTGCCCTCCTTGCGCGCCGCCTCTATCAACGCCGGGTCGACGGCATCCGCACGGCCGGGCAGCAAAAGCAAGGCAACGGCGATCAGCGCCCAGATTCGGTGTCGCGCGATGCGCATCGGTGTTTCCCCTCCCGCTGAATTATGCAGAGTTATGATTATCATCTAGGTATATGTCCTAAGCAGCAGGGCTGTCCAGACAGGAGGGGAGGCATGGCGAACAACAAAAACGACGCACCCCCCCTCGTTCGGGGAGCCGTGGACCTCAACCGCAGCACGGTCTCGCGCTACATCCAGCTGGCAATGCTGTTCCGGCGCCGGATCGAGGCCGGGATATGGGCCGAGGGCACACGCATCCCCACCGTCGACGAACTCGCGGCCGAGTACGGCGTGGCCCGGGCGACGATCCGACAGGCCCTGGACCAGATCGAGGCGGACGGCCTGATCGAACGCTTCCGCGCAAAAGGCACCTTCGTCCGCCGCGGCCCGGCCGAGCGTCTCTGGTGCGAGGTCCAGACCGACTGGGGCGGCC
>JAYVEG010000364.1:0-2265 GCA_043748985.1 Rhodospirillales bacterium
CCCGCCCCCGCATCAGCGGGCATAGCTCACCCGCCAGATCGCGCCGTTCCAGTCGTCGGACACGAGCAGGGAGCCGTCGCGCAGCATCTGCACGTCCACCGGGCGGCCGTTGTACTTGTTGTCCTCCAGGAAGCCGGTCATGAACGGCTCGACCGAAGCGACCGACCCGTCCTCCTTCAACTTCACGACCACGATGTCGCCGCCCAGCTTGTGCGTCCGGTTCCAGGACCCGTGCCGGGCCATGAAGATGGCGTTCTTGTAGGTGCTGGGGAACATGTCGCCGGTGTAGAACCGCATGCCCAGCACGGCCGCGTGGGCGCCCATGAGCGCGACCGGCTGCGCGAACTCGCTGCACGAGCGGCCCCAGCCGTATTCGGGGTCGGCGAAGTTGCCCTGGTGGCAGTAGGGGAAGCCGAAGTTGGGCGGGGTCTCCGCCCTGGCGCTGACCCGGTGCAGCGTGTCCTCGGGGATGTCCTCGCTTACCCAGTCGCGGCCATTGTTGGTGAAGTACAGATCCTTGGTGACCGGGTTCCAGTCGAAGCCGACGGAGTTGCGGACACCATTCGCCACCAGCTCCACGTTCGTGCCGTCCAGGTTCATCCGGCGGATCTGCGCGTGGGTGGACGGCGGCATCAGGATGTTGCCCGGCGAGCCGATCGGCACATACAGCTTGTTGTCCGGCCCGATGCCGATGAACTTCCAGCCGTGCGCCTCGTCCTTAGGCAGGTCGTCATAGATCAGGACGGGCTTGGGCGGATGGTCCAGGTTGGCCTCGATGTCATCGAACCGCCAGATGCGCGACAGCTCCGCGACATACAGCGCCCCGTTGTGGTAGGCGACGCCGTTGGGCCGGTGCAGGCCGGCGGCGATGACCTTCACCGTCGTCGGTGCGCCCGGCGACGCCGCCGGCACCACGGCATACACCTTGTCCAGCAGGCGCGAGCCGACAAACACCGTACCTTGGTCGCCCAGCCGCATCGAGCGGGCGTTGCCGACGCCACTGGCATAGACCTCGACCTTGAAGCCCTCGGGCACGTGCAGCTTGCCGATGGGCAGGCGGGCAAGCGGCGTGGGCAGCGGCGGCGGCGCAATCGGGGCGAGCTTCACTGCGTCGGGGCTGTCCGGCCGGCCATACAGGGCGGACCCGCGGTCCACGGGCGGGGGTGCCGCGCCTTGCGCCAGGGCGCCGCCGGTCAACAGCACGCCAAGCGTCGCAGCGCCGGTCAAGCCTCACATGATGGTGCGCATGGTCGTCCCCTCCGTCGTTTTATCGTTGCGGCAATCCTGATTGGCGGCGTGGCGACTGTCCAGTATTCCGTTGACCGTAACCCGGCGCCGGTCGAAGCCACCCGCGGCACGACGCGGCAGCCGAAGCCTGGGGCCGTTCTGCTTTGGGCGAAGGCCGGACCGGGCTACCCGAACCGCTCCGCGGCGGCGGCAAAGGCCTGGATGGCCGCTTGCAGGGCCGCCTGCATCCGCCGGGCCAGTACCAGGCCCGCAGCGTCGCCGTCCCCGGCGTCGCTGATCGCAGCTTCCAGGTCCGCTTCGTCCTTCGTCAGGCTGTCCCAGATCCCGCCGATGCGCGCCTGGGCGGTAGCAGCGTCTATGTCCGGCTCATCGGCCCAGCCCGCGATGATCTCGCCCGCGGTCCGGATCACGGCGTCGGGCGCCGCCCCGGCCTGGACAAGCTGCCCCAGCCGCTCCAGTGCCAGCTCGGCCGCGGGCGGGCTTCCGGCCGGGGTATCTGGCAGGTCACGCATCAGGCCATCCCTCGCGGTTCTGCCACCCGCCTACACGACCGGCCCGCGCCGCCGCAACCTCCCCGGCCCTGGCGCGCTCCTGTCCATGCAGCCGCAGGAGCCGTGTGCATGACCATTCCAGTTGTCCGGCGGTTCTCGACGCATGAGGACGCCCGCCATGCCGCCGCGCGCCTTGCCGGGGCCGGCATCGCGCCGGACCAGGTCAGCCTGGTGGACGAGCACCGCGGCGAGGTGGGAGGCACGGTCCTGACGGTGCAAGCGTCGGATGTCCAGGCCGCGCAGGTTGCAAAGCTGCTGCCGGATGGCGCGGTGGAGGCCGGCCCTGCCGCCCCGCCGGACGGCATGGCCCAGCTTCGTACCAGCGCGCCAGCCTACGCAGCCGGTGCCGACGCCAACATCGGCACGCCCGGCAGCGGCTGACCCCTGCCCTGCCTTTTGCGTAAAGCATCGCACCCCATCTATGGTGCGCCGCACCCAACACAGCAGGCCCAAGCACCGACATGGA
>JAYVEG010000365.1:0-7693 GCA_043748985.1 Rhodospirillales bacterium
ACCACCACGCCAACATCATCCGGGCCATCGCCGGCTGCGACTGCCTCCCACCCCAAACCTGGGAACGCGCCGGCTAACCAACCCACCCAAATCCGCCACGCCGACCGCCCCAACAGGGGCCGCACCTGCTGCCCCCCTCTCCCTCGGGCAAAGGGCCGGGGTGAGGGTCCAGGCCAAATGCACAAACCCCGGAAGGCGACGCGTCACCGTAAAAGCATCAGGCAAAGGCCCCCCGCGCCAAGCCTCCTCCAAAAACACACCCACCCTGGCAAAAACGTTCCATTCCTGCAGAACTAGGCCACTTCTGCTCCTCCACCCCCCGAGGCCCCCCACTGGACCTCAGCCTGCATTCCCCGGCGCGCGACCTGATCCCGATCGGAACCGGCTATTCCAGGCTGCTCGATTGAGCCAGAAGCCCGCCCGCTCGACCTCGTCGACTGAGACGCCTCGCTTCCGCTCAAACCTCCTCGACCCGCTCCACCCCCGGCACCACCTTCAAAGCCTGCGCCAGCCGCGGCCCCACCAGGAACCGCCCCGGCAACGTGATCTCCACCGCCTGCGCCGCATCGATCCGCGGCACCAGCGTCACCTGCCCCCGACCCTTCGCCTCCCGCGCCAGCAATGCCCGGATGTGCGGCACCGCCTCGGACTTATCGAGCCAGATGCGCATGCCCGCACCCGCCTCGGTCGCAGCCTGGTCCAACCCACGGCAATCCGTCGCCGTGATCCGCACAGAATCGCCGTCCAGCTTCAATTCCACGCCCACCAGCACAGCGGCCCCGGCCTTCAGCAGCTCCCGCGCGCCATTCAGAACCTCGCTGAACAACGTCACCTCGAAGCTGCCACCCTGGTCCGACAGCCGCACCCAAGCCATCCGGCTCCCGGTCCGCGTCGTCCGCTCCTTGATCGCCACCACGCAGCCCGCCACCCGCGCCCGTGTGACACCGGCCTGCGCCTTCGGCTCCAACTGGCTGGACGGGATCGCGCCCAGCCGTTTCAGCACCGGCCCATAGCTATCCAGCGGATGCGCCGTCAGGTGAAACCCGACCGCCTCGGCCTCATAGCCCAGCCGATCCATCTCCGCCCAGTCGGCCACCGCCGGCAGTCGCAGCGGCTCCGGCTCGGATGGGCCCGCGAACATCCCGATCTGTCCGCTTTCGGCCTCCTCCGCCACCGCCTGAGCCCGGCGCAGGATGGTCTCCGCCCCCTGGAACATCTGGTTGCGGTTCGGGTTCAGGCTGTCGAACGCCCCGGCCCGGGCCAGGTTCTCCAGCTGCATCTTGTTGAGGTTCTTCGGCTCGATCCGCGTCGCGAACGCAGCGACGTCCGGAAACGCCCGCCCGCCCCGTGCCGCGACCACGCCCACCATGGCCGCATGCCCCACCTTCTTCACCGCCGCCAACGCATAGCGAATGCGCTGCACTCCACCCTCCCCGACCTCCACCCCGAACAGCGCCCCGGACCGGTTGATGTCGGGCGGCAGCACCCCGATCCCCATCCGCTGCGCCTCCTGCCGAAGCGCCGCGATCTTGTCGGTGTTGGAAACCGCAAGGTTCATGCACGCGGCCAGGAACGCGACCGGATGGTTCGCCTTCATCCACGCCGTCTGATACGATACCAGCGCGTAAGCCGCAGCATGGGACTTGTTGAAACCGTAATCGGCGAACTTCGCCATGAGGTCGAATACCTCGGTCGCCTTGCTCTCCTTGATCCCCCGCGCCGTCGCGCCACTGGTGAAGACCTGCCGCTGCTGCTCCATCTCGGACCGGATCTTCTTGCCCATCGCGCGCCGCAGCAGGTCCGCACCGCCCAGGCTGTAGCCGCCCATCACCTGGGCGATCTTCATCACCTGCTCCTGATAGACGATGATCCCATACGTCTCCTCCAGGATACTGCGGATTTCCTCATGCGGCGCTTCCCAGGCCTCGCCATGCTTGCGCTTGCAGTAATCAGGAATGTTCGCCATCGGCCCCGGTCGATACAGCGCACCGACCGCGATCAGGTCCTCGAACCGGTCCGGCCGCATCTGCCGCAGCACGTCGCGCATGCCCTGACTTTCGAACTGGAACACGCCCCCCGCATCGCCGCGCGCCAGCATCTCATAGGTCGGCTTGTCGTCCAGCGGCAGCCGATCCAGGTCCACCTCGACCCCAAGCCCCTTCAGGATCGCCACCGCCTGCTTCAGGATCGTCAGCGTCGTCAGCCCCAGGAAGTCGAACTTCACCAGCCCGGCCTGCTCCACGTACTTCATGGAAAACTGCGTCACCAGCGTATCGGCCTTCGGGTCGCGATAAAGCGGCACCAGGTCGATCAACGGCCGGTCGCCGATCACCACGCCCGCCGCATGCGTGCTCGCATGGCGATACAGCCCCTCCAGCTGCAACGCCACCTCCAGCAGCCGCCGGATCGCCTCGTCGTTCGCCCGCATGTCCTGCAGCTTCGGCTCGCCATCGATCGCCTGCGCGAGCGTCACGGGCTTGGCCGGGTTGTTCGGGATCAGCTCCGCCACCCGGTTCACCTGCCCGAACGGCAGCCCCAGCACCCGACCCACGTCGCGCACCGCGGCCCGCGCCTGCAGCTTGCCGAACGTGATGATCTGCGCCACGCGATCGTTGCCATACTCGCGCCGCACGTAAGAAATCACCTCGTCCCGCCGCTCCTGGCAAAAGTCGATGTCAAAGTCCGGCATCGACACCCGCTCGGGGTTCAGGAAGCGCTCGAACAGAAGTCCCCAGCGCAACGGATCCAGATCCGTGATCGTCAACGCCCAGGCCACGACCGACCCGGCCCCCGACCCGCGCCCGGGTCCCACCGGAATATCGTTCGCCTTCGCCCACTGGATGAAGTCTGCGACGATCAGGAAATACCCGGGAAACCCCATATTCGCGATGACATCCAGCTCATACTCCAGCTGCGTCTCGTACCGCGCCCGCGTCTCCGCATCCTCCTCCCGCATCCGCTGCGCCAGCCCCTCGCGGGCCATAGCGCGAACCGTCTCCTCCTCGCTCTGCCCCTCCCGCACCTTCGGACACACCGGCAGCAGCGGCTTGCGCGTCTCGGCCATCACGGCACAGCTCTGCGCCACCGCCAGCGTGTTGCTGCACGCGTCCGGCAGGTCCGCAAACAGCGCCAGCATCGCGTCGGCCGGCTTGAACCAATGCTCCGGCGATACCCTGCGGCGGTTCTGCTCGCTGACCTGGCGGCCCTCCGCGATGCACAGCAGCGCGTCATGCGCCTCATGCATCTTGGGGGTCGCGAAAAAGCACTCGTTGGTCGCCACAAGCGGCAGCCCGAACTCGTCCGCCAAGGCCAGCAGACCAGGCTCGATCGCCCGCTCGACGGCCAGCCCGTGGCGATGCAGCTCCATCAGGCACCGATCCGGAAATCCCTCCCGGAACCGCGCCAGCAGCACGGCGGCCTCATCCCGCCGGCCTTCCGTCAGCAACCGCGCCACCGGCCCGCGCGTGCCCCCAGTTAGCAGCATCAACCCCCCGGCATGCGCCAGGATCTCGTCCAGCGGCAGCTGCGGCGCCGAGGGATCACTCCGGATGAACCCCAGCGACGACAGCGCCTGCAGGTTGGCGAGTCCCTCCGCGTCTTGCGCCAGCAGCACGATCGGCTCCGGCGCCAGGCGGGGATTGTCCTCCCGCGTGATCGAGACCTGGCACCCCATGATCGGCTGCACGCCGCGAGCAACACAGGCCTGGCTGAACTCCAGCGCGCCGAACAGGTTGCCGCTGTCGGTGATCGCCACCGCCGGCATCTGCGCGTCACGCGCCAGCTGGGCGATCTTGTCGGCCTTGATGGCGCCTTCGCTCAGCGAATAGCTCGAATGGACCCGAAGATGGACAAAGCCGGCGTAGGACAGGATCAAACCTCCACGATTCGCCCACGCTCCAGCGTAACACGCCGGTCCATGCGTGCAGCCAATTCCGGGTTGTGCGTCGCGATCAAGGCCGCCACCCCCTGCCCCCGCACCATCCGCAACAGCTCGTCGAACACCAGGCCGGACGTGCCGACATCAAGGTTGCCGGTCGGCTCATCGGCCAGCAGCACCGCGGGCGCGTTGGCCAGCGCCCGGGCGATCGCCACCCGCTGCTTCTCGCCGCCCGAGAGCTTGCCCGGCAGATGATCCAGCCGATGCCCCAGCCCGAACGACGTCAGCAGCGCCTGCGCCCGCTTCCGCGCGGCCGATCGCGCCGTGTTCGCGACCATCTGCGGCAGCATGACGTTCTCCACCGCCGAGAACTCCGCCAGCAGGTGGTGGGCCTGATACACGAACCCGATCCGGTCGCGCCGGATGGCGGTGCGCTCCGTGTCGGAAAGCCGCCCGGCATCGTGGCCATCCACCTCGACGGTGCCCGCATCCGGCCGCTCCAGCAGCCCGGCCAGATGCAGCAGCGTGCTCTTGCCGGTGCCGGATGGCGCCACCAGTGCCACGATCTCGCCGGCCGCCAGCACCAGGTCGGCACCGGCCAGCACCTGCAGCGTCGTGTCGCCACTGCGATACGCGCGCGACACATCCCGCAACGCCAGCGGTTTATTCATGCCGCAACGCCTCCACCGGGTCCGTCCGCGCCGCCCGCCAACTCGGGTACAGCGTCGCCAGCAACGACAGCGCCAGCGCCATGATCACCACCTGAACCACCTCCCCGGGATCGAGCCGCGATGGCAGGTGCGTCAGGTAATAGACCTCGGGGTTGAACACCTGTGCACCCGTCGCGGCCTCCACCCAACCCTGCAGCGTTTGGATGTTGAGGCAGAACAGCACGCCGATCACCACGCCCGCCAGCGTGCCCGTGATGCCGACGCTGGCGCCCGCCATCAGGAAGATACGCATCACCGCCCCCCGCCCGGCACCGATGGTCCGCAGGATGGCGATGTCGCGGGTCTTGTCCTTCACCATCATGATCAACGACGAGATCACGTTGAACGCCGCCACCAGGATGATCAGCGTCAGGATCAGGAACATCACGTTCTTCTCCACCTGCACCGCGGCGAAGAAGCTGTTGTTGTTCTGCTGCCAGTCCACGATCCGGATGGGCGCCCCCGGCAGCGCCGCCATGATGCCGGCCCTGATCCGCGCCACATGGTCGGGATCGTCGGCGAACACCTCGATATGGCTCGCCTGCCCGGCCTGCTGGAAAAAGATCTGGGCGGCCGCGATCGGCAGGAACACGAACGACGTGTCGTACTCGTTCATACCCACCTGGAAGATCGCAGCGATCTTGTAGGCGCGCACCCGTGGCACCGTCCCGAATGCGGTCGCCGCCCCCTGCGGGCTGATCAGCGTCAGGTCGTCGCCCACCTGCAGCCCGAACCGGTTGGCCAACCCCACGCCGACGACGATGGCGTCCTCGCCCTGGAACGCATCGAGCGTCCCCTGCCGGATGTTCGACGCGATCGCCGGCAGCCGCTTGATATCCGCCTGTGCGATGCCCCGCACCATGCCCCCGGCATTCTGTCCACGCGGTCCGCTCAACAGCACCTGGCCATCGACGACCGGTGCTGCCGACACTACGCCCGGCACGCCGCGGATCTTCCCGGCCATCATCTCGTAGTCGCGCAACGGCGCCCCGGCCCCATAGACGCCGAGATGGCCATTGAACCCCAGGATGCGGCCGAGCAGGTCCACCTGGAACCCGCCCATCACCGACATGACGATGATCAGCGTCGCCACCCCCAGCGCGATGCCAACCAGGCTGAAGATCGCGATCACGGAGACGAATCGCTCGCCGCGCCGGGCACGCAGATACCGGCCGGCGACAGCGCGTTCGAAGGCGTTGAACATGGAACTCCTGTCTGTTCCCCTCCCTTCCGGGGGGGAGGATCACCCGATATGGGCCAGCGCTGCCTCCAGCGAAAGCTCCTGCCGCTCGCCCGTCGCGCGCCGCTTCAGCTCGACGGTGCCGGCTGCCGCACCGCGGGGACCGACGATGATCTGCCAGGGATGGCCCATCAGGTCGGCATCGGCGAACTTCGCGCCCGCCCGGTCGGAGCGGTCGTCGTACAGCGCATTGCCGGCGAAGTGGCGATAGGCTGCCTCGCACACCGGGTCGGTCGAGGCATCGCCTGGCTTCAGGTTCAGGATGGCAACACGGAACGGCGCCACGCTGTCGGGCCAGATGATGCCGGCGTCGTCGTGGTGCGCCTCGATCAACGCGCCCACAAGGCGGGAGACGCCGATGCCGTAGCTGCCCATGTTGGGGTGCACCGCCGTCTGGTCCGGGCCCGGCACGCTCAGGCCAACCAGCTCGCTATACAGCGTCCCGAAGTTGAAGATCTGACCGACCTCGATGCCGCGCCCCTCACGCCGCCGCTCCTGCGGGACGGCGTCCCATTTGGCTAGGTCGTGCTTCTCATCGGTTGCGGCATAGGGGGCGGTGACAGCGTTGAACATGCGCTCCAGCGAGGCAGGGTCGGTGTGATCGACGTCGTCGGTGCCGATCTGCACGTGCTCCACCTGAGAGTCGTAGAACACCGCACTCTCGCCGGTGCTGGCGAGGATATGGAACTCATGGCTGAGATCGCCGCCAATCGGGCCGGTGTCGGCGGCCATGGGCACGGCGCGCACGCCCAGGCGCTGAAAGGTGCGCAGGTAGCTCAGCATCATGATGCGGTAACTGTTGACCGCGGCAGTCTGATCCAGGTCGAACGAGTAACCGTCCTTCATCAAAAACTCGCGGCCGCGCATGACGCCAAAACGGGGGCGCATCTCGTCGCGGAACTTCCACTGGATATGGTACAGTATCTGCGGCAGCTCGCGGTAGCTTTTGACCGACTGGCGCATCAGGTCGGCGATCAGCAACTCGTTCGTGGGGCTGTAGATCAGGTCCCGCTCATGCCGGTCCTTCAGCCGCAGCATCTCGGGGCCATAGGCTTCATACCGGCCGCTGTCCTTCCACAGATCGGCGGACTGCAGCGTTGGCAGCAGGAGTTCCTGAGCGCCCACGCGGTCCTGCTCCTCGCGCACGACCTGGGCGATGTTCTTCAACACCCGCCATCCCGCCGGCAACCAGGCATAGATGCCGCTGGACACCTGACGCACCAACCCGGCGCGCAGCATAAGGCGGTGCGAGACGATCTGCGCCTCGGCCGGGTTCTCCTTGATGGTTGGGATCATGGCACGGGAAAGTCGCATGAAGGGTCCTGTTGCGCGTGAGAGCGCGAACCTACAAGGGCAGACAGTCCAGCGAAAGGTGCGGAAGTTCTGTACGAAACCTGACGATACCACGCAAGATTGCTGCATCGCACAACAACGAATGGCAAGATTGCTGCACGAAGCTTAACGATTCCGCGTGACTCGTTAACCCTTCCGATGTAACCAAAAAAGAGGCCCGCGCGCTGGCCGCGCAGCGGGCCTAGTTTAGGGAGGAAACGCCAGTCACACGGCAGAACGAGGAGAACTCCTTGTTCTGTCCGTGATGATGACTTTC
Organism: Rhodospirillales bacterium; assembly: GCA_043748985.1. Classification (GTDB taxonomy): domain Bacteria; phylum Pseudomonadota; class Alphaproteobacteria; order Acetobacterales; family Acetobacteraceae; genus JBBROS01. Next base: position 7,437 of record JAYVEG010000365.1, read on the forward strand.
CATGCCCCGGCCGTCCAAAGTTTTTTCGGCTACTTGCACCAAAATAAGCGTGCTCTGGACGAAATAAGCCTGCAAATACAGCAAATCTCTTGCGGTGCCCGTTTTCTAGTCACCGTTTACGGAAGAACCCGGCCGGAAGCTGACCCAGTCACTGCGAATCACCAGCATTGCCCCGCCCCACAGCAGTACAGCGATCAGGGTCGTCGCAAGCATCTTACGGCCGACCATCGGACGCGCCGGCGCGCCCCGCCAACCGC
>JAYVEG010000366.1:0-7690 GCA_043748985.1 Rhodospirillales bacterium
TTCCCCGGCGACATCATCGTGGGCGACACGGACGGCGTCATCGTCATCCCCGCCGGCATCGCGGCCGAGATCGCCGACGAAACCACCGACATGACCGCCTACGAGGATTTCGTCACCGAACGCGTCCGCAGCGGCGCCACCATCATCGGCCTGTATCCCGCAACCGACCCGGCCAATCTCGACCTGTTCCGGGCATGGCGCGCCCAATACGGCCGATGACGAACGCCTGTCCGACAAGATGCTGTTCGACATTAACAGCGCCGTGATCAAGCTGGAGACGCAGGCAGCGGTCGAACTCACCGGCGGTGCGTTGCGCAGCGTCGACATCTGGAACATTCGGGTGGAGGGGCATGCCGACAACACGGCGTCCGATTCGCTCGATCTGGACCTGTCGCAGCGCCGGGCGCAAATGGTTGCCGCAGCGCTCGACAAGACGGGCCGAACCGGCAACATCACGCCGCTCGGGTTCGGCAAGACATGCCCGATCTCCGACAACGCGACAGAAGCCGGTCGGGCGCAGAACCGGCGCGTCTCGGTCGTGGCGATCGACAGCCGGAACTGATCAGGCGCCAGGGCCGAACAGGTCGCCCCAGGCGGACAGCATCGTCCGCTCGTCATAATCCCGCTCGGCCTTGTCGCGATTGGCCTTACCCAGCGCCATGCGCCGGGCCGGGTCGTCCAGCAACGCGGCCAGCGCCGTGCCCAGTGCCGCCGCTTCGCACGGCACGACCAAGGCCGACTGTGCCTGCGGAAGGATCGTGCGAATGTCGCCGACATCGGTCGCCGCCACAGACCGCCCCGCCGCCATCGCTTCCAGCAACGAGATCGGCATCTGCTCGGTGTCGGACGACATTGCGAAGATATCGAACCCGCGGATCTCCGCGGCCGGGTCAGGCGTGTGTCCGGCAAAATGGACGTCGGCCCGAATACCGAGTTCGTCCGCAAGATGCTCGAGTGCCGGGCGGTCGGGCCCGTCGCCGACGATGACCAGGCGGGCAACCCGGTGGGTCCGCGCCTGGGCAAAGGCGTGCAACAGCCGGGCGATGTTCTTTTCCGGCCGAAGGGCCGCCACCGTGCCGATGACCGGCCCGGCCCCTGGCCAGGTGGCAGGGGCGACCGAATCAAACCGGGCGAGATCGATGCCGTTCGGCAGGTAGCAGACCCGCGCCGGATCAAGGTGCCATACCCGCGTGGCGATGCCCTGCAAAACCAGCGACGGCACCACCACCGTCCGGCCCCGCAGGAACAGGCGCCGCATCAGCACACGGCGCGGGAGCTGCCTCGTCCGCTCCTCGGGGCCGAACCCGTCTTCTACATGGACGTGCCGCACCAGGGTCAGGCGATTGGCGATGGCCCACTCGATCGTGCCCCAGTTGCTGGTGAACAGCGCCGCGGGCTGCAAGGCCTTCAGGGCAGCCCGCAAACGGCGCGCGTTCCCTAGCGTATTGCCCTTCGGCAGGTCGATCACGGGATAGGTGACGTCCAGCCGGGGATCGAGCCGCTCGCGCGCGGCAAGGTTGCCGTCCATTGCGACGATGGCATGCCGATAGGCCCGGCCGAAATGGTTTGCTATGGTCGCAAATCGCACCTGCGGACCCCCGACCGCAAAGGTCGAGAAGGCATGCAACAGCAGCGGCGCCGGCATCTCAGACCGGCATATGGACGCGGATGGCGCGATCGACGAACCGGACCGGGTCCGCGACCGGTGTCCAGCCCAGGTCGCGCTTGGCGTCGGAGATGTCGAACGATGCCATCATGCCACGGCTCAGGAAGTCGCGGACGGATGGCGCCGGCACGGCCCGGCCCGTGGCGCGCTTGACCAGCCACTTGCCGGTATCCTCGGCCCACAGGAAGTTCGCGGATTGCGGGTGATACCGCAGCGGCCGGCCCAGGGCAGTGGCCAGTGTCGCGGTATAATCGCGCGCCGTCATCCGCACGTCGCCCACCAGGTTATAGCAACGTCCCTCGATCCCCGGCGCAGTCGCAGCCCGCACGATGGCGTCGGCAACGTCCTCCACCAGCACGAAGGGCAGGGGGTTTCGACCGGCATTCCACCCGATCGCATGCTGGTCGTTGTTATAAAGGCCGACGCCGCTATGGAACGGCAGGCCGCCTTCGCCGACCACGACGCCCGGCCTCAGGATGACGACCGGCAGCGCCTCGGATGCGAACAGCGCCAGCATCGCGCGGTCGGCCAAGGCCTTGGCCCGGGCATAGTCGCCGCGCTTCTGCTCCTCTGGGTCAGGCGGTGTCGCGCCGGTGATAGGCTCAGCCTGCGGACCCAAATACAACGAGGCGATGCTGCCCACGTACAACAGACGCCGCGTTCCCTCGGCGAGGCAGGCACGCGCGACCGTCTCGGCGCCCCCGACCATGGCCGCACGCACGGCCTCGAAACTCGCACCCCCCCCGCCATGCGCGAGGTTTACGACCACGCGCGCCCCCTTGATGGCAGTAGCGACCGCGGCGGGGTCACGGATATCGCCGCGGTGCAGGACAACGCGGGGGTCGGAGAACACGGGCGCCAAATTCCGCATCGTCCGCGCCATCACCGCAACCCGCTGCCCGGCATCCAGGAACGCCCGCACGACATGCGCGCCGATGAAACCCGTGCCGCCGAGGATCGCCACGTCGGGCGGGGCCGGATCTGAAGCCGGCGCAGAAGACGAAGCCAGGGCAGGGGCAGGGGCAGGGGCAAGTGCTGGGGCTGGGGCCGGGGCCGGGGCAAGGGACGCAACCGGAAACGCCGCGTCCCGCAATCGTTCACACAGGCTCACCAGTTCGGCCCCGAACGCCCCGTCCAATTCGGGCGCCCGTCCGGCATCGAGCGCGCCATGAAAGGCGGCAATGCTGCCCTTCATGCTGAGGAAGAACGCGTCGCTCCGCGGGCGCAGCTTGGCAGTCGACAGGCTATAGTTCACCACGCCCCGCACGCTCTCCGCCGCAACCCCGGCGGCGGTCCGCAGGCCGGCCAAAGCCTCGTCCACGGCCGGCAGCCACCGGCTACGGTCATACAGGAAGAACCGGTTGGCCAGGATATCGGCCACCGCCACACCGTCGTCGCAGATCACCTGGACCTGCCAGAACGGGAAATCCTGTCCAACCCCGAACCGCAGCTGCGCCGGCAACAGCGCCCCCTCCAGCGAGGCATTCAGCGTCGCGACGAAAGGCACCCCCGGCGCAATCTCGATGGCCGGCCCCGCCAATGCGGCAAACTCGCCGATCGGGCCCGCCAGCGCCGTGATCTGCGACAGCGGATGCACCGCCTGCTCCAACAGGATGTTGCCCGGCGCCTGGAACATCCAATGCCCGAACTGCCGCAGCCCCAGCTGCCGCAACGGCACATTGTAGGTGCAGCCCACGAAACGCGGACGCCCGAGTCGCCCCGCCGCGATGGCACCGCGCAGCCGGGCGAAGGCAGGATGATGCACGAAGTTCTGGTTCACCCCGAGCGGCGTCTGCCCCGACGCTGCAACCAACCGACCCGCCGCCTCCGCCGTCGCAGCCAGCGGCTTTTCCAGCAGCACCGCCTTGCCCGCCCGCAACAAACTCAGAGCCACCGCCTCGTGCCGATCCGGCGGCACCAGCACATGCGCCCGCTCGAATTCGAGCCCCGCCAGCGCCGCCTCCACCGAATCGAAAATGGGCAGCCCCCCGGCCAAACCCCGCGCAGCCGCTTCGTTCGGGTCCACCACGCCCACCACCGAATGCCCCGGCAAGGCACGGATCGCCTCCAGATGCACTGCGGAGATGTATCCGGCGCCAACAAGACAGATACGGCTCATGCGATCACTCCGGGGCGCGGCCCGCGGCCAACGCTGCCGCTACCGCCGAGACGGCAACGGCCCGGCCCTGCAACTGTTGCTGGAAAAAGCTGATATAGGCGTCGACCCGAGCGATGAACGCCGCGCGCTCCTCCGTCGAACGCACGTATTCCGTTGCACCCGGCAGCAGGCTCGAACTGTGCAGCGACATCATGAAGATACGCTCGCCCCGAACCAGGCTGGCCATCGTCAGCCGCTGCATGTCCTCCAGCGTATGCCCCTCGGGGCTCAACCGCAGCCGCTCGAGCAACGATAGCCGCGCGGCGATGCCGGGCAGCCGCAGCGCACGCGCCATGCCGCGATGCAGCTTGCGGAATACCTGCTGCCCCTTATCGGCGAACTGCCCGGCGAACCCCGCAGAAAGCGGCAGCTCCACGATCCCCTCCGCCGTGCGGAACGGTGCCGCAGTCCAATCCTCGAAATTTGGCCCCCCTTGTGGCCGGAAGTCCGTGTAGGGCACCACGCTGGTATCGACGCCATAGCCCAATTCGGCCAGGAACCCCGGCGTGTGCGGCCCGATCCCGTAGTTCCCTGCGCGAAAAATGCGCGGCGCCCGCCCGAACGCGTCGCCGATCGCCTGCGTCAACGTCACCAGCTTCCGCCGCTCGAGCTCGGCCGGAAGGTTGCAGGCGAACGCATGCCAGCTATCGACCGCCTCCTCGACGGGCGGCGTCACCCAGGGGTGCAGATGTGCGCCGATCTCGCAGCGACCGCTCTCGGCGAACCCACGCAGCACGGCGACGGCGGCCGGTTCGGACGCCACGGGATGATCCACGAGATAGGCAGGCATCACGCCCAACCGATCGAACACGGCCTGCACCAACGGCAAAGCCTGGACATTGGTGACCGACCGGCTCAGTGGGTTGGGCGACACCCGCCAGTCGAACTCCTCCTCCGTGTCGATGACGACCATGAGGGTCGGACGCCAGGACGCGGACACGGGAAGGACATGGCAGCCCGAAAACAGGATGCCCGCTTCTGAGACCCCGTCGTCACGCTGTTCCGCCCTGCTGGGGTCGCTCCTCAAAACTTTCCTTACTCCAACTCGCCTGACTTCGGATGCCCCGCTTCACACGCCCGACACATGTCGTTCCACCTGTATCGCCCAACTTGATGGGTCATGTCACGCGGTCCCGGACGCGATAAGATGCTACATCAGACGTCGCCGTTGCAAAAGTGTCGCGCAACTTGCGCAGTCCGCCAGGCGGGGATGATTGTTGTGCGCGGCGCGGTTCGGTAGGATAGAGCGCCGCGCGGACCTCTATCACCCGCGCCATCTCTCCAGCCACGGACCTTGATGGACGGTTTGCGCGCCGCGCCCGAACGACCTACGCCGCCCCCGATCGACCGGGTGCTGCAGGATTCGTCGATCTATCTGATTGGCAACCTGGCCAGCCGGGTCGTCGGCTTCTTCGCCATTCCGTTCTACGCCCGCTTCCTCACCCCTGCCCAATACGGCTTGATCGAGCTGGTCGAGCTCAGTACCCAGACCATCGCGATTGCGCTGGGTCTGCAGGCCATCGGCGCCGCACTCAGCCGCCTGTTCTATGACCAGCCGACCCATGAACAAGAACAGGCGGTCGTCTCGACCTCGCTGATCGCCACAGCCGTGCTCAGTGCGGCGGTCACCATCCTGGCTGTGGCAGGCGCCGGACACCTCAGTCAGCTGGTGTTCCACTCCGACGAATGGACAGGCCTGCTGCGCGCCGCCTTCGTCGCGATGTTCTTCAGCAACATGACCGAGGTCGTGCTGGTCTACGAGCGGATCAGGAACAACGCCCGCTTCTTCCTCCGCTACACCCTCATCACCCTCGCCGTGAACCTCGGCCTGAATATCCTCTTCATCGGCTTCCTCGATGCAGGCGTGTGGGGCTTCGTCAGCAGCAAGCTCGTCGTCAGCGTCTTCGGCAGCGCCTACCTCTTCTACCGCATGCGCCGCGACGTCGGCTGGCACTGGCGCAGCCTCTATGTGCCAGAGCTGGTGCGGTTCGGTGCACCGCTCGTGCTGTCCAGCCTGTCCTATTTCGCGATCCACTTCTCCGACCGCTTCTTCCTCAGCGCCTCCGTCAGCCTGGCAGAGCTCGGGCGCTATGCCCTGGCCTACAAATTCGCGATCCTGGTCAGCGCGCTGGTCGGCGACAGTTTCGCAAAAAGCTGGAACGCGACGCTCTATCGCTACACGAACCAGGACGGATGGCAGCCGCAATTCGCCCGGATCGCCTCCTATTTCACCCTCGTGCTGTTCGCGACCGGGCTCGGAATCGCGCTCTTCAGCCCGGAACTGCTCCAGATCATGGTCCCGAAGGAGTATTTTCCGCCGCCTTTGCTCCTGCCGATCATCATCGCGTCCTATCTGGCGCGCGAGATCGGGGACTTCTTCCGCAGCCTGCTGCTCATCAACAAGCGATCCGGCATGGTCGGGCAGATCGCCGCCGGCGGGGCGGTGCTGAACCTTGCGGCGAACATGCTCCTCATCCCTCGCTTCGGCATCTACGGCGCGGCGCTGGCAACCCTTCTGACATGGGTCGCCTACATGCTCGCCTGCTGGGTGATCGCCGACCGCGAGCATCGCCTCCCGGTCAGCGTAAGTGCCTACATCCGCATCACTGCACTGGTCTCGCTGATCTACGCGCTCTCCATGGCCACGCGCATGCACACAATGTTCCCGCAGCTGCTGATGAACGGCTTCTGGCTCGTCGTGTTCGTCTTACTGGCGGTCGGCGTGTTCTTCTCGGCCGAGGAGCGGCGGGGCCTTTTGGGATTCCTCGGTGCGCTGTGCCTCTGGGCTTTCGCCCGCACCACCAGCGCACGGGTGCCGGGCAGCGCGACCCGCGCCGATGACGGGCCGTGGCAGATGCTCATGCTGTCCTACTACTTCCCGCCACAGAACGAGATCGGCGCAGCCCGCCCCAGCCGATTTGCGCGCTGGCTGGGCCGCGGCGGCATCGACGTGACCGTCGTCACCTCCGCACCGCCCGCCATGCCCGGTGCGACCATCATACCCACCCAGATCGTGCCCACCCAGGTAGTGCCCACCCAGATCGTGCATGTGCCGGGTGTTCGATTCGTACGCCGCACCCGGCCCTTCATCGGCAGCCGGCCCGCCGCGTTCCCCCGCCCCACCCGCTATGGCTCCGCCGTGCTCCACGTAATCGAGCGGCTGCTGCTGCCCTACGACGAGCGCCTCGGCTGGTTCCCCTACGCCTACACCGCCGCGGTGCAGACCCTGGCGCCGAACACCGTGTTGTTCTCCACCCATCCGCCCACCGTAACGCATCTGACGGCCCTGGCCCTCAAGCATCGCCACGGCCACCCCTGGATCGCCGACTTCCGAGACCCGCTCTGGGGCAACCCCTATCGCACGTCCCAGCGTGCGGCCGTCATCGATCCCCTGTTCGAACGCCTGACCATCGAGCACGCCGATGCCGTCATCGCTAACACCGAAGCCTCGGCCGAACTCCTCCGCCGCCGCTATCCGGCGCTGCGGCACAAGGTGCACGCAATCTACAACGGCTACGATCCCGACGATCCGATCCCCCTCGCAACCCCGCCGCAACCACGCACCCGCCGCGTCCTTGCCCATGTCGGCCGACTCTACGGCAACCGCACGCTGTTGCCGCTCGTCCTCTCCATCGAACGTCTGGTCGCCCGCGCAGCGCTCCGTCCCGACGAGCTGGTGATCCGCCAGGTCGGCCGCACCGACCCCAGTTGCCACGACCGCACTGACCCGATCATGGCAGCACTCGAGGCGAGCGGCAGCCTGTCCATCCTCGACGACAACGTGCCCCAGGCACAGGCCAGGGCCGAGATGGCCGACGCCGACTGGCTGCTGCTGCTCGACATGAACCTCATCAACCCCGGTCTGC
>JAYVEG010000367.1:0-7670 GCA_043748985.1 Rhodospirillales bacterium
GGCAGGGTCGCCCTCGACGATCGCCTGGGTGGCAAGCGCGACCTGGTTCTCCACCAGACCGCCCATCTCCGAGATCAGGTCGCGAAGCTGCTGCAGCTCCTTGGAATAGCTTTTAACGATGTGGGGCGCTTGGGACATGTGCTTGCTCCGCCGATCAGCCGAAGCGGCCGGTGATGTATTCCTGGGTCCGCCTCTGCTGCGGGGCGGTGAACATCTGCGCCGCAGGTGCGACCTCCACCATCTCGCCAAGATAGAAGAACGCCACCTGGTCCGCGCAGCGGGCCGCCTGCTGCATGTTGTGCGTGACGATCGCGATGGTGTAATCCTTCTTCAACTCGTCGATCAGCTCCTCGACCTTCAGGGTACTGATCGGATCCAGCGCAGAGGTCGGCTCGTCGAGCAGGATGACCTCGGGGCGCACCGCAATGGTCCGGGCAATGCAAAGCCGCTGCTGCTGGCCACCCGACAGGCCGGTCGCAGAGGTGTTCAGCCGATCCTTGACCTCGCCCCACAGCGCCGCCCGGGTCAGCGACCACTCAACCCGCTCATCCATGTCGGCGCGGTTCAGCCTCTCGTGCAGCTTCACCCCGAACGAGATGTTCTCGTAGATCGACATCGGGAACGGCGTCGGCTTCTGGAACACCATCCCGACCCGGCTGCGAAGGCTGTTCAGATCGACGTCGGGGGCGATCAAGTTCACCCCGTCCATCATCACGCGGCCCTCGGCCCGCTGGCCGGGATACAGGTCGTACATGCGGTTCAGCACCCGCAGCAGCGTCGATTTGCCGCAGCCGCTAGGCCCGATCATGCCCGTCACCTGCTTCTCCGGCAGATCGAGGCTGATGCCCTTCAGCGCCCTGTTCGTGCCGTAGTAGAAATCCAACTCGCTGATCGAGATGCGCGGTTCATTCAACGCCTCCCCCGACCGCGGCGGCATCAGACCCATCTTATTGTCGCCTTGCATTATCCCAACGGCCCCTTGCGACATGGTCTTCAGCTCCGCTTACGCAGCGCGAACCGCGCCAAGATGTTGATGGACAGGACGCTGAATGTAATCACGAGCGCGCCCACCCATGCCAGTGTCCGCAAATCCTCGGGCGCCGAACCCGCATACTGGTAGATGGTCACCGGCAGGCTGCTCATCTCGTGGTTCAGGCTGAGCGACCAGTTCAGGTTGCCGAGCGACGTGAACAGCAGCGGCGCCGTCTCGCCCGCGATGCGCGCGATGGCCAGCAACACGCCCGTCAGGATCCCGTCGAGCGCCGCCCGGTAGCAGACGAACACGATCGACTTCCATTTCGGTGCACCGAGCGCCACCGCGGCCTCGCGCAGCGCCGTCGGGATCAGCCGCAGCATGTCCTCGGTGGTGCGGACCACGATTGGGATCACCAGCACCGCCAGCGCAATGCAGCCGGCCCAGCCGGAAAAGCCGCCAAACGGAAGCACGAAGATCTGGTAGCAGAACAGGCCGATCAGGATGCTCGGTGCCGACAACAGCACGTCCGAGACGAAGCGCACCGCATTGGCCAGCCTCGACCCGGCCGCGTACTCCGCAAGGTAGGTGCCCACAAGCAGCCCGATCGGCGTCCCGATCAGCGTGCCGATCCCGGTCTGGATCACGCTGCCGACGATCGCGTTCAACAGACCGCCCTCGCTCCCGGTCGGCAGCGTCATCCGGGTAAAGACGTGAAGCGACAGGCCGTCGATCCCGAAAGCCAGCAGCGTGAACAGGATCGAGGCCAGGAACAGCAGTCCAATCGCCGTCGCCACCCAGCACAGCGCCTTGACGAAGCGGTCGGACAGCCGCCGCCGCCGGCCCAGCCGGCGCGCCACCTGCTCGTTGCGGCTGGCGTGCGGCAGCATGCCCCCCGCACTCATGCCCGCCCTGCTCACGCCCGCCCCGCTCACGCCCGGATCCTCGGACGAAGCAACAGGCGTGAGATCGCCAGCACGATGAACGAGATGACGAACAACACGAACCCGAGCGCCAGCAGCGCCGAAAGCTTCAGGCTGCCGGCCGGGCTCTCCGGGAATTCGAGCGCAACCAACGACGCGATGGTGTTCCCGGGCCCGAACAGGCTGGTGGCAATCCGGTTGGTGTTGCCGATCACGAACGTCACCGCCATCGTCTCGCCCAGCGCGCGACCCAGCCCCAGCATGATGCCGCCCACAACGGAAACGCGGGTATACGGAAGCACGATGGACCGCATCACCTCCCACGTGGTGCAGCCGACGCCATAGGCGCTTTCCTTGAACACGGGCGGCACCGTCAGGAACACGTCGCGCATGGTGGCCGCGATGAACGGAATGATCATCACAGCCAGGATGAGCGAGGCGGTGAAGATGCCGGTGCCGAACGGTGGCCCCTGGAACAGCCAGCCGATCAACGGCCACTCACCGACCGTGTCGATGACGAAGGGCTGCAGCGTGGCCGACATGAACGGCACGATCACGAAGAAGCCCCACATGCCGTAGATGATCGACGGCACCGCAGCCAGCAGCTCGATCGCGGTGCCCACCGGGCGGCGCACCCAGCCGGGCGCCAACTCCGTCAGGAAAAAGGCGATCCCGAAGGCGACGGGGACCGCCAGCAGAAGCGCCAGCACCGACGTCACCAGGGTGCCGAAAATCGGGACCGCACCGCCGTAGATGTTCTGGACAGGGTCCCAGTCGGTGTCGGTCAGGAACGCCGCCCCGAACGCCTTGAAGGCCGGCAACCCCCCGATGAACAGCGTGACGATGATGGCGCCGAGCAACACGAGCACCAGGACACCAGCCCCATGGGCCAGCACCGAAAAGATCGCGTCGCCCACGCTGCTGGACGCACGGCGGGTGGCGATGGACGGGCTGGCGATCGCCTGGGACACAGGAAGGCTCCTCAATTCGTAGAAGTCCCGGCTGGCGGCGATGACGCCCCCAGCCGGGTTCGGCTCAGCTGATGTTCTTCTTCATCGCGGCGCGGACCGTGTCCTGCACCGCCTTCGGCAGCGGAATGTAGTCGAGGCTGGTGGCGATCTGGCCGCCATTCGTGAACGCCCAGTCGATGAACTTCGTCACGTTGGCCGCACGGGTCGCGTCCTTCGGGTCCTTCGGCAGCAACAGGAAGGTCGTCGACACGATCGGCCAAGACTCCTTGCCGGCCTGGTCGACCAGGCTGACGGCGAAGTTCTTGGCACCCACCCAATCGGCGTTCGACGCGGCCGCCTGGAACGTCGCCGGCGTCGGCTTGACGAACTCGCCCGCCTTGTTGCGCAGCTGCGTCGTAGTCAGGTGATTCTGCGTCGCGAACGCGCTCTCCACATAGCCGATGCCGCCCTTGATGTTCTTGACCGTGCCGGCGATGCCGTCATTGCCCTTCGCACCGGTCCCGGCCGGCCACTTGACGCTGGTGTTGACACCAACCGCCTGCTTCCAGGTCGGGCTCACAGCTGCCAGGTAGCTGGTGAACACGAACGACGTCCCCGACGCATCGGCCCGGTAAACCGGCGCTATGGCCAGGGTAGGCAGCTTCACGCCGCGGTTCAGCTCGGCGATCTTCGGGTCGTTCCACTTGGTGATCTTGCCCTCGTAGATCTCGGCAAGAACCTCGCCGGTAAGCTTCAGCTCGTCCGACTTCACGTCCGGCAGGTTCACGATGGCGACGACAGCGCCCATGACCGTCGGGATCTGCAGGATCTTGTTGCTCTCCAGCTTCGCGTCATCCATCGGCGCGTCCGACGCGCCGAAGTCGACGGTGCGGTTGATGATCTGGTTCTGACCGCCGCCGGACCCGATGGCCTGGTAGTTCAACTCGACGCCGATCGCGGCCTTCGCGGCCTCGCCCCACTTGGCATAGACCGGCGCCGGGAACGTGCCGCCGGCGCCGGTGATGGACTGCGCGGTGGCGGGCAGCGCGACGGCGCATCCCAGGACGGCCCCCAGGGCGGCCGTCGCCATAATCTTGGTCATAAAGCTCATGGGTATTCCCCTTCGGGACGGACTGCCGGAGCGAGACGTCTCGCACGACGATCCGTCTTTGGACCGGGCGGAACCTAGGCAGGATCAGGGACAATCACGTTGCAGATTTATGACAGATTTATGACAGATCCACTCGATCAGGCCAGATCTACCCGCCCGCCAAAACCCGCTCGGCCGCCTGCAACGCCGCCACAACAGCCTGGGAATGCTTCTCCGCGCCAGGCTCGCTGGCGTCGACATCGTCAAGCTGCTCGGTAGCCGCACTCAGCCCGGCCGCAATGTCCGCCCGCAGCTCGCCAGTCAGGCGCTGCACCGTCTCCTCGTCATGTTCGGCCGCCCAAGCAGACAGGATGGCGCGAGCATCCCGCTCGACCCGGCCCGGGCTGCTGCCGGTGGCAGCAAGCTTGCCCAGTCGATCGATGGCGACAGCCGATGGCGAAGGAGTGCTGGGACGGCGGGCGATAATCGGTCTCCAACGTAAATAGGACCGGCCCTGCTACCTGACCGCCGATGGGCCTGACCCACCCAAACCCCCACAACTCAGGGGGCTGGTGGAGCCGAGCGGGATCGAACCGCTGACCTCCTGAATGCCATTCAGGCGCTCTCCCAACTGAGCTACGGCCCCAAAGCGGGAGCGGTCTCATAGCTGCACCTGAACCCCCAGGCAAGGGCTTGGATTGCACGCCGACTGCGGGCATGCCGTCATTCCAGCTATCACCCACCCCGCTATCACTCGCCCCGCTATCATTCGCCCCGCTATCATTCACCGGACCCGATGCAACAGACCGAAACGCTTTACTCGTCACCAACCCTGCTCGTGACCCGGCGCGCCCCACATGGATCGCCGGTCGTGGTCGTCACCTTCCAATCCTTCGTGGATGCCCACGAGCCCCGGCCAGGCGGCTTCGGCGAAGACTTCCTCGCAGAAGCCGGCTTCGACGCCATCCACGTGTCGAGCCACGGCAACGCCTGGTATCAATATAAGGACATGGCCGCAGCCTTGGCAGTTATAGACACCGCGGCGGGCAAGGCACGGCGGGTGACCTACGGCCTCAGCATGGGCGCCTACGCCGCGATCCGGTTCGCCCAGGCGCTGCGGGCGGAGCGGGTCGTGGCGATCTCGCCCCAATTCTCGATCGACCGCCGCCGGGTCCCCTTCGAAACACGCTGGGCAGAGTTCAGCGACACCTTGGATTTCGTGTGCGACTGGCCCGCGCCGGCCGGCTCCGACACACAGGCAAAGGAGATCGAGGTCGCAGCGATCTACGACCCGCATAATCCCGACCGGCGCCATGTCGCCTTGATCGAACAGCGCCTGCACGTGCGGCATGTGCCCGTGCCCTACGGCGGCCATCCGGTCACGGCGTTGCTGCAGGAGGCCCGGCTGCTCTCGGCCCTGGTGCTCGACCTCCTCCACGAGCGGTTCGACGATGCCGCCTTCGCCGCGGCCTTGGCGGCCCATGCGCCCGGCTCCGCGGCCTATCACGCCAACCAGGCCAACGCGCTGCCCTGGCACCAGGCAAGGCGGCGGCTGGCGTTGCACCGCAAGGCTGCCGCACTGGCACCCGAGGACAGGCATATCCAGCGAGGCCTGGGCTTCGCCCTGACGGCCGCACGGCGCTACGCCGAGGCCGTGGCAGTCCTGCAGCGCTGTCTGGACGGCTATCCCAACGACCCGCTGACGGCATTCGCACTCAGCCGCGCGCTAAGCTTCAGCGGCCACCATGCCGAGGCCGTCGCCACGGCAGACGCGGCAATGCTGCACAGCGGCAACCGGGTGTTCTTCCAACGCAACTTGGCCATGGTACACCGCCGCCACCGCCGCGCGGGCTGGTTCAGGTGGTTGCCATGAACCTGGAACGTCGGCGACCCCCGGGACGGACCCCAGGGATGCCGTGAACCCGCGGACTATGCGGCCTTGAGCCCCTCGCGCACCTTGAACGTCGCCTCCGTCTTCGCACGAAGCTCCTCGACCGTAACGCCAGGCGCAATGTCCACCAGCGTCAACCCGTCCTGGCCAGGATGGTCCACCTCGAGAACGCAAAGGTCGGTGACGATCAGGCTCGCAACCCCGGCGCCCGTCAGGGGCAGGTTGCAGCGCTTCATGATCTTCGGCTCCCCGCGGGCAGTATGCTCCATCAGGATCACGCATTTCGGCACCCCGGCAACCAGGTCCATCGCACCACCCATGCCCTTCACCATCTTGCCCGGAATCATCCAGTTGGCGAGATCGCCGTTCTCCGCCACCTGTAGCGCGCCCAGGATGCTGACCGCGATGTGACCACCGCGGATCATGCCGAAGCTCTGTGCGCTGTCGAAGATGGACGTCGTGGGCAGCATCGTGACCGTCTGCTTGCCGGCATTGATCAGGTCCGCGTCCTCCTCGCCCTCGAACGGGAACGGACCGATCCCGAGCATGCCGTTCTCACTATGCAGCTGCACCGCGATGCCCGGCGGGATGTGGTTCGCAACCAGCGTCGGAATGCCGATCCCAAGATTCACATACATGCCGTCTTCAAGCTCAAGGGCGGCCCGTGCCGCCATTTCGTCGCGTGTCCATGCCATTGGAGTTCTCCTGTCAGCCCGCGCGCTCGCGCACGATTGTTAAGCCGCGCGCTTCCGCACGGTCCGCTGCTCGATCCGCTTCTCCACCGACGGCACAAGCACGATGCGTTGCACGAAGATGCCGGGGGTGATGATCACGTCGGGATCGATCGCGCCGGGTTCGACCAGCTCCTCGACCTCGGCCACCGTGATCGTGGCGGCAGTCGCCATCGGCGGGTTGAAGTTGCGCGCAGTGCGCCGGTAAACGAGGTTACCCTCGGTGTCCCCACGCCAAGCATGCACGATGGCCAGATCGGCAAACAGCCCGCGCTCCATGATATGGCGCTGCCCATCGAAAACGCGCTCTTCCTTGCCCTCGGCGACCGCGGTGCCAACCCCGGTGCGGGTGAAGAACGCCGGGATCCCGGCGCCCCCGGCCCGGATGCGCTCGGCCAGCGTCCCCTGCGGGTTGAATTCGATCTCCAGCTCCCCGGCCAAATACTGCTTCGCGAAGGTGGCGTTCTCCCCGACGTAGGAACTGATCATCTTCTTGACCTGCCGCGTCTGCAAAAGCAGGCCCAGCCCCGCATCGTCGATGCCGGCATTGTTGGACACGATGGTAAGGTCCTTCACCCCGCTTTCGCGGATCGCAAGGATGAGAGCCTCGGGAATCCCGCAAAGCCCGAACCCCCCCGCCATGATCACCATGCCATCCTTAAGGACGCCTGCAAGCGCTGCCGCCGCGTCGGGGAATACCTTCTTTGCCATGTCGCCTCCGCTTTGTTTAGGCCGGTATGGCATGTTTGCCGGCGTTCGATCCAGCCGAGGCGATCGTCACACCATCAGCGTCCCATGTTGCCGCAGGAACCCCAGCAGCGGCAACAGCGGCAGCCCGAGCACAGCGGCATGCTCGCCCTCCACGCTGTCGAAAAGCTGGATGCCCGGGCCTTCCAGACGATAGGCGCCGACGCAGGCAAGAAGCGCGTCGCCCTCCGTGGCCAAATAGAAGTCCAGGAACCCGTCGGTGAAGCCCCGCATGCGTAACCTTGGGTGCGCGACATGCTGCCAGATCTCGACACCGTCCTTCATGCAGACCAGCGCGGTCACCAGCGTGTGGGTCTTGCCACGCAACAGCAAAAGCTGGCGCCGCGCGGCTTCTATGGTCTCGG
>JAYVEG010000368.1:0-21058 GCA_043748985.1 Rhodospirillales bacterium
GGCGAACTGCCCATGCGCGTTGCGGACGATGTTGACGTGGTTGGTGATCGGGCCGGTGTCCAGCACCTTCAGCACATTGAACGGTGCGACGGCGTTGAACACCATCGTACGGCCCACATCCTTCAGCGTCAGCCAGACCTGCCTGCCGTCCGGCGTCGCGGCGACGTCGGGCGAGAACGGGCTCTCCTGCTTCACCCGCCCGACGATCTTGTGGTCGACGGTCCCGATGACGACCGTCTCGGGCGTGAAGCTCGAGACGACGTAGCCAAGCTTGCCGTCGGGCGAGAAGATGACCATGCCCGGCCCGTTCGGCACTTTGATCCGGCTCTTCTCCATGAATGTCTTGCCGTCTAACACGGCGATGTAATCCTCGCCGCGCACACTGACCCAGACCTCGCGGCCGTTGGGCGTGAAGAACGCCTCGTGCGGGGAGCGCCCTACGTAGGTGACGTGCTTCACTGCGTTGGTCGCGGTGTCGATGAAGCTGACGGAGTTGGACCCGATCGAGATGACGGCAAGGGTCTTGCGGTCGGGCGAGAACCCCATGCCGTGCACCAGCAACTGGCCCTTGTACAAGGGGCTGAGGTTCCCCGGCGTCGGGTCACCCAGGCGGATGACGCCCAGCAGCTTGCCCTCGGCCGGGTCGATGACGGACACGGTGTTGGAGAACTGGTCCGACGTATAGAACCGGTCCTTGCCGCTGATCGGGACGTCCGGCGCGGAGGCCGCAAACGGCGCCTGCCCGGCATGGGCCGCCAGCGTGGTTCCGACCAGCAGCAGCGCCGTGAGTGAGATCTTCATGTCAGTGGTCCTTGTGCATGGGCATGGGCGCTGTGCCCGGTGTGGCAGGAGGAAGGGCCGCAAGGGCCTGGCGCATCACAGCGATCTCCTGCCGCTGCTCGACGATGATGCCCTGGGCCAGGCGGCGCAGGACCGGGTCGTGGCCGAAGCGCAGCTCCGCCTCGGCCATCTCCACCGCGCCCTGGTGGTGCGGGATCATCATGGCGGCGAAGTCGCGGTCGGCGCCGCCGCTGGCGGGCTGCATCATGTCCCGGTCCATGCGCGCCATGGCTGCCGCCATCATGGAGGCGAAGGTTTCCGCAACCTGGCTGCTGGCCATCCCCGCGCCGGCCGTCAGGCCGAGGAGCAAGGCGCAAGAGGGAAGGGCACGCCATAGAAGCGTCGGGATCATCTGGTCGTCCTTTCGAAACGCGCGCTCGCCGGATGGACGACCGCGCTTGTTCCTTCGCCGTCGTGCTACGGGGCGACCTTAAGGCTTGCCAGGTAGGTGACGATCTCGGCCGCATCCTCATCGGACACCGGCGCCTTGTAGGTGTGCATCATCTTGGCCACCTCCCCGGTCCATTCGGCCCGGGTCAGCGGCGGCTGGGTCAGGATCATGCCTGGGGAGTGGCAGGACTGGCAGTTGTTCGCGACCAGCTCGGTGCCCGGCCCCGGCGGGAAGGCGCGGTCGCTCGTCGGCAGCTCGAACCCGACCGAACGAAGACGGATGCCACCGGCCTCCGCCGCCGTCTTCGGCGCCTGCAGCCCCACCGCGGCCTGGTAGGCGGCGATCTCGGCGTTCAATACCTTTGAGTAGGCGGGCAGCTCGTACACTGGCCGCGGCGGCGCCTCCCGTCGCCCGCTGCTGGCGGCAACGGCGACCGCCACCACCACGACGGCGACCGCGCCGCCAACTTGCAAAATGCTCATGGGCTTGCTCCTTGCCGAGAGGTCATCAGGCGACGGAGAGCTGGACGGTCTCGACCACGTTGCGCATGAAGCCGCCGCCGTTCCAGTTGGCCTCCATCGGCTGCGCCAGCCGCTTCGTGTTGGTGCAGCGGACCATGACGGCAAGCTGGCCCAGGGCCGGGGCCGTCACTTGCGCGGTCCATTGGCGGAAGCTGTACTTCCCTTCGTCGCGGCCCAGCGTGGCCGCGGCCCATGTGCCGCCGCCATCAGCCGAGACATCCACCGCCGCCACGCCGCAATCCCCGCCCATGGCGATGCCCCGCAACGGCACGGGCGCACCGGCCTTCACCTCGGTCGCCGCCGTAACGTTGGTGAAGAAGGAGCGCGGCACCATCCGGTTGATCGGCTCGGTCGGGAAGCCGGTCTGGCCAGGCTTTACGTCGGCACGGGGCGTTGCTGGGATCAGGTAGGCGCTCTTCATCCAAAAACTGTCGTCAGGCGCGTTCAGCACCTCGATGTCGCTGACCATCTTGACCCAGTACGTCGAGTACCAGCCGGGCACGACCAGGCGCATGGGGAAGCCGTTCAGCAGCGGCAGTTGCTCACCGTTCATCTGGTAGGCGAGCATCACCTCGCCGTCCCGCGCATGATCGATCGACAGCGATTTCATGAAGTCGGGTGCGCCGTCGATCACGGGCTGGTCCAGGCCGTTGAACCGCACTGCCATCGCACCCGACTTCACCCCGGCACGGTCCAGCACGTCGCGCAGCCGCACGCCCGTCCATTTCGCATTTCCCATGGCGCCGTTCTGCCACTGCCCCCCGGCGATGCGCGGCGCAAACAGGCCGCGAGAGTTGCCGGAGCATTGATTGACCGCCGCCATTTCGACCCGAGGCAAGGCGAGGATGTCGGCCATCGACAACGACTGCGCCTGGTTCACATGACCGCGGACGGCGCAGCGGAAGGTTGCGACATCGACGGTTTCGGGGATCACAGCCCAATGCCAGCGAACGAAGAAGCGGTCGTTCGGGGTGAACACACCCTGATCGAACACCTCGAATGGCGTTTCCAGCAAGGGTGGATGGGTGCGTTGCAGGATCATCGATCCCTTCTGCGGGAAGGCCGAGGTGAGCGAACGCTGCATCGGCCCGCCATTCAGCCCCAGCGTGACCGTTTCACCCAAGGCCGGTATCGTGGCCGCGACACCGCCCAGCGCCATGGCGCCGCCGAGCATCCGTCGGCGGCTCAGTCCTGATCTTTCCATCGCGCGCGTTCCTCCATTTCGGCATGAACGGATCATCGTGGCCTTTATTCCATCCGACCAACACAGTTTCTTGCTGAGTCCGATCGTGCGCCGCGATCGATCAGCCCGCGGCGATGATCGCCAGCAGTGCGTCGGCCGCCCGGCTGCGGTACCGTTCCGTATGCCGCAACGCGTGGAAGTCGCGTTCCGGCAGCGCCACCGCCACCGCATGGAGCAGCCCGGCCTCGATGCTCGGCGCCGCGGCCGAAGCGGAGATGGCGGTCGCCCCCATGCCGGCCTCCACCGCCGCGCGGACGCTCTCGTTGGACGGCAGGTCGAGCACCACCCGCAGGCTCGAGAGCGTGATGCCGAACCCTTCCAGGGCCGCCTCGAACACCGACCGCGTGCCGGACCCGGCCTCCCGCAACACCCAGTCGCTCTCGGCCAGGCGTTGCGGCGTGACCGCGGCGCCGGTCGCCCAGGGGTGGTCCGGGCCAACCACGATCACGAGCTGGTCGCGTGCGACGACGCGGCTGTCGAGCGCCGGGTCATCGACAGTGCCCTCGACGAAGCCGAGCTCGGCCGAGCCATCATGGATCGCGGCCGCAACCTGGGTCGTGTTGCCGACCGTGAGGCGGATGTCGATGCCGGGGTGGCTGCGCCGGAACGCGACCAGATGGCGTGGCAGCCAGTAGCTGGCGATGGTCTGGCTGGCCTGCACCAACAGCGTGCCGCGCTTCAGCCCGCCCAACTCCGACAGCACCAGCTCCGCCGCCTCGGCCCGGGCCAGCACCGCCCGCGCCTCGACCAGGAACAGCGCCCCCGCCTCGGTCAACTCGATGCCTCGCCCAACCCTGTGGAACAGCCTGGCGCCATGCCGGCCCTCCAGCGCCGCGATCGAGGCGCTGGCCGCGGATTGCGCGATGTTCAGCGCCTCGGCCGCCCGCGTGACAGGCTGCCGCTCGGTGACGGCCACGAAGATGCGGAGCTGGTCGAGGGTCATCGCAGAATTGGCGTCATCGCGGCAACGACGTCACCTGCAGCGCACGCCACGTCGTGTCGGGTCCATAGGATTGCCCGGCAATCTGGTTTTCGACGACCCGGAGCGCCACGCCGGTGGCAACGTCGCGCCAGGTGGTGATCACCGAGTGATAGGTGTTGCCCTCGATCCCGTCCCGCTCATGCGCCAGCTTCAGCGCATCGTAACGGCGGCCGTCCACCTCGATGGGCTCAATGCCCTGGTTGACGAAGATGTCGGTCCATTGCAGGCCGGGGACGGACCGGGTGATGAAGCTGGCGCGGGTCCCGGCGCCACCCGTGATCACGGCGCGGATGGCGGGATAGGCCAGTCCCGCGCCGGGCCAGTCGCTGCGCCATGCGCCAAAGTAGAAGTCGCCGGTCCCGTCGGCGCGCGTCATCCGGCACAGCTCCGGGATGCCTGGCACTGTGCCGAGATAGTCGATGACGCCGCCCGCTGAGCGGGTCACGCGCATCGGGCTTGGCGGACAGGCCGCCGGCTGCTGGGCAGATGCCGGCATCGCCGCCAGTAGCCCCACCGACACGCTCAGAAAGATGAAAATACGGGTGCAGGCGTTCATGTCGCGTCCTTCGGAGCACGGTCGCGAATCAAATCCGACCGATGCTTAGCCCAGTAGCACCCATCGCAGGGCGTAGGCGAACAGCGCGGTCGCGGCAGCACTCGCCGCCCACAGCCCGACGAATCATCGCGATCTGCGCCGGGGCGACGATCGCGGCCATCGACATGGCCATGCTGAACACCAGGCGCGCGAGGGGGGTTTTGCGGTCCCGCAACAGCTGCCAGGCGCCGGTAGCGCCGACCACGAATGTGACCGACAGGTAGCCCGCCAGGATCATGTACGGGAAACTTACGAACATGCTGGGGTTGAAGATGATTTGCAGCCAGCTCGTGGGCCGGAACCGCCCGCCGAGCGCGATCGCGTAGCCCGCCGGGGTCTGCATCCAGGAGTTGAGGGACAGGATCCTGAACCCGCTGAGCAGCGTGCCGCCCGCGACCAGGCAGCTTGCGGCGAAGTGCAGCCGCGGCTCGAGCCCCTTCATGCCGAATGGCATCACGCCCAGGAACCCGGCCTCCAGGAAGAACGCCGTCAGCACTTCATAGGCCATGACCGGTCCCACGACTGGCCCAGCGAGCTTGGCGAACACGCTCCAGTTCGTGCCGAGCTGGTGGGATATCACCAGGTCTGACACGACGCCCATCGCAAAGCCGACGGCGAGGATACGCAACCAGAAGCGATAGGTCTCCATGAACACCGGGCGCCTGGTCCAGAGGAACAGGCCTTCCAGCACGGCGACATAGCTTGCCAGGCCGATGCTGAACGCCGGGAAGGCGATATGGAAAGCCACCGTGAACGCGAATTGCGCGTGGGCCGGATGAAACCAGCAGCCGTTCGCGATGGTCCTGTCGGTCATAGCCCTCACGGACCGTGTCTTGCCGGGCATGCGTTCGCGTGGCTGGGGCCGCATCCCCGACGAAGCCAAGCCCAAGCGCGACGGCCGCCCGGTCGAGACCATCACAGCCGAAAGCACCGCCACCATCCCCGAGGACTATGCGAGCGTCGTCGCCTTCCTCGGGGTCGCCATACCGGCCGCCAGGCATCCTATGTGACTGGCACGGTGCAGCGGGTCGACGGCGGCCTCCTGACCAACATCTGAAGGGAAGTGCGGGATGAGTGAACACAGCGCGGCGGCCAGCGGCATGAAGGAAGCAGGGATGATGGCGGCGCTGCGCGGCGTCTCCACCGCGACGCTCACGACGTTGATGCTCAAGCAGGGCTTGCGCAACGTGTGGCTGCGCGGCACCCGGCCGTTGGCGCCGAGCCAACGGCGCATTGCAGGTCGGGCCTTCACGCTGCGGTTCATTCCCGCACGCGAGGACCTTGCGACCCCTGCAGCCTGGTCGGCGCCGATCTCCACCCGGACCGCGGTGGAGGCGATGCCGGACGGCTGTATCGCGGTGATCGCGTCCGGGGGCTGCAGCGATGCGGGGGTGTATGGCGACATCCTGTGCGCCCGGATGCGCCAGCGTGGCGTGGCCGCTTTGGTGACGGACGGCGTCGTCCGCGACCTCGAGGGGATCGTCGCAACCGGACTGCCCATTTGGGCGCAAGGTGTCGCGGCGCCGCCGGCGGTCACGGGCATGACCTTCGTCAACTGGCAGGAGCCAATCGGGTGCGGGGGGGTCGCGATCTACCCGAACGATGTCATCGTAGCAGATGGCGATGGAGCGATCGTCGTCCCCAAAGCACTCGCCGAAACACTCGTGCAGGCAGGCGTGGAACAGGAGAGCCTGGAGGCCTGGATCCTGTCTGAGGTCGTGAATGGTGCGACGCTGTCAGGCCTGTATCCGCCAAATGCCGAAAACCTCGCGCGCTACGAGGTCGCCCGGCGCTCTCGATAGACGTCTTCAGAATAAATCCCTTGTCCACTGACCCATAAACCCGGCGCAACCGCGACAGGAACGGGTCATGTATCCCGTCCTGCACGAACAGGCGCCGCAGCGTCGTGCGTCGCTGACCGGCCGTGCCGATCGCGCCGAACGCCACCGTGCGCAATGCAAGATCCAGGTCCGCGGAACCGGCGACGATGGTCGCATTGTTGCCGCCCAGCTCCAGGGTCGATCGCCCAAACCGTGCCGCCACGCGCTGCCCGACCACGCGCCCCATGGTCGTGGAGCCGGTCGCCGAGACCACCGGCACGCGCGCACCTTCCACCAGGGCCGCCCCGCCTTCCCGCCCGCCGGTCACGACGACCGACCACGCTGTCGCCGCAAACCAGCCCAAGCGCCGCGTTCCACGACCACAGCGCGACCGGGAAGTTGAAGGCGGAGATCACCCCCACCACGCCCGCCGGGTGCCATTGCTCCATCAGCCGGTGGTTCGGCCGTTCGCTCCCCAAGGTCAGACCATAAAGCTGCCGCGACAGGCCAATGGCCAGGTCGCAGATGTCGATCGCACCTCGCCCAGACCCTCGGAGACGACTTTACCCGCCTCGATCGATACCGGGCGCCCAAGCACCTCCTTGTTCAGGCGCAACTCCTCACGAGCAACCGCACCAGCTCGCCGCGCCGCGGTGCGGGCACCAAGCGCCACTTGCCGAACGCCTTGTGCGACAGGCTGGTCGTCGCCTTGATCTCCCCCCCGTCATGTCAGGCACAGTCCCGATGGGTCGGCCGTCGATCGGTGAACGCACCGTTCGCCCGGCGCCCGCGACGCGTTTCCGGGTCGGGTCGAGGTTCCGGGTATCGCCAGCGTCTCCGCCCGAAGATCGATCGCGAGGGCGGGCGGTGATCCCCCGCTTGCCCCGATTTGCAGACCGGCAAACTGGTCTGCTGTGCAGCCCGCCATGCCGGACCAGGGGGCCTATCGGGCCATCGTCCTGCTCGCCAACCGCAACCACCCGCCAGTCGCCCGGTTCGTGGCCTGGCTGCGGGCCGAGGCGGCCCTGGTGAATGAAGCCCAGGCCAATGCTGTTGCATTCCAATGGCGCATAAGTAGGAGCAGAAGCATCGCTTGTCCTTCCGACTCTTCCCGTCAGCGCATCCGAAGCTCCCGATCCAACCTGGATCGGGGCAACCGCGGACAAGACACGGCAGCAGGCAATCGGAAGCTGTTCGATGCGGATCTGGGACAGCCCGTGTTGGAAATGTCCGCGCTCTACCAGGCCACTCAGAAGCAGGGTGTCGGTTTGCGTGCGATTTAGGCGCCCTTCACCAGTAGCGGTCGCGCCGGCGACAGCACCGGCAGCACCGGCAGCGACAAGGCCTGGGCCGTCATCGTCACCAGCGGCCCGAACCGGGTCTGCGCCAAGCCCCGATCCCGTGCCTGCTCTTCCCGCCGCAAGGCCCGACCCGCTCTACATCCGGTCCATCGAGAAGGCGTTGCGCGTGCTGGCCGCATTCGGTGCCGGCACGCCGACGCTGTCGCTGGAGCAGGTCGCGGCGGCGGCGGAAAGCGCGCCGCCCGCAAGAACATAGCGGCCTGACGGGCCGGGTCCTGTCCCGTCATGCGTCCTACAGGGGAGTGTAGGCCCGTAATCGATCCCGCCTTGATCCGTGATCCCGCACGCGATGCCACGGGGTGCCCCTGTCACCCAATGCAACCGACGCCCACCAACGGCGATCATGGCTCTATCGACCGCTTCATCGCCCTCGCACAGGCCGAACCCGGCCGTATGTTCGCAACCTACGAAGGCGAGACCCTGACGTTCGGCGCCCTGCATGAGATGTCGGACCGCGTCGCCGCAGGCTTGCAGAACCTCGGCCTCCTTCCCGGTGAGCGCGCCGCCGTCATGCTCGCCAACAGCCCGGCCGCCATCGCACTGCTGTTTGCCCTCGCGAAGTACGGTGCCGTCTGGCCCCCCCCCTGAACGTGCAGTTCCGGGCAGAAGGGCTACGCTACATCCTGGACCACGCCGAGCCGCAAACGGACGCGACGGATCGCCGCGTTGTGGGCCCGCAGCCGCTGTGTCGCCGCCTCGCCACCAAAGCTGACGCGTGACGGCCTCGAACAACGCCCGGTCAAGACCCAGGCGCACCAACTCGGCCCGGAAGCGGACGAAGGCAGTGCGCTCCGGCGTGGCCTCGTGCGTCGAAAAGCCACAGAACCGGCGGGACCTCGCCCGATCGTCGAGTGCGTCCGCAAGCTTCCCATCCGACAGGTCGTGCCAGGTCGCAAGCAGCAGCGCCCGCAATAGCGCCAAAGGCGGACAGCCCGGCTCGCCCCAAAACTTTTCTTGCCCAATCCGACGCCGTGCCGGGACTACCCCGACATGCCTGCAACCGCATCGAATCACAGAAGGCCGCGCAGGCTCAAACAACCGCGCGCAGGTCCGATTAGTAGCCAATTCCGATTTCTATGTTGATAATCATGCCTTCTAAATCACTAAGTTGACAATGATATGCGGCTTAACTGCAAAGGACTGTCATCCCAGACATTTGCATTTCGTAACCAGTGGGTCCGCGGTTCAATCCCATAAGCCGGCACCATGCTTCGAATTCGTCTATCGAATCCCCAAGGCCGCCAGCACCTCCCGCTCCGCGATTTCTGCGGCCCGGGCCCGGTGTCCCCAGGTGGCTCCGCCGATGTGCGGTGTCAGGACGACGTTCGGCAACTTTGCCAAGCGGGACGACACCTCCGGTTCGCCGTCGAGCACATCGAGACCGGCGGCCATGATCACGCCGTTTTCCAACGCCTCGATCAGCGCGTCCGTATCGACCAGCTCGCCACGCCCGACGTTGATCAGGCGCCCCTTCCGGCCCAGTGCCGCCAGTTCGGCTGAGCCAACGCATCGGCGCAACGCCGGGCCACCCGGCAGGGCCAGCACAAGAATATCGCTCGCCTGGGCCATGGCACGCATATCGCTGAAAAGCGGCACGCCCAGGCCTGCGTTGGACGGTCGCTGCAGTCCCACGACGGTCATGCAGGACGCCACGGCGCGCCGAGCGATCGCCTGTCCGATCCGGCCGCTGAGGCCACCGATCCCGATCGTCGCGCCCACCAGGCTTTCGCCTACGGGAAAGCCTCCGCCGGGCCATTGGCCGGAGCGTACGAAGGCGTCTGCCTGCACCAGGGTCCGGCTGGTCATGTGCACCAGCGCCATCGCAAGGTCCGCCACGTCCTCCGTCAAGGCCTCGCCCACCGAGCGCACGCGAACGCCCTGATCGCGCAGGGCCGCCATGTCGATCCGGTCCTGCCCGGCACCTTGTGACAGCACGAGCCGCAGGTTCGGCAGCGCCGCTGCCAGTGCGGCGCTGCACCCGCGGCTGGCATTGGTCATCAAGACATGAACCCTCTCCCGCTGTGCGGGCGGCATCGCCATCAGGGCTGCCGGGTCGGCGGCAATACCCAGCAGTCCGTCGCTCTGCAGCCGCGGGTAGGCCATGCCTGCCAACATCGGAAAGCTGATCACCGGCGGGAAGCCGCTGTCGCAGGCAGTGCCGTCGTCGAGCAGGCTGTTCATGGGCGGCCTCGGATCACGTAGGACATTGATACCGGCAGCGTCACCGAGCTGGCAATCGTCAGGCGAGGCGGCAGGGCCGCCGCCGTGGCCAGTCACGGAAATGGCAGGGCAACGACCAGCGCTGGACCGGCGTTAGGACCGCAAGGCCGCTCAACGCGCCTCCCCAAAATCGACACGGAGACCCCAATGGATCGCCCCGGCCATCCTTCCCTAACTCGGCGCACGCTCGTTGGCGCCGCGGCCGCCGTGGCGGCTGGCACCAACGCCGGCCAGGCCAAGGCCCAATTGCCATCCAACAATACGGAAGTGCCTGCAATGACGAAACTTTCCCTCCGCGTGAACGGTGCAATGCACGCCCTGGAGCTGGATAATCGCACCACCCTGCTGGACGCGCTGCGCGAGCACATTCACTTGACCGGCAGCAAGAAAGGCTGCGACCACGGCCAATGCGGCGCCTGCACGGTCATGGTGAATGGCCAGCGCATTTATTCGTGCCTGACGCTGGCGGTGATGCACGAGCGCGACGAGGTCACCACGATCGAGGGCCTGGGCCAGCCCGGCAGTCTACATCCCATGCAGGCAGCGTTCGTCAAGCACGACGGTTATCAGTGCGGCTATTGCACGCCGGGCCAGATCTGCGCGTCGGTGGCGGCGCTGCAGGAGCTGAAGGCCGGCGTGCCGAGCCATGTGACTGCGGACCTGACCGCAGCACCGCAGCTCACGCCCGAGGAAATCCGCGAGCGCATGAGCGGCAACATCTGCCGCTGCGGCGCCTATTCGAACATCGTCGACGCCATCATCGAAGTCGCCGGGAGGCAGGTATGAAGCCCTTCACCTACGAGCGGGCCCACACGCCCGCCGAAGCGGCATCCGCCGCTGCGCGCAATTCGAACGCCAAGTTCATCGCCGGTGGCACCAACCTGCTCGACCTGATGAAGCTCCAGATCGAGACGCCCTCCCATCTGGTCGATGTGAACGGTGTCGGTCTGGACACGATCGAGCCGACACCGGAAGGCGGCCTGCGCGTGGGAGCACTTGTGCGCAACACCGATCTTGCCGCGGATATCCGCGTGCGGCGCGACTACGGCCTGTTGTCACGCGCGTTGCTGGCCGGTGCCTCGGGGCAGTTGCGGAACAAGGCGACGACCGCGGGCAACCTGCTCCAACGCACCCGATGCGCCTATTTCTACGATACCAACATGCCCTGCAACAAGCGCCAGCCTGGCAGTGGCTGCTCCGCCATCGGCGGCGTATCCCGGCAGCTGGCGGTCATCGGCGCCAGCGAGGCGTGCATCGCCACCCACCCCAGCGACATGGCGGTCGCCATGCGGGCGCTGGATGCCGTGGTAGACACGGTGAAGCCGGACGGCACAACCCGCCACATTCCGATCGCCGATTTCCACCGCCTGCCCGGCGACACGCCGCACATCGACACCGCGCTTGCGGAAAACGAGTTGATCACGGCAGTCACCCTGCCGCCGCCCGCGGGTGGCCAGCACATCTACCGCAAGGTGCGCGATCGCGCCTCCTACGCCTTTGCTCTCGTGTCCGTCGCAGCCATCGTGCAGCGGGATGGCACCGGCCGGGTGGCGCTGGGTGGCATGGCGCACAAGCCCTGGCGGGTGGAGGCGGCCGAGGCCGAGCTGCCGCGCGGTGCTAAACCCGCCATGGCCGCGATCCTTGCGGGTGCGCGGCCGACGAATGAGAACGTGTTCAAGGTGACCTTGGCGGAACGGACCCTCGCGTCCGTGCTGGCCGAGGCGAGGGGCTGAGCCATGAAGTTCGACACACCCGCGACCCGCAACCCGATCGACCAGTTGAAGGTGGTCGGCAAGCCGCTGGACCGCATCGATGGGCCGCTCAAGACCACCGGCAAAGCCCCGTTCGCTTACGAGCGCCATGACGTCGTGCCCAACCAGGCCTACGGCTACCTGCTGGGGGCCGGCATTGCCAAGGGGCGGATCACCGCGATGGACACCGCCGCAGCCCGTGCGGCACCCGGCGTGCTGGCCATCGTCACGACCCTGGACATGCCCCGGTTGCCCAAGGCCAAGATGAACACCGCATCGTTGTTCGGCGGCCCCGAAATCCAGCACTACCACCAGGCGATCGCGGTCGTGGTGGCCGAAAGCTTCGAACAGGCGCGGGCGGCCACGGCGCTGATCAAGGTCGGTTATGACCGCCAGCCCGGCCGCTTCGACCTGGCAGCCGAGGCCCCGAGCGCCAAGCCGGCCAGCGGGGAGGGCAAGGGTCCGGCAGAGGACCGGGTCGGTGATTTCGAAGGCGCCTTTGCCAGCGCAGCGGTCAAGCTCGACGAAACCTACACAACGCCCGACGAAAGCCACGCGATGATGGAGCCGCACGCCTCCCTCGCTGCCTGGGAGGGGGAGAAGCTCACGCTTTGGACCTCCAACCAGATGATCGCCTGGTGTAAGCGAGACCTTGCCAGCACGCTGGGCATGCCGGCCGACAATGTCCGCCTGGTGTCGGCCTTCATCGGCGGTGGCTTCGGCAGCAAGCTGTTCCTGCGCGCGGACGCCGTGCTGGCGGCACTCGCGGCCAAGGCGGCGAAACGCCCGGTGAAGCTGACCCTTACGCGCCCGATGGTCGCGAACAACACCACGCATCGTCCGGCAACGATCCAGCGCATCCGCATCGGCGCGGGACAGGATGGCCGGATTACCGCGATCGCGCATGAGAGTGCCTCGGGCGACCTCGAGGGCGGCCAGCCGGAGATGGCGGTTTCACAGACCCGGCTGCTCTACGCCGGCGCCAATCGGCTGACTGCAATGCGGTTGGCGGTGCTGGACCTGCCGGAAGGCAACGCCATGCGCGCGCCGGGCGAGGCGTCGGGCTTGATGGCGCTGGAGATCGCGATGGATGAGATGGCGGAGAGACTGGGGCTCGATCCGGTGGCGTTCCGCATCCTCAACGATACCCAGGTCGACCCCGAGCATCCGGAGCGGCGATTCTCGCAGCGCCAGCTTGTCCAGTGCCTGCAAACAGGTGCGGACCAGTTCGGCTGGAGGCTGCGCAGTGCAAAGCCTGGCCAGCGCCGGGACGGACGCTGGCTGGTCGGCATGGGCGTGGCAGCCGGCTTCCGCAACAGTCTGGTGATGAAGTCCGGTGCGCGTGTCCGTCTGGACGCCGGTGGCGGTGTGACGGTCGAGACCGACATGACCGATATCGGTACCGGTAGCTACACCATCATCGCACAGACCGCGGCCGAGATGATGGGCCTGGCGATTGGACAGGTCACGGTCAACCTCGGTGATTCCGACATGCCGGTGTCTGCGGGGTCGGGCGGGCAGTGGGGCGCGAACAGTGCGACAGCCGGTGTCTATGCTGCCTGCGTAAAGCTGCGCGAGGCGGTGGCGCAGAACCTGGGTTTCAACGCGACCGAGGCGGAGTTCGTCGATGGCCAGGTTCGCGCGGGCAACCGCAGCGCGCCGCTGGGCCAGGCGGCAGGCCCGCAGGGGTTGATGGCCGAGGACACGATCGAATACGGCGACCTCGCGAAACGCTTTCAGCTGTCGACCTTTGCCGGGCATTTCGTCGAGGTGGGCGTGGACGCCTATACCGGTGAAACCCGGATCCGGCGCATGCTCGCGGTATGCGCAGCGGGGCGCATCCTCAACCCCAAATCGGCACGGAGCCAGGTGATCGGCGCGATGACGATGGGTGTGGGCGCTGCATTGATGGAAGAGCTGGCTGTCGACACCCGGCACGGCTTCTTCGTCAACCACGACCTCGAGAGCTACGAGGTGCCGGTCCATGCCGATGTCCCTCATCAGGAGGTTGTGTTTCTCGACGAGGCCGATCCGACCTCCTCGCCGATGAAGGCGAAGGGTGTGGGCGAACTGGGTCTGTGCGGCGTCGGGGCGGCGATTGCAAACGCGATATACAATGCCACCGGCGCCCGTGTGCGGAACTACCCGATGACGCTCGACAAGCTGATCGATAAACTGCCAGCGGTTGCTTGAGGATCAGGCCTCCGCCCGGGTTCGGACGGGGGCCCAGCCCTACCGAGGCCCGTCTGCGATCCCGCCCACAGCGTTGATTCCCGCATTCCGCCGGAACGTCGGGAGTCCGACGCCTGCCGCATCGAAGCCGCCGTCATTAGCCAGATATTGTCCGTTTACGAAGCTTGCGCCATCGCTGCACAGGAACCCTACCACGTTGGCCATCTCCTCCACCGTGCCATAGCGGCCCATCGGTACCGTGTCGTAATAGTCCGTCCGGATAGCCACGCTGTGCACCAGCTTGGCCATCTCCGTTTCCACGGGGCCGGGGCACACGCAGTTCACCCGCACGCCATAATTGCCCAGCTCAACCGCATATTGCTTGGTCATGTGGATGATCGCCGCCTTGCTTGTGCCATAGGCGACCCGCAGCGTGCTCGCCCGCAGGCCAGAAATCGACGCGATGTTGACGATCGCCCCCCGCCGCTGCCGCACCATAACCGCGCCGAACGCCTGCGTGCACAGGAACGCACCGTCCAGGTTCGTGCCGAGCACATGGCGCCACTCGGCGAATGACGTCTCCAGCGCCGGCTTGAACACCGCCACCCCGGCATTGTTCACCAGCGCATCCACACGCCCCCACCGTGCCATCACCGCGTCCGCAGCGGCGTTTACCGCGGAGGGGTCGCCCACGTCGCAAGCCAGCGCCAGAACCCGATCCGGCATCGCCAACGCTGCCTCGGTCGCGACCAGCGTCTCCCGATCGACATCCAGCAGAGCGACATCATGCCCGTGCGCCAGGAACCACTGCCCGATCGCCAGCCCGATCCCCCGCGCGCCGCCGGTCACGACTGCGATCGGCTTGGCCTCCTTTGCGTCCGACATCTCCATCCCTTTCTTTCGTTTCTCCGCGGTTACCCGGCTTCGTGTGTACTGACAACCAGCAGGCCATCCCTTGCGCGTCCACCCCTTGCGCGTCCATCCCGCCGCAGTCATCTTACGCCCGCTCAGGGAAGGAACGACGCATGCGCCTAGCGGTGCTGAAGGAACGGGCCGCGGCCGAAACGCGTGTGGCGGCTACGCCCGATACGGTCAAGAAACTGGTGGCCCTCGGCCTGACGGTCGCGATCGAGGCCGGCGCAGGTCTGACCAGCGCCATCCGCGACGAGGACTTTGCCGCCGCCGGGGCCGAGATCGTGCCAGACGCCCATGCCGCCCTGTCCGGCGCCGGCATCGTGTTCGCGGTCGGGCTGCCGGACGCCGACATCCGCGCCCACATCGCGCCCGGGACGCTGGTGCTCTGCACCGCCGGGGCGGACGCCGAAACCGTCGCGGCCCTGGCCACGGCCGGCCTCGATGTCGGCGCCATGGAGCTGCTGCCCCGCATTACCCGTGCACAGAGCATGGACATCCTCAGCAGCCAGGCGAACCTTGCCGGCTATCGCGCGATCATCGAGGGGGCCGGCGCCTTCGACCGCGGCTTTCCCATGATGATGACTGCCGCCGGCACCGTGCCCCCGGCCCGCGTCTTCGTCATCGGCGCCGGCGTGGCCGGGCTGCAGGCCATCGCAACCGCCCGCCGCCTCGGTGCCATCGTCTCGGCCACCGACGTCCGGCCCGCCGCGAAGGAGGAAATCCGCTCCCTTGGCGCCACCTACGTCGGCGTCGACGACGAGGAGAGCGCCGCCCAGACCGGCGCCTACGCCAAGGAGATGACCGACGCCTTCCGCCAGAAGCAGGCCGAGCTGATGGCCACCACGGTCGCCAAGAACGACTTGGTCATCTGCACCGCCCTCGTCCAAGGCCGCCGTGCGCCCGTCATCGTCACCCAGCCCATGGTCGATTCCATGCGCCCCGGCAGCGTCATCGTCGACCTCGCCTCCGACAACGGCGGCAACTGCGCCGCCACCGTTCCTGGGGAACTGACAATCACTCCGAACGGCGTGAAGATCCTCGGCTACCGCAACTGGCCGGGCCGTATTCCAGTCGCCGCCAGCGCGCTGTATGCCCGCAACCTGCTAACCTTCCTCACGACCTTCTGGGACAAGGAGGCACACGCGCCGAAACTCCCCCCCGAGGACGAGATCGTGCGCGGCACCATGCTGACCCGGGGTGGCCAGGTCGTGCACGCCAACTTCCAGCCCGCACAAGCCGCGTAAGAGAGGCAGCAGATGAACCCCAACATCTATGCAGACGAGGCGGTTCGCATCGCCGAGCGCGCCGTGGCCCTCGCCGACCAGCTTCGCGCCGCGAGCGCGTTCGTGGCCCCCATGGTCGGCCCCGTGGCCGGTGCCGTCGAGCCCTTCATCTTCCTGCTCGCCATCTTCCTGATGGCCTGCTTCGTCGGATACTATGTGGTCTGGAACGTCACCCCAGCCCTGCATTCGCCCCTGATGGGCGTCACCAACGCCATTTCTTCGGTCATCGTCGTCGGCGCCATCCTCGCGGTCGGGCTATCCGATAACAGCTGGGCGCGCCTTTTCGGCTTCATCGCCGTGCTGCTGGCCAGCGTAAACATCTTCGGCGGCTTCACCGTCACGCAACGCATGCTCGCGATGTTCCAAACCAACAAGAAGGCGGGAGCCAAGAAGTGAGCCCCTCTCTCGCCTCCCTTGCCTATCTCGTCTCGGCCGTTCTCTTCGTCCTGGCCCTGCGCGGCCTGTCGAACCCGACCACGTCCCGCCAGGGCAACATGTTCGGCATGGTCGGCATGGGCATCGCCATAGGCGCGACCCTGCTGCAGCGCGGCATGTCCGGCACCGGCTTCGCCCTTATCCTCGTTGCCATCATCATCGGCGGCGGCATCGGCGTCACCGTCGCCCGTCGCATCCAGATGACCGCACTGCCGCAGCTGGTCGCCGCCTTCCACTCGCTGGTGGGCCTCGCCGCCGTGTTCGTGGCCGCCGCCGCCCTCAACGCCCCGGCTGCCTTCGGCATCGGTGAGCCCGGCCACATCCACACTCAGTCGCTCGTTGAAATGTCGGTCGGACTTGCGATCGGCGCCATCACCTTCTCCGGCTCGTTGATCGCGTTCGCGAAGCTGCAGGGCATCATGAAGGGCGCGCCCGTCCTGTTCGCGCGCCAGCACCAGTTGAACCTTGCGCTCGGCATCCTGCTGGTAGTCCTGGTTGTCCTGTTCTGCACCAGCGGCAGCCAGGCGCTGTTCTGGCTCATCGCCCTGCTCGCCCTGGGCCTCGGCTTCCTTATCATCATCCCCATCGGCGGCGCGGACATGCCTGTCGTGGTCTCGATGCTGAATAGCTACTCCGGCTGGGCGGCGTGCGGCATTGGCTTCACGATCCAGAACCTGGCGCTGATCATCACCGGCGCCCTCGTCGGTGCGTCCGGCGCCATCCTGTCGTACATCATGTGCAAAGGCATGAATCGCAGCATTTTCAACGTGTTGCTAGGTGGCTGGGGCACCAACGCAGGCGCCGGCCCGGCTGCAGCAGCAGGCGGCGAGCAACGCTCCGTCCGGTCCGGCAACGCCGAGGACGCCGCCTTCATCATGAAGAACGCTTCCAAGGTCATCATCGTCCCCGGATACGGCATGGCCGTCGCCCAGGCCCAACATGCGCTGCGGGAAATGGCCGATACCCTCAAGAAGGAAGGCGTCGAGGTTAAATACGCCATCCATCCCGTCGCCGGCCGTATGCCGGGCCACATGAATGTCCTGCTGGCCGAAGCCAACGTCCCCTATGACGAGGTCTTCGAGCTCGAAGAGATCAACAACGAGTTCAGCACCGCCGACGTCGTCTACGTTATCGGCGCCAACGACGTGACGAACCCGGCCGCCAAGACCGACAAGTCCTCCACCATCTATGGAATGCCCATCCTAGACGTCGAAAAGGCCCGCACAGTTCTGTTCATCAAGCGCAGCATGGCGTCAGGCTACGCTGGCGTCGACAACGAGCTGTTTTTCCGCCCCAACACCATGATGCTGTTCGGTGACGCCAAGAAGATGACCGAAGAAGTCGTCCAAGCCCTTAACCGCTGACCCCACAGCAACCGTAGGGTGGATGCAATCCGCCAACTGCGCGGAAGGCCCCCGCCCTACGACCAGCACTAGCTAGATCGAAGCCACCGTCCGGATCCGGGCCCGTGGAAAGATTTCCGACTGCGACAACACCGGCGTTGCCGGCCGCAGCCGCTCCACGATCGCCCGCACATGTGCCCTGATTGGCCCCGAGCAGAGCAGCACCGCGCCCTCTGCCGAGGGCCCCTCGAACACAGCCCGGAATCGCTGCATGAAATCGCCCAGCCGCGACGGCGCGATCGCCAACTGACGGTCCTCCGGCGGTCCCACCAGACTCTCGGTGAACGCCGCTTCCCATTCCGGCGACAGCGTCACCAGCGGGATGAACCCGGCAGCGCCGGTATGCGCATCGCTCAACTGCCGTGCCAGCCGCGTCCGAACATGCCCGGTCAGCAGCGGGATCGCGCGCATTCCCTGCGAAACCGCCTCGTGGATGCCCTCCAGGATCGTCGGCAGATCGCGCAGGCTCACCCGCTCCGCCAGCAACGCCTGCAGCACTCGCTGCACCCCGCCCACCGAGATCTGTGATGGGATCAGCTCCGCCACCAGCTTCTGCTGCTCCCGCGGCAGCTCCTCCAGCAGCTTTGCCGTCTCCGCGTAGGACAGCAGTTCCGCCATGCAGTCCCGCACCACCTCCGTCAGATGGGTCGTCAGCACGCTGGCTGGGTCCACGACGGTGCAGCCCTTCAGCATCGCCTCGTCGCGGCTTTCCGTCTCGATCCAAAGCGCCGGCAGCCCGAATGCCGGCTCCGTCGTACGTTCTCCGGGGATGTCCGGTAGCCCCCCGCCGGGGTCCATTGCCAGCAGCTTCGTCGGCCGCAACGCGCCGCGTCCGGCCTCGATCTCCTTCACCCGGATGGCGTAGGCGTCGGCATCCAGCTGCAGGTTGTCCTGGATCCTGACCGGCGGCAGCACGAACCCCATCTCCGCCGCAATGCTTCGCCGCAACCCCTTGATCTGCTCCGTCAACCGCGGCGCCTCCCCACCCGCCATCGTCAGCAGCCCGTACCCCAGTTCCAGCCGGATGGTATCGATCCGGAGTGAATCCGAGATCGGCGGCTCCGAAGGCCCTGCAACCATGGCCTCCACCTCAACCGCCCCGCCGGGATGCCGATGCCGATACCAGGCCCCACCCCCTGCCAGGAAGGCAAGCGCCAAGAACGGCAACGTCGGCAACCCTGGCAGCAGTGCCAGCACCGCCGCGACCCCGCCCGCCAGCGCCAGCGGCTTTGCGCTGCCGCCCAGCTGCAGCATCAACGCCGCATCCGCTGATCCCTCGACCCCCCCCTTCGTCACCACGATGCCCGCCGCCGTACTCACCAGCAGCGCCGGAATCTGGCTGACCAACCCATCGCCCACCGTCAGCGTCGTGAACGTCGCCGCTGCCTCGCCGAACGGCATCCCATGCCGCAGCAGCCCGATTGCAAGGCCGCCGAAGATGTTGATGACCGTGATCAGCAGCCCCGCGATCGCATCCCCGCGCACGAACTTCGCCGCACCGTCCATCGCGCCGTAGAAGCCGCTCTCCTCCTCCAATTCCTTGCGCCGCAGCCGCGCCGTCTTCTCGTCGATCAGCCCGGACGACATGTCCGCATCGATCGCCATCTGCTTGCCGGGCATCGCATCCAGGCTGAACCGCGCCGCCACCTCCGCAATGCGCCCCGACCCCTTCGTGATGACCATGAAGTTCACCACCAGCAGGATTGCGAACAGGATCACCCCGATGACGACGTCGCCCCCCATCAGGAACCCGCCGAACGCCTGCACCACATGCCCTGCCGCCTGCGGCCCCTCATTGCCATGGCTCAGGATCAGCCGCGTTGTCGCCACATTCAGCGCCAGCCGCAGCAGGGTCGTCAGCAGCAGCAGGGTCGGGAAGCTGGTGAAGTCCAGCGGCCGCCCGAGGAACATCGCCACCATCAGCACCAGCACCGACGCTGTGATCGACAGCGCCAGGCCCAGATCCAGCAGCGCCGTCGGCAACGGCATCACCAGCACTGCCAGCAGCGCGATCATCCCCAGCGCCAGGCCCACGTCGGTCCCCGGCAGCCACGGCGCCGCCCGGTCCCGCCACAGCGCCAGCATCAGGCCATCACCCCCGCCGGTGGCGGCACCGCAACCCCGGACTGCGCGTAATCCCGCAGCTTGTTCCGCAGTGCCCGGATCGAGATGCCCAGGATCGTCGCTGCATGCGTCCGGTTGCCCATGGTATGGCCCAGCGTCTCGATGATCAGATCCCGCTCCACCTCATCCATCGTACGCCCCACCAGGGCGGCGATCGGCGTCGTCCCTGCTGCGGACGCCGCCGCTGCCGGGTGGCTTGCCGACAACTCGATCGCGTCCGCCTCGATCTCCGGGCCGCTCGCCAGCAGCACGGCACGGTGGACGATGTTCTCCAGCTCCCGCACGTTGCCGCGCCAGCCATGCCCGCACAAGCGCAGCAGCGCCGTCCGCGACAGCGCCCGATACGGCATGCCGTTCACGTCGGCATAGCGGCGGGCATAATGCTCGGCGAGCGCCGGGATATCCCCCGGTCGTTCCCGCAAGGGCGGCAGCCGCAGACCCACCACGTTCAGCCGGAAGAACAGATCCTCCCGGAATCGTCCGGCATTCACCTCGGTCGTCAGGTCCCGGTTGCTTGTCGCCAGGATGCGGACATCTACCCTTACCGGAGCACTGCCGCCGAGCCGGTCGATCTCCCGCTCCTGGATTGCCCGCAGCAGCTTGGCCTGCAGCCGCACATCCATCTCGCTGATCTCGTCCAACAGCAGCGTGCCATGGTTCGCCGCCTCGAACTTCCCGATCCGCCTTGCGATCGCCCCGCTGAACGCGCCCTTCTCATGCCCGAACAGCTCGGTTTCCAGCAGATTCTCGGGGATCGCCGCACAGTTCAGCGCGATGAACGGGCCGCTTGCCCGGCGCGAGCGCCTGTGGATATGCCGCGCCAGGACCTCCTTGCCGGTGCCGCTCTCTCCGGTGATCAGGATGCTGGCCTCTGCCGTCGCCACCTGCTCGGCCCGTCGCACCGTCGCCAGCATGGCCGGGTCGCGTGCTACCAGCGCATGGCTCTCGCCCGACGCCGCCTCCAGGATGGCGGCGATCAGCTCCGGATCGGGCGGAAGGGGC
>JAYVEG010000369.1:0-7585 GCA_043748985.1 Rhodospirillales bacterium
TCTTGGAAGCAGTTACCCCAACCCTGTTTCCGAGGGAGAAGGACGTCAGTTGCCGCCGGCTGCGAGGCCGAAGCCGCGGGGGTCGGTGGCCCAGTTGCAGGAGCCTTCGCGGTCGGGGAGGTAGCGGGAGCAGGCGATCGCGTTGGCGCGGCCTGGTTCCGGGACCGGGGCGGGCATGGCGCTGCCACTGCGGAGGGCGTTGCTCAGGCCGGCGGCGACGGCCAGTGCCGCGCCCTCCTGGCCGGAGCCGGCGATGGCAGCGCGGAAGCCGCGGAGGTTCACGTTCCAAACGATGGCGGCGGCGAGCATGGGGGGGGTGGATGTTGTGGGCGAGGCGGCGAGCAGCATGCCGGTGCCGGGGGCGATGCGGCCAGTGCCGAATAGGTTATCCATTGTGAGGGCACAGGTGACGGCGCCGCCGTTGCGGTCGAGGATGGTGAAGCCGGTGCTGGCCGGGAGCGGCGGCATGGCGCTGCCGTCTGCGCCGCTGGTCAGCACGGCTTGCGGATCGCCGCCGCCGTTGCGCCAGCGTTGCAGGGTTCCGATCGCGCGGGATTGGGCGGCGGCGGTATTGGTGGGGGCGGATTCGAGCACGCGGTAGGCGGCGGCGGCGGCGAGGCCGCCATCTGCGGGCGGCGGCAAGAAGGAGATCATATCGCGGCCGGACTGCACGACGAGGCCGCCGCCGGTTCGGGGCAGCGACGTGCGCAGCGCATCGATGCCGATGGGGCCGCCCGCGAGGCGGGAGGCGTCCTCGAACTTGCGGGCCAGGGCGCCTTGATACAGGTCGCCCACGCCGGCGGTGCGGAGGGTGGCGATGGTGCCGCCGAGGTCCGGCTGCTGGAGGGTGGCGCCTTCCTGCAGTGGCTGGCCGCCGGGGGTGAAGACGCGTGCGGCGTTGGGGTCGCGCGACAGGGGGCCGGCGACGAGGGCGATGTCGCGGACGAGGGCGCGGGAGATTGGGACGCCGAAGCGGGCCATTTGCTCGGGGCCGGCCAACAGGCCCTCGAAGGAGCGGCTGCCGTAGCGGGCGTGGAGTGCGAAGATGCCGCGGGGCATCATGGGGACGGCAGCGGGGCGGTCGGCGCCGGCGGGGGTGCCCTGGGGGGCTGTGGGCGTGAAGAGGATAGCCTCGGGGGAGCCGCGGCCGGGTCCGTCGCGGTCGGGCTTGAAAGCGAGGCAGGCGCCGCCGGAGCCGAGGCCGGCACGGGACGGTAGGGTGACGGCGAGGGTGAAGGCGGTGGCGACGGCGGCGTCTGCGGCATTGCCGCCAAGGGCGAGGACTTCACGGCCGGCGAGGGCGGCGCGGGGCTCGTCGGCGACGACGGCGCCGATGAAGCCGGTCAGGCGATCGGTCTCGCCACTGTCGGGGGAACCGCCGACGAACTCGTTCTTCACCGCATTCAGCGTGGAGCATGCCGTGCCGGAGAGCAGCGCCGTCATGA
The DNA here is from genome assembly GCA_043748985.1 of Rhodospirillales bacterium. Lineage (GTDB taxonomy): Bacteria > Pseudomonadota > Alphaproteobacteria > Acetobacterales > Acetobacteraceae > JBBROS01. The sequence goes on from JAYVEG010000369.1 coordinate 1,446, forward strand.
GGATGGCAACCCTGGTCAGGACCTTGCTCTGCACGAGTGGAATTCCTCAGTAAGTTTGGGCGTCGGATCAGGGGCGTGGCATAGCGGCGTTCTCGTGTCGCTTCAACCGGCGGGGCTACAGTGCTATTCCTGGGCTGTATCCGGCCAAGGTCCCCTGCCCCATGCGTATCTTTCTTGCCTTGCTGCTGCTTGCTGCCCCCGCCGCGCATGCCGAGGGGTTTTCCGCTTCGCAACGGCAGGAGATCGTCGGCGTGCTGCGGGACACGCTGAAGACGAACCCTTCCATCCTGCGCGAGGCGATCGCGGCACTGCAGGCCGATGACGCGCACCGGCAGGATCAGGTGACGCGCGATGTGCTGGGGCTGTTGGGGCCGAAGCTGGTCGAGGCCACCGATCCCGTCGCGGGCAACCCGGCGGGGGACGTGACGGTCGTGGAGTTCTACGACACGCGCTGCCCCTATTGCCGGCGGATGCTGCCGGTGCTGGCAGCGCTGGTGAAGAGCGACCCGAAGCTGCGGCTGGTGTTGAAGGACATCCCGATCCTGGGGCCGCCCAGCCAGTTCGAGAGCCGGGCGCTATTGGCGGCGCAGCGGCAGGGTGGTTATTTCAAGCTGCAGGAAGCGGTGATGACGGGTGGGCCGCCGCCGAGCCGCGATACGATGCGGGCAATGGCCGACCGAGTGGGACTGGATGGCGCGCGGCTGCTGCGGGACATGGATGACGAGGGGATCAAGGCGCGGCTGACGACAAACCTCGATCTGGCCAAGCAGATCGGGATCGATGGAACGCCGGCGTTCATCGTGGGGACGCGGATGATTGCGGGCGCTGCGGAGTTGGGCGAGCTGCAGCGGGCCGTGGCGGAGGTTCGTGCAGGGCGTTAGGCGGGGCTGCTTCGAGATTTGTCATGGATTTGAGGCGCGCTGCCAACGCCTACCCGCTGCGTTCCCCTCCTTTCAAGGGAGGGGAGAAGCAAGGTCAGTCCTCGTTGTCGGCGCCGCTGCCGCGGCCCCCGATGCCGGCGCGGGAGGGCGCGTCGGAGCCTGGCTGGACGGTACGCGCCATCGCGGCGATCTCATTGTCGTCCTGGGGGGCGGCGTCGGTGCCGGTGGCGGTGTCGGCCGGGTCCGAGGCGGCGTTGGCGAGGGCGTTGGCGACGGCCTCGGGGTCGATGCGGGCGGCTTCGCCGAACAGGCGGTCGGCGGTGTCATCGTCGCCTTCAGCCTGAGCGCGGATGGCCTGTTCGGCGAGGGTGCGGGCGGTTTGGTGACGGGACGCGGTGCCGTCGGGCTGATCGTATTTGTCGGACATGGGGTGCTCCCTATTGCTTGGAGCGAACGCGGGGGGTGAAGGAGCGTTCCGGCGCGTGGGTGGAACAAGCGTTGTGGACGCGCTATCAGCAGGGAACAAGCAGCGGGACAGACCGGATGAACATCCACGAATACCAGGCGAAGGAGCTTCTGAAGCGGTACGGGGTCGCGGTCCCTGCGGGCCACGTCGCCTGGACGCCGGGAGAGGCGGAGGCGGCTGCGGTGAAGCTGGGCGGGCCGATCACGGTGGTGAAGTCACAGATCCATGCAGGCGGCCGGGGTGCCGGGCACTTCGCCGATGATCCGTCTGGCAAGGGCGGCGTACGGCTGGCGAAGTCGCCGGCCGAGGCGCGGGCGGCGGCCGAGGCGATGATCGGCAACACGCTGGTGACCAAGCAGACCGGGGATGCCGGACGCCGGGTCAGTCGCGTCTATGTGGAGGCCGGGTGCGACATCAAGCGCGAGCTGTATCTCAGCATCCTGGTGGACCGGGAGACGTCGCGCATCACGATCGTCGCCAGCACCGAGGGCGGCATGGAAATCGAGCACGTTGCCGAGACCGCGCCTGAGAAGATCATGCGCGTCGCCATCGACCCGGCGGCGGGGATCAGCGGGTTTCATGGCCGCAAGCTGGCCTTCGCGCTGGGGCTGGAGGGGAAGCAGGTCGGCACGTTCGGGCGGTTCCTGACCGCGATGTACGCGGCGTTCGTTGAGCTGGATTGTGCCGTCATCGAGATCAACCCGTTGGTGGTAACGGGCGCGGGCGAGATCGTCGCACTCGATGCCAAGGTCAGCTTCGACGACAATGCGCTGTATCGGCACCCGGACCTTGAGACCTTGCGCGACGAGGCGGAGGAGGACCCGAAGGAGCTGGAGGCGGCGAAATATGCGCTGAACTACGTGGCGCTCGACGGCACGATCGGCTGCATGGTGAACGGCGCCGGGCTTGCGATGGCGACGATGGACATCATCAAGCTGTATGGCGGCAGCCCGGCGAACTTTCTGGATGTCGGTGGCGGGGCAACCAAGGAGCGGGTGACGGCGGCGTTCAAGATCATCCTGTCGGACCCGAACGTGGAGGGTATCCTGGTGAACATCTTCGGCGGCATCATGCGGTGCGACGTGATCGCCGAGGGCGTGGTGGCCGCGGCGCGCGAGGTGAGCCTGGGGGTGCCGCTGGTGGTGCGCCTGGAGGGCACGAACGTGGCGCTGGGCAAGGAAATCATGGCGAAGTCCGGTCTGCCGATCATCAGTGCCGACAACCTGGCCGACGCTGCCGCAAAGGTGGTCCAGGCCGTGAAGGAGGCGGCATAATGGCCATTCTGATCGATGCGAACACCCGCGTGATCACGCAGGGGTTCACGGGTGCGCAGGGCACGTTCCATAGCGAGCAGGCGATTGCGTATGGCACGAAGGTGATGGGGGGGGTGACGCCGGGCAAGGGCGGCAGCAAGCACCTGGACCTGCCGGTGTTCGACACGGTGGCCGAGGCGGTGCACGTCACCGGCGCCAACGCGTCGGCGATCTACGTGCCGCCGCCGTTTGCGGCCGACGCGATCCTGGAGGCGATCGACGCGGAGTTGCCGCTGATCATCTGCATCACCGAGGGCATCCCGGTGCTGGACATGGTGCGGGTGAAACGGGCGCTGTCGGGCAGCAAGTCTCGGCTGATCGGGCCGAACTGCCCGGGGGTGATCACGCCGGACGCATGCAAGATCGGGATCATGCCAGGCCACATCCACCGGCGCGGCAGCGTGGGGATCGTGAGCCGATCGGGCACGCTGACGTATGAGGCGGTCAGCCAGACGACGGCGGCGGGATTGGGTCAGACGACGTGCGTGGGGATCGGCGGCGACCCGGTGAAGGGGACGGACTTCATCGAGGTGCTGGAGATGTTCCTGGCGGACGACGAGACGCAGTCGATCATCATGATCGGGGAGATCGGCGGGCAGAGCGAGATCCACGCGGCCGAGTTCATCCGGGCGAGCGGGACGAAAAAGCCGGTGGTGGGGTTCATTGCAGGCGCCACGGCCCCGCCCGGACGGCGGATGGGCCATGCGGGGGCCGTTATCAGCGGCGGCCAGGACACCGCCGAGGCCAAGTTCGAGGCCATGCGGGTGGCCGGCATCCATGTCGCCGAAAGCCCGGCAGCACTCGGGAGCACGATGGTGGCGGCCCTTCGGTAGGGTTCACGCCACTTCCTCGCCCAGCCCTCTCCCGCAGACGGGAGAGGACTTTCATGACAGCATGAGTGCTTCGCCTTTGCGGAGGATGGCTTCGGCTGCCGGGGTGTAGCCAGTGCCAGCGCCGTGGAGCACGACGCCCGGGGCGGTGCGGGTGGGGCCGGCGCCTGGTGTGGCCTGGATGAGCACGATCTTCGCGGGTCGGCCGGTTCGGGGCCAGAGCGGATGGAGGGTCAGTTGGGCCAGGGGACCGGCGTGGAGCCTGGCCATTGCTTCGCCGACGAGTGCGGCGGGCAGGATCAGGGTGAGGGTGGCAGTGGCGAGGGGCACGAGCGCATCGATCCAGGCGGCCAGCCCCCCTTCCCTGCTCCCTGATCCACGGTGCGTTGCCACGGCCCGGCGTGCGTGGGACGGTTGCGTGCCGGCCGGGTCGTGCCAGGGCGGATTGGCGAACACGTGATGCGCGGGCGGGAGGGGTGGCAGGGCGGTTACGTCGGCCTTCAGGATGGTGAAGGGGGCATCGTTCCCTGTCAGGTTGCGGCGGGCGAGGTCCGCCATGTCCGGATCGCGTTCGATGCCGATTCCGACCAGGCCGGGTATGCGGTGCGCCAGGCAGAGCAGGGCGGCGCCGGCGCCGGTGCCGGCTTCCAGCACGCGCTCGTTGGGGCGGGCCGGGATGCAGGCGGCGAGGAAGACGGGCTCGATCCCGGTGCGGTAGCCTTCGACGGGCTGGACGTAGCGGACGCGACCGCCGAGGAGTGTGCCCTCTGTCGTCTCCATCAGGCCTCGCCGGCCTCCGCCAGCACGCGGCGGGCCTGGGTTTCGTCCTCGGCGAGCACCATGAGGCGGCGGGGGATGGCGCCGATGCTGCCTTCGACGGCGCTCGCGTGACTATCCATCAGCACGCAATCGATCCCGGCGTCGCGCAACAAGGCGTGCAGGAAACTCAGGCGGACAAGGTCGTTGGAGGTCGTCACGGTACGCATGGGTTTGTTCGCCTTGACCCGTTTGGGAGCCCCCCGATATGGTGTTCCGGGGCGAGGAACAAGCAAGTGTCGGGAGCGTAGTTTGGGCATCGTCATGATTCCAGTGCAGCCAGAGCGGATGGTTGCGGCGCCCGTTATTGGCGACGTGCTGACCACGCTTGCTGCCCTGGTCGGCTCGGACATGGAGGCGACCAACCGCGCCATCGTGCAGCGGATGGACAGTCCGGTGGCGCTGATCCCACAGTTGGCGGCGCATATCGTGGCGGCGGGTGGCAAGCGGATCCGGCCGTTGCTGACGCTCGCGACGGCGCGGATGTGCGGGTACTCGGGCGCGCGGCACATCCAGCTGGCGGCCTGTGTGGAGTTCATCCATACCGCGACGTTGCTGCATGACGACGTGGTGGATGAAAGCCTGCTGCGGCGGGGCATGGACAGCGCGAATGCGGTGTTCGGCAACAAGGCGTCCGTGCTGGTGGGCGATTTCCTGTTTGCGCGCGCATTCCAACTGATGGTGGCGGACGGGTCGTTGAAGGTGCTGGATATCCTGAGCCATGCGGCGGCGACGATCGCCGAGGGGGAGGTGCTGCAGCTGGTGACACAGCACGACCTTTCGACGCCGCGGGACCGCTATCTGGACGTGATCCGCGGCAAGACGGCGGCGTTGTTCATCGCGGCGTGCCAGGTGGGCGCCGTGGTGGCGGAACGGCCGGGGGCCGAGGAGCAGGCGCTGGCGGCGTATGGCGCGAACCTGGGGATGGCGTTCCAGCTCGTCGACGATGCGCTGGATTATGCGGCCGACCAGGCGAAGCTGGGCAAGACCGTGGGCGACGACTTCCGCGAGGGCAAGGTGACGCTGCCGGTGCTCGTGGCGTATCAGGCAGGAGATGCCGAGGCCCAGGCGTTCTGGCGGCGGACGATCGAAGCCAGCGAGCAGACGGATGCGGACCTGGATCACGCCTTGTCGTTAATCGAGGCAACGGGAGCGATCGAGGCGACGATCGGTGCGGCGGAGCAGTTCGCTAGTGACGCGAAGGCCGCTTTGGCGATCTTCCCGCCCTCGCCGCTGCGCGAGGCGCTGATGGCGGTCGCCGACTATACTGTCAGTCGCGGGAGCTGAGCCGGACGGCGGCTTGGTTTGAAGTAGGGCGCACGCATTCGGCAGAGCTGGGGCGCGGTGGAGTTGGAAAGACCAATCTCACACCGGGGTTACGAAGAAGAAGGGTGGAGCACGGAGATCGTGTTATTGGCTGCTGGAGTTCGGTTTGACATTGAGGCGCTGCCGACGACGCGGTGCTTGTTTTTACAGACGCGGTAGCTGGTCCTGTAATCGAGCGCGGGGGTTACATCCGCGCTCCCGCTCTGATGGCTTGTGTGTTCGTTACGGCGTGGATACCCCAGGCGAAAAACGCGGCGGTTCGGTTCCCAATGTCCTAATCCGGTCATGTGCGTGCGTGACACGACCACCTGGATCGTTCGGCTGGGTGTTGCTGTGACCCTGTCGCGCATACTTTCCGGATGCCGGTATTGTGGGAGCGGCGCGGCTGGTCGGACCAAGTCCGACCAGCCGAGCTTATTGGTTCTTGGGCGTTATTTTGACCTAGCCAGCCGGGGGGAGCGTCCCGCGTGGCAGATCCGAATTCGTGCAACAATCCCCAAAAGTGAGG
>JAYVEG010000370.1:0-2202 GCA_043748985.1 Rhodospirillales bacterium
CACCCGGAACAGGTCGAACAGGCCGACTCACGGAAGTGCGCGGCCCACTATCTGCATACCCCCCATTCTGCGTGCCCCTTTTGCGATTGCCCTTTGCAAGACCGGAGGGATCATCCGTTGCCCGGCAGCCGATCACAAGCGGGGCTATGCCGGGCGGCGATGCAGCAATACCCTGCACGCAGCAGGAGACCAGGCATGCATGACTTCATCCTTCGCAATGGCCGCGTGGTGGACCCCGGGACGGGCCGTGACGAGGTCACCGACGTGGCCTTCGCCGACGGCAAGGTCGCGGCCATCGGCCCGGGCCTGCAAGGCCGCGCGGAGCGGGACGTGTCCGGCTGTGTCGTCATGCCCGGCAACATCGACTTCCACGCGCATGTCTATTGGGGCGGCACCTCCATCAGTATTGATGGCGACGCGCTGGCCCGGCGAAGCGGGACCACGACATGGCTGGATGTGGGCTCCGCCGGGCCAGGCAACTTCGCAGGGTTCCGCAAGCATGTCATGGAGGTGAGCCAGACGCGCATCCTGGCCTACCTCCACGTCAGCCACGCCGGCATCTTCGCCTTCTCGCATTCCGTCATGGTCGGCGAGAGCCAGGATCTGCGCCTGATGGACCCAGAGACCTGCGCGTCGGTGGCGGCGGCGAACCCGGACCTGATCCGCGGCGTGAAGGTCCGGGTGGGCGCCAACACCAGCGGCGCCAACGGCATCGTGCCGCTGTATCACGCGCTGGAGGCCGCCGACCGCGCCGGGCTGCCGGTGATGTGCCACATCGACCGCCCGCCGCCACGCTACACCGACGTGCTGAAGGAGCTACGCCCCGGCGACACGCTGACGCACTGCTTCAAGCCGTTCCCGAATGCGCCGTGCCGCGCGGATGGCAGCATCAAGGAGGCCTGCTGGGAGGCGCGGGAACGCGGCGTGATCTTCGACATCGCGCACGGCAAGGGCTCGTTCGACTTCGACGTGGCCGAGGCGATGTTGGCGGGCGGGTTCAAGCCGGACATCATCAGCTCGGACGTGCACGTGCTGTGCATCGATGGCCCGGCCTTCGACAACATGGAGACCATGAGCAAGTTCCTGGTGCTGGGCATGGATCTGCCGGACATCGTGCGCTGCGTGACGGCGACGCCGGCGATGGTATTGAAACGGCCGGACCTGGCAGACCTATCCGTCGGCAGCACCGGCGACGCGACGGTGATGCGGATCGAGGAAGGCGCGTTCACCTTCACCGACGTGTCCGGCAAGACCCGGGCGGGGCGGCAGCGGTTCGCGCTGGACAGCGTCGTGCTGGGCGGAGCGCTGTGGCACACCGTGGACTGAACGCAGCTATCGCGCGGTCGTGACCGGATCGGCCGGCCTGCCTTGATCCGGACACACCCTGACCGAACCTTCGCCTTGACGCGAGCCGCCCTGGAAGCGCGTGAGAAGGGAGTATCGATCATGAAGTCCATTCTATTCGGCCTGGCGATCCTGGCCCTCGCGCCGGTGGCGCAGGCGCAAGTGATCATCCAGGTCCCGCCGGGGGGGCGGGTCATGGAACCGCCATATCGTTCGGATTACTGGCGTAGCGAGCGCGAGCATGGGTGGGACCGGCGGGAGGCCTACCGCGAGGAGTATCGGCGGCAGGAATGGCGCCGCGCGCATTGCGTGCGCGACTACCGGAACCAGGAGTTCTGCCGGCGCTAGTGACGATCCGACAGCCATCGATCAAGCGCGGTCCCGGGGAAACCTGGAGCCACATTCGTCTGTTCGCCCGTGATCGCGATAGCGGGTCGAGCACGGCCATGCATCGACGGATGGCCTCAGCAACCTTCTAACGGCCTGGCGCGACGGTGACGGCGATGATGATCGACTTGCCGGCGGGCTCGACGATCGCGCTGAATTGGTCGGGACCGGTATAGCCGGGGGTGGGGGTGTAGCGGATGGCGGCGGACCGGTTGCCATCGACCAGGCCGGCTTCGGCGCGGCCGTGCGCGGGCTGCTTTGTGATGAACGCCGCGGACTGGATGGCCTGCAGGGCCGGGTTGATGACGGTGAAGGTGCAGGACTGGCCGGTGGCATCGACGGTCATGTCGGTGTTGGAGGTGCCGAGAGCGACCAGGAAGAACTGCTTGACCTGGCACGGGCCATCAATGGTCTGGGGCTGCGTCGGCCCGGCTGCCATGAGGGCGAGGGCAGCGAGAGGGAGCAGAATAC